>NZ_JBIVXJ010000002.1:0-298016 GCF_044769185.1 Pseudomonas sp. NPDC090592
GATCGTTGTGCAAAGCTCCACATCAGTGGAAGACAGGGTTACTTGCTTCGAACTATGCTTTTTCATGGTCTCGCCCTCGCTGCCGTTGGCTTCTTTGAACGCCACCGTGGCACTGTGATGCCTCGGCGGGGGCGAGTCCATCGATTACAAGGGCGCGGCTAGCGCTGCTAAATCAGTGATGCTTGCGCGGCACCGGCTTCAGCAGCTCATCCGGCGGCATCTCACACTTGATCTTGCGCCCCAGCAGCTCTTCGATCGCTGGCAGCTGGTAGGAGTCATCCTCACCGGCAAAGCTGATCGACACGCCATTGGCCCCGGCACGGCCAGTCCGGCCAATGCGGTGCACATAGTCGTCCGGGTCTTCTGGCAGGGTGAAGTTGATCACGTGGCTGATGCCATCGATGTGAATGCCTCGCCCGGCCACGTCAGTCGCCACCAGCACGGTGATGCGCCCTTCGCGGAAGCTCTCCAGGGTGCGGATGCGCTTGTGCTGCGGCACGTCGCCCGACAACTGGGCGGCATTGATGCCGTCGCGTACCAGTTTTTCCTCGATGCGCCGCACTTCGTCCTTGCGGTTGGCGAACACCATCACCCGTTCCCACTTGTTCTGGGTCACCAGGTTGTACAACAGCTTGTACTTGTCGCTGCCCGCTACCGCATACACGTGTTGCTCGACCGTATCGCTGGCCACGTTCTCCGGCTCGATCTCGACGATGGCCGGGTTGGTGGTCCACTGCTTGGCCAGGTTCATCACGTCGTCGGTGAAGGTGGCGGAGAACAGCAGGGTCTGGCGCTCGCTTTTGGGTGGCGTCTGGCGAATGATCTGGCGTACCTGCGGGATGAAGCCCATGTCGAGCATGCGGTCGGCTTCGTCCAGCACCATCACCTCGACCATGTCCAGGTGCACCTCGCCGCGCTGGTTGAAGTCCAGCAGGCGGCCAGGGGTGGCCACCAGGATGTCGCAGTGGCGCGCTTCCAGGGCCTTGAGCTGCTTGTCGAAGTCCATGCCGCCGACAAAGCTCATCACGTTCAGGCCGGTGTACTTGGTCAGGGCGACGGCGTCCTTGGCGATCTGTACCACCAGCTCGCGGGTAGGCGCGATGATCAGCGCGCGCGGTTCGCCCATGTAACGTTCCTTGGGCGGTGGCGTCTGCTGCAGCTGGGAAATGATCGAAATCAGGAACGCCGCGGTCTTGCCGGTACCGGTCTGGGCGCGACCAATGGCGTCCTGGCCAGCCAGGGTGTAACCCAGTACCTGCGCCTGGATCGGCGTGCAGTATGGGAAGCCCAGGTCGTGGATGGCGTGCATCAGTTCGTTGGACAACTTGAAGTCGTGGAAGCGGGTCTTGCCCTCCTGTGGCTCGACCACGAAGTCTTCCGGTTTCCACAGGCTGGCCTGCGGCTTGGGCTTGCGCTCGCGACGCGGTTTGTCCTTGGCCGGGGTATCGGCTGTGGGCGTGGCGGCAGGCCGTTCGGCCTTTGGGGCAGGTTTGGCGCGCGGGGCGGCCGGTTTGGGCGCGGGCCGGGCCTCTGCGGCGGGGGCGGGCGCAGGCGGCGTCACGCTGGCAGCAGGAGCGACGGCCTGTGGCGCGGCGTCTCCCTTGCCGAAAATTTTCTTGAGTGCCTTGAGCACGATCGTCTCATCAACTGGTTAAGGAATGTACGCCGGGCAGTGTAAAGCAAGAATCGGGCGCGGCGTAGTGGAATAGCCTCACAACTACAGGTACAAGCGGCTACGGCTCATTGCAGTTGCCTGGCCAGCCAGTCGTGGATGTCGTTCAGCTCTTCGACCACCACTTCGTGTTCCATCGGGTATTCGTGCCAGCGGGCGGCAACGCCCCAGGTGTTCAGGTACTCGAAGGCGGTACGGCCCATGGCCGGGATCACCACCGGATCGTGCACGCCGTGCAGGCACAGGGCCGGGGTGCGTTGCTGGCAGGCGCTGAGCTGATGGCTGTCGGTGAAGGTCGGGGCGTAGGTGGACAGGGCGATCACCCCGCCCAGCGCTTCTTGCCACTTTATATAGGCAGTGTGCAGCACCACCGCGCCACCCTGGGAGAAACCAGCGAGGAAGATCCGCGACAAGCTGATGCCTTTGGCCTGTTCGGCCTTGATCAGGGCAATGACCTGTTCGGCCGATTCTTCCAGCTGCGCTTCGTCGATGGCGCGGGCCGGGGTCATGGCCTTGATGTCATACCAGCTGGGCATGGCATAGCCGCCGTTGATGGTCACCGGGCGGGTCGGCGCCTGGGGCATGACGAAGCGGGTGCTGAGCAGGCGCTCCTGCATGAATTCGGCCACTGGTAGGAAGTCGTAACGGTCGGCCCCCAAGCCGTGCAACCAGATCACACAGGCGTCAGCGGTTTTCTGGGGTTCGAGAATCAGCGGATTGGTCATGACTGCTCCGAAAGTGTGCGGGTCTTGTTATGGCGTGCGTGAAAAAAAGGCGCAGGAAATGATTGTCGGAAAAAGAATGTCGCAACGATACAACTTTCCCTACTTGACGAGCACTTAAACGCTCCAGCCAGTAGATTTGGTACGCGCTTTGCAGTTCAACCTCCGATGCAAAGGGCAGGCCGTGACGGTAACAACCTTTGTAAGCGAAGGCTGTCACAGAACAGCCCATTGCGCCAATTGACCCAATAACAAGCCAATACGGGTCGGATACGCCTCAAAAGGGTGCGGTGCAATTCCGGCTCGATACAACAAGAGCGATTTGGAGGTTGTGAATGAAGATGTTGAAAACCACCCTGGCAGTCCTGACCGCTGCCGCCGCACTGGGCGCCGTGAGCAATGCCCAGGCCGGCGCCACCCTCGATGCGGTCAAGAAGAAGGGCTTCGTCCAGTGTGGCGTGAGCGACGGTCTTCCGGGCTTCTCGGTACCTGATGCGCAAGGCAAGATCGTCGGTATCGACGCCGACGTGTGCCGCGCCGTGGCCGCCGCCGTGTTCGGCGATGCCACCAAGGTCAAGTTCAGCCAGCTCAACGCCAAGGAACGCTTCACTGCCCTGCAGTCGGGCGAGGTTGACGTGCTGTCGCGCAACACTACCTGGACCAGCTCGCGCGATGCCGGCATGGGCCTGGTGTTTGCCGGTGTCACCTACTACGACGGTGTCGGCTTCCTGGTCAACAAGAAGCTGGGTGTATCCAGTGCCAAGGAACTCGATGGCGCGACCATCTGCATCCAGGCCGGTACCACCACCGAGCTGAACGTGTCGGACTTCTTCCGCGCCAACAACCTGAAGTACACCCCGATCACCTTCGATACCTCGGACGAAAGCGCCAAGTCGCTGGAATCGGGCCGTTGCGACGTGCTGACCTCGGACAAGTCGCAGCTGTTCGCCCAGCGTTCCAAGCTGGCCGCGCCAACCGAGTACGTGGTACTGCCGGAAACCATCTCCAAGGAGCCCCTGGGCCCGGTGGTGCGTAAAGGCGACGAGGAGTGGTTCAGCATCGTCAAGTGGACCCTGTTCGCCATGCTCAATGCCGAAGAGGCGGGCATCACTTCGAAGAATGTCGAAGCCGAGGCCAAGGCCACCAAGAACCCGGACGTGGCTCGCCTGCTGGGTGGTGACGGCGAGTACGGCAAGGACCTCAAGCTGCCCAAAGACTGGGTAGTGCAAATCGTGAAGCAAGTCGGCAACTACGGCGAAGTGTTCGAGAAGAACCTGGGCCAGAGCACCGACCTGAAGATCGACCGTGGCATGAACGCCCTGTGGAACAACGGCGGCATCCAGTACGCGCCACCTGTGCGCTGATGGCTGCACCCTGCGGCGGCATCCCGCCGCCGCAGGCTGTTCGAATCCCTACTGTCCGGGGCACTTCATGCAAAATCAAATCGGCGCACCCAAGGGCTTGTCCCTTAATGATCCGCGTGTGCGCGCGTGGCTGTTCCAGATCCTCACGATCGTCTTCGTGGTCGGCCTGGGCTGGTACCTGTTCCACAACACGCAAACCAACCTGCAACACCGGGGTATCACCTCGGGCTTCGACTTTCTCGAGCGCAGCGCCGGCTTCGGCATCGCCCAGCACCTGATCCCCTATGTGGAGTCCGACAGCTATGCGCGGGTGTTCGTCATCGGCCTGCTCAATACCCTGCTGGTGACCTTCATCGGCGTCATCCTGGCGACGATCCTGGGCTTCATCATTGGTGTGGCGCGGTTGTCGCCAAACTGGATGATCAACAAGCTCGCGACCGTGTACGTGGAAACCTTCCGCAACATCCCGCCGCTGTTGCAGATCCTGTTCTGGTACTTCGCCGTGTTCCTGACCCTGCCGGGACCGCGGGGCAGCATCAACATCGATGACACCTTCTTTATCAGCAACCGCGGTCTGAACATGCCCGGCGCTTCGATGGCCGACGGCTTCTGGCCGTTCGTCGTTGCCTTGGCAGTGGCCATTGCCGCCATTGTCGTGATGGTGCGTTACGCCAACAAACGCTTCGACGAGACCGGTGTGCCGTTCCACAAGTTCTGGGTGGGGCTGGCGCTGCTCATCGCCATCCCGGGCCTGAGCGTGCTGCTGTTCGGCAGCCCGGTGAGCTGGGAAGTGCCGCAGCTGAAGGGCTTCAACTTCGTCGGTGGCTGGGTGCTGATCCCTGAGCTGCTGGCGCTGACGTTGGCCCTGACGATCTATACGGCAGCCTTCATCGCTGAAATCGTGCGCTCCGGCATCCGTTCGGTCAGCCATGGCCAGACCGAAGCCGCACGCTCGCTGGGCCTGCGCGAAGGGCCAACCCTGCGCAAGGTGATCATCCCCCAGGCACTGCGGGTGATCATTCCGCCGCTGACCAGCCAGTACCTGAACCTGGCGAAGAACTCGTCGCTGGCGGCCGGTATCGGCTATCCGGAGATGGTCTCGCTGTTCGCCGGTACCGTGCTCAACCAGACCGGCCAGGCCATCGAGGTGATTGCCATCACCATGAGTGTCTATCTCGCCATCAGCATCAGCATTTCGCTGCTGATGAACTGGTACAACAAGCGCATTGCGCTGATCGAGCGGTGAGGATACGCCCGTGAATGCCCATGTTTTCAAACCCGACATGCCGCCACCGGTGAAAACCGTCGGCGTGCTCGCATGGATGCGTGCCAATCTGTTTTCCAGCTGGCTCAACACGCTGCTGACCCTGTTTGCCATCTACCTGGTGTGGCTGATCGTGCCGCCGCTTGTCCAGTGGGCGTTGATCGACGCCAACTGGGTCGGCACCACCCGTGCCGACTGCACCAAGGAAGGCGCCTGCTGGGTGTTCGTGCAGCAACGCTTCGGCCAGTTCATGTATGGCTACTACCCGGCCGAGTTGCGCTGGCGCGTGGACCTGACCGTGTGGCTTGCCGTGCTCGGCGCCGCGCCGCTGTTCATCAAGCGCTTCCCGCGCAAGGCCTTTTACGGCCTGGGCTTTCTGGTGCTGTACCCGATCCTGGCCTACACCCTGCTGCATGGCGGTGTGCTTGGCCTGGAAACGGTAGCCACCAGCCAGTGGGGCGGGCTGATGCTGACCCTGGTGATCGCCACCGTGGGCATCGTCGGCGCCTTGCCGCTGGGCATTCTGCTGGCGCTGGGCCGGCGGTCGAAAATGCCGGCGGTGAAGGTGGTGTGCGTGACCTTCATCGAGTTCTGGCGCGGCGTGCCATTGATCACCGTGCTGTTCATGTCGTCGGTGATGCTGCCGTTGTTCCTGCCCGAGGGCATGAGCTTCGACAAGCTGCTGCGGGCGATGATCGGCGTGATCCTGTTCCAGTCGGCATACATCGCCGAGGTGGTGCGCGGTGGCTTGCAGGCCATTCCCAAAGGCCAGTATGAAGCCGCTGCGGCCATGGGCCTGGGCTACTGGCGCTCGATGGGCCTGGTGATTCTGCCTCAGGCGCTCAAGCTGGTGATCCCGGGCATCGTCAACACCTTCATTGCCCTGTTCAAGGACACCAGCCTGGTGATCATCATCGGCCTGTTCGACCTGCTGAACAGCGTCAAGCAAGCCGCTGCCGACCCGGCCTGGCTGGGCATGGCTACCGAGGGCTATGTGTTCGCCGCCCTGGTGTTCTGGATTTTCTGTTTCGGTATGTCCCGCTACTCCATGCACCTGGAGCGCAAGCTGGACACTGGCCACAAGCGTTAGGAGTTTCGAAATGAGTGAAGCGATCAAGCAGCCTGCCGGCCCCGAAGGCATCATCCAGATGCAGGGTGTGAACAAGTGGTATGGCCAGTTCCACGTGCTCAAGGACATCAACCTGAACGTGCGCCAGGGTGAGCGCATCGTGCTGTGCGGGCCGTCCGGTTCGGGCAAGTCCACCACCATCCGTTGCCTCAACCGCCTGGAAGAACACCAGCAGGGGCGCATCGTGGTGGACGGCGTGGAGCTGACCAACGACCTCAAGCAGATCGAGGCCATCCGCCGCGAAGTGGGCATGGTGTTCCAGCACTTCAACCTGTTCCCGCACCTGAGCATTCTGGAAAACTGCACCCTGGCGCCGATGTGGGTGCGCAAGATGCCCCGGCGCAAGGCTGAGGAAATTGCCATGCATTACCTGGAGCGCGTGCGTATTCCTGAACAGGCGCACAAGTACCCGGGGCAGTTGTCCGGTGGCCAGCAGCAGCGTGTGGCGATTGCCCGCGCCTTGTGCATGAAGCCGAAGATCATGCTGTTCGACGAGCCGACCTCGGCGCTGGACCCGGAAATGGTCAAGGAAGTGCTCGATACCATGGTGGGCCTGGCCGAAGATGGCATGACCATGCTCTGCGTGACCCACGAGATGGGCTTTGCCCGCACCGTGGCGAACCGGGTGATCTTCATGGACAAGGGGGAGATTGTGGAGCAGGCGGCGCCGGACGACTTCTTCGACCGGCCGCGCAGTGACCGGACCAGGTTGTTCCTGAGCCAGATCCTGCATTGATGCTGTCGGGGCTGCGCTGCAGCCCTTCGCGGGCATGCCCGCTCCCACAGGTCCGGCGCTGGCTTCAGGCCCTACGCTATTCCTGTGGGAGCGGGCGCGCCCGCGAAGGGCCGCCACGCGGCCCCAGCGTTACTTCTCTTCCTGTACAGCCGCCGGCGCCGGTGGCGGCCGCAGCCCCACCTCTGCCACCAGCTTCAGCTGCTGCCCATTGCGCATCACCTCGATGGTGATCTTCTCGTTAGGCTTGATCCGCGCCACCTGGTTCATCGACTTGCGCCCGTCACCGGCCGGTTCGCCATTGATGCTCAGGATCACGTCACCCAGTTGCAACCCGGCCTTTGCCGCCGGCCCTTCGCGGAAAATGCCTGCCACCACGATACCTGGCCGGTCCTTCATGCCGAACGACTCGGCCAGTTCCTGGCTCAGCGGCTGCACTTCAATGCCCAGCCAGCCACGAATTACCTGGCCATGCTCGACGATCGACTTCATCACCTCCAGTGCCAGTTTCACCGGGATGGCAAAGCCGATGCCTTGCGAGCCACCCGACTTGGAGAAGATTGCGGTGTTGATGCCGACCAGGTTGCCATTGGCATCGACCAAGGCGCCGCCCGAGTTGCCCGGGTTGATTGCGGCATCGGTCTGGATGAAGTCTTCGTAGTTGTTCAGGCCCAGCTGGTTACGGCCGGTGGCGCTGATGATACCCATGGTGACGGTCTGGCCGACGCCGAACGGGTTGCCGATGGCCAGCGACACGTCGCCGATGTGAATGGTGTCGGAACGGCCGATGGTGATTGCCGGCAGGTTCTTCAGGTCGATCTTCAACACGGCCAGGTCGGTTTCCGGGTCGCTGCCGATTACCCGTGCCAGGGTCTCACGACCATCCTTCAGGGCTACCACGATCTGGTCGGCGCCGCTGGTGACATGGTTGTTGGTCAGCAGGTAGCCCTCGGGGCTCATGATCACTGCCGAGCCCAGGCTTGATTCCCAGCGGCGCTGCTTGGGCAGGTTGTCGCCGAAGAAGCGGCGGAACTGCGGGTCTTCGAACAGCGGGTGGGCGCTCTTGTTCACCACCTTGGTGGTGTACAGGTTGACCACCGCAGGTGCGGCGAGGGTCACGGCGTCGGCATACGATACCGGGCCCTGCATGATGCGCGTGGTCTGCGGTGCCTGTTGCAGGTTGACGTCCTGGCTGGGCAGGCCGACCCACTCCGGGAACCGCTGGATGATCAACATGGCGATCAGCACGCCGGTGAGCAGGGGCCAGCCAAAGTAACGAAACGCCTTGAACATGAACGAATCCTGGAAAGAGCGGGGGCCACTGGCCGCGCAGCGGGGCATGAACGCGCGCGATCATACACCGGTTCCCCCGGTGCCGACGACGGCCCATAATGGCCGGCATTATACGGGCGTTACGCCCCAGAAATGCGCAGTTTTCGAGGAGATTTTCATGGCCGTCGCTCTCAACACCCTGGTCGAGGAAGCCGAACGCTACCTGGGCAGCGCGAAGATCCAGGATTATTGCCCCAATGGCCTGCAGGTCGAAGGCCGACCGCAGGTCAGCCGTATCGTCAGCGGTGTTACCGCCAGCCAGGAGCTGCTGGATGCAGCGGTCGAAGCCGAGGCCGACCTGGTGCTGGTCCATCATGGTTACTTCTGGAAGGGGGAGAACCCTTGCATCACCGGTATCCGCCAGCGTCGGCTGAAGACCTTGCTGAACAACGATATCAGCCTGCTGGCGTTCCACTTGCCGTTGGATGTTCACCCTGAGGTGGGCAACAACGTGCAGCTGGCGCGGCAACTGGAGATTACCGTCGAAGGGCCGCTGGACCCGGAAAACCCCAAGGTGGTCGGGCTGGTCGGTTCGCTGGCCGAGCCGATGACCGCGCGCGATTTTGCCCGGCGGGTGCAGGAGGTGCTGGGGCGCGAGCCGTTGCTGGTTGAAGGTGACGAGATGATCCGCCGGGTCGGCTGGTGCACCGGGGGCGGGCAGGGCTACATCGACACGGCGATTGCGGCCGGGGTCGATTTGTACCTGACCGGTGAGGCGTCTGAGCAGACCTACCACAGTGCACGCGAGAACGGCGTCAGCTTCATCGCCGCCGGGCACCATGCCACCGAGCGGTATGGCGTGCAGGCGCTGGGTGACTATCTGGCGCGGCGCTTTGCCGTGGAACACCTGTTCATCGATTGCCCGAACCCGATCTGAGGTCGGCGTTGCCTTCTTCGCGGGCGCGCCCGCTCCCACAAGGCCTGCGCCGTACCTGTGGGAGCGGGCGTGCCCGCGAAGAGGCCGGCCCTGCCAAGCCAAACCCGCAGTCATATCGTTAGACCTTTTCGATCTAGCCCGCCGCCTAAATAGAAGAAGCCGCTGTGATAAAGTGGCTCGCTCGAACACGGCCCGCAGGCCGTCCATAAGATCGTTTTTCGTGAGTAGCCATGGTCGACAAACTGACGCACTTGAAACAGCTGGAGGCGGAAAGCATCCACATTATCCGCGAGGTGGCCGCCGAGTTCGACAACCCGGTGATGCTGTACTCGATCGGCAAGGATTCCGCCGTGATGCTGCACCTGGCGCGCAAGGCCTTCTTCCCGGGCAAGCTGCCGTTCCCGGTGATGCACGTCGACACCCAGTGGAAATTCCAGGAGATGTACAGCTTCCGCGACAAGATGGTCGAGGAAATGGGCCTGGAACTGATCACCCACGTCAACCCCGAGGGTGTGGCGCAGGGCATCAACCCGTTCACCCATGGCAGCTCCAAGCACACCGACATCATGAAGACCCAGGGCCTGAAACAGGCACTGGACAAGCATGGTTTCGATGCAGCTTTCGGTGGCGCGCGCCGCGACGAAGAGAAGTCGCGGGCCAAGGAACGTGTGTACTCGTTCCGTGACAGCAAGCACCGCTGGGACCCGAAGAACCAGCGCCCGGAGCTGTGGAACGTGTACAACGGCAAGGTCAACAAGGGCGAGTCGATCCGCGTCTTCCCGCTGTCGAACTGGACCGAGCTGGACATCTGGCAGTACATCTACCTTGAAGGCATCCCGATCGTGCCGCTGTACTTCGCCGCCGAGCGTGAAGTCATCGAGAAGAACGGCACCCTGATCATGATCGACGACGAGCGCATCCTCGAGCACCTCTCCGAGGAAGAAAAAGCCCGCATCGTCAAGAAGAAGGTGCGTTTCCGTACCCTCGGCTGCTACCCGCTCACGGGCGCTGTCGAGTCGGAAGCCGAAACGCTCACCGACATCATTCAGGAAATGCTCCTGACGCGCACTTCCGAGCGCCAGGGCCGGGTCATCGACCACGATGGCGCCGGTTCCATGGAAGACAAGAAACGTCAGGGCTACTTCTAATTTTCAGGGTTACTCCATGTCGCACCAATCCGATTTGATCAGCGAAGACATCCTCGCTTATCTGGCTCAGCACGAGCGTAAAGAACTGCTGCGTTTCCTCACCTGCGGCAACGTGGATGACGGCAAGAGCACCCTGATCGGGCGCCTGCTGCACGACTCGAAGATGATCTACGAGGACCACCTCGAGGCCATCACCCGTGACTCGAAAAAGTCCGGCACCACCGGCGAAGAAGTCGACCTGGCGCTGTTGGTCGACGGCCTGCAGGCCGAGCGCGAGCAGGGCATCACCATCGATGTCGCCTACCGCTACTTCTCTACTGCCAAGCGCAAGTTCATCATCGCCGACACCCCGGGCCACGAGCAGTACACCCGCAACATGGCCACCGGTGCGTCCACCTGTGACCTGGCGATCATCCTGGTCGATGCCCGCTACGGTGTGCAGACCCAGACCCGCCGTCACAGCTACATTGCCTCGTTGCTGGGCATCAAGCACATTGTGGTCGCGGTCAACAAGATGGACCTGAAGGGCTTCGATGAAGGCGTGTTCGAGTCGATCAAGGCCGACTACCTGAAGTTTGCCGAAGCCATCAACCTGACCCCGAGCAGCCTGCACTTCGTGCCAATGTCGGCGCTCAAGGGCGACAACGTGGTCAACCATAGCGAGCAATCGCCGTGGTACAGCGGCCCGACGCTGATGGAAATCCTCGAAACCGTCGAGGTTTCGGCCGACCGCAACTTCACCGACCTGCGCTTCCCGGTGCAGTACGTCAACCGCCCGAACCTGAACTTCCGCGGCTTTGCCGGCACCCTCGCCAGCGGCGTGGTGCACAAGGGCGACGAAATCGTCGTACTGCCGTCGGGCAAGAGCAGCCGGGTCAGGTCCATCGTCACCTACGAAGGTGAACTGGAAAACGCCGGCCCAGGCCAGGCCGTGACCTTGACCATGGAAGACGAGATCGACATCTCCCGTGGTGACCTGCTGGTACACGCCGACAACGTGCCACCGGTGACCGACCAGTTCGACGCCATGCTGGTGTGGATGGCCGAGGAGCCGATGCTCCCGGGCAAGAAGTACGACATCAAGCGCGCCACCAGCTATGTGCCGGGCTCGATTGCCAGCATCACCCACAAGGTCGATGTGAACACCCTTGAAAAGGACGCTGCCAGCGCCCTGCAATTGAACGAGATCGGCCGCGTCAAGGTCTCCCTGGACAGCGCCATTGCCCTGGACGGTTACGACAGCAACCGCACCACCGGTGCGTTCATCGTCATCGACCGCCTGACCAACGGCACCGTCGGCGCCGGCATGATCATCGCCCAGCCAGTCCTGCCGCACGGCAGCACCGGCCAGCATGGCAAGCAGGCCCACGTGTCCACCGAAGAGCGCGCCCTGCGCTTCGGCCAGCAGCCAGCCACCGTGCTGTTCAGCGGCCTGTCCGGCGCTGGCAAGAGCACCCTGGCCTATGCCGTGGAGCGCAAGCTGTTCGACATGGGCCGTGCAGTGTACGTGCTCGATGGCCAGAACCTGCGCCACGACCTGAACAAGGGCCTGCCACAGGACCGCGCCGGCCGCACCGAAAACTGGCGCCGCGCCGCCCATGTGGCGCGCCAGTTCAACGAAGCCGGCATGCTGACCCTGGCTGCGTTCGTGGCCCCGGATGCCGAAGGCCGTGAACAGGCCAAGGCGTTGATCGGCAAGGAGCGCCTGGTGACCGTTTACGTCCAGGCCTCGCCGCTGGCCTGCCGCGAGCGCGACCCACAGGGCCTGTATGCTGCTGGCGGTGACAACATTCCGGGCGAAAGCTTCCCGTTCGATGTGCCGCTGGACGCGGACCTGGTAATCGACACCCAGTCGATCAGCGTCGACGAAGGCGTCAAGCTGGTGCTGGACGTACTGCGTCAGCGTGGCGCGATCTAAGCGCTGGGCTGCAAGAAAAACCCCGCTTCGGCGGGGTTTTTTTCACGTGTAAAGTGCCTCTTTTGCTGCGTGTAATGTCCGTGCCTGAACCACCGGAAAGGGAATTTTTGCCCAATGCCCGAAAAAGCCAGGTGGCG
The DNA here is from genome assembly GCF_044769185.1 of Pseudomonas sp. NPDC090592. Taxonomy (NCBI): domain Bacteria; kingdom Pseudomonadati; phylum Pseudomonadota; class Gammaproteobacteria; order Pseudomonadales; family Pseudomonadaceae; genus Pseudomonas; species Pseudomonas sp. NPDC090592. Next base: position 12,297 of record NZ_JBIVXJ010000002.1, read on the forward strand.
GCACTCTGGATGAGCTGGTGAATTGGCCAGTGCATCCAAGAGGCGTATTACCATGAGCGTATTCCCGAAATACATCGACCTGTTCATTTGCCGCTGCGGCGGTGACGACGATGAAGGTGGTCAGTCCTGGCGTAAGCCTTGATCTGAAATGGGGGGCGCTCTGCAGGCGGCTCCCGAGTCGAGTCAGAAGTATAAAAAAGGCCTCTTTTGAGGCCTTTTTTTATCGAGTGCCGCGTACTCTGTGGGAGCGGGCGAGCCCGCGAAGAATGTGACACGGTGTATGGCACCGGCTGTGCCGGTGTTCGCGGGCATGCCCGCTCCCACAGGTTCCCTGATAAATCAAAGAGTTATATGTTGGTTCTGTGCAGAGTGAACGACGTATTTACATGTTGACTAATTGACAAATTGACATGATGTATGAGGGAGCCTAGCCTGTTCACAACGAGATTGTTCAGGCGTGAGGAGGCCCGCATGACTACCGCTACTCGTGACTCGATCCACCCGGGGTTCGCCTGTATTGAAGCTGCCAAAGCCGCATTGAGACAGCGCTTCGAGGAGCATCTTGCACGTGCGTCGGAAGCGGTAGTGCTGAAAGCGGTAGGCCTTGCGGACGAGAAGGCTTTTGCTGCCCTTGCCAAGGTAGACGTTGGTGCGATACGCACCGTTGCAACGCGGAATCAGGAAGCCATCGCCAGGATGAAGGCGCGCGCATTCGAGCGTGTCTCCAGCCGTTGCGAGTTGCTGGATGCCAAGGCGGTCTGTGAAATACTGGGTATCAGCAAACAAGCGCTGAGCCAGAAGACAAAGGCAGGCAAGCTGCTCGCCTACACCAATATTGGCAATCGCAGAAAATTCTATCCGTCGTTTCAGTTTGCCGAAAACAAGCCGAGAGCAGTTGTTGAGGAGTTGATCACTTCGCTCGATGTAGATCCTGCTGACACCGAAGCCATGAATTTTCTGGTTCAGCATTTGGTCGGCAGGATGGACTACTCCGAACCTGGAGGGCCGGGTAGCGAGTTGCCACGTTTCGAATTGCTGGATGACAGCGCAGCCGTGGAAATCATCAAGCGTGACTTTGTGAATGCTTTTGACGATGGACAGTGAAATCTGGCCTTCCCAACAGATTCGGCTTGTGCCTCTACTCCACTGCTACACCCATGCTATCCAGAAACTCTAGTACCGTTTCCCCGTTCGCCAGAACGGCCGCCATCACCGGTTGATGGCTTATCGCTTCGACCTGCTCTGAGCGGCCCTCGAACAGCACGACATTGCACCCTTTCATTGAGCCGGTAATGGTGTAGACCGCTGACGGATAAAGCAGGCCATCAACACTGCATCTAAAAAAACGCCTGGTGCTTGTTCAGTGCCTCCTGCGCCTGATCAGCTATTTGGCTCACCTTTCTGATCCCTGAACAGTGGTAGCCCCTTCGACTTTCTCCACTTAACGATGAGCGCCATTACTGTTTCGGCATTGCCATCCTCTTCGTTACCTGGGTAGTAGATCAGGTCCGAGCCGGCGGGATGTGCTACCAACTCGATAAACAGCTCCAGTAGCCGGTCCTGCCAGGCTGAAGAACCCTCCGCCTGGATCAACGCTTCAACAATCGACTGAAACTCAGCGTATGTATAGTCCGCAAGGCAGTGCTTCCCGCTGGTCACCATGGCGCCTCCGATGACAGTGCATACTGGATGGCGCTCATGATTCGCAGGTTTGCGGCGTCGTACATCAACCCACCCCATTCGGGCAGGTGCAGGTGGATAATCTGGTAGGAGCGCAAGCCTTTCGCGGTGTCACAGAAGGGCGCGCGGGGTGGCCAGCCGTTCTTGAGGCGGTTGAGTTGTGCGGGGATGAATTGCTGGCTGTAGATCGGGTCTTCTGCAATTGCTAGCCAGAAGGAACGGGAGAAGTGGTCGAAGCTGTCGAATGTTCGACCTGCGAGTTTTTGGATGATGAACTCTGGAAGAAAGCTGGCCATGGAGTCGTCCCTTGGGTGAAAGGCTTGGAAATTGTGCCCAGGGATGCTCTGTTTGTATGTCGGAGGCGGGCTGTCTGTCAGTAGGAGCGTTCCTGCTGATTGGAAAGATCTGTCTCAGATGTGTTTTTCCGACACAGGTATTACCCGTTTCTCCTTCACCGCCTTGTACGAAAAACTCGAATAGATTTCCTTCACCCCCGGCAACCGCTGCAGCACCTCGCGAGTAAACTCCCCGAACGACTCCAGGTCACGCGCCAGGATCTCCAGCAAAAAGTCATAACGCCCGGAAATGTTGTGGCAGGCGACAATCTCGGGAATCTCCATCAGCCGCTGCTCGAACGCCAGCGCCATGTCCTTGGTGTGCGAATCCATCATGATGCTGACGAACGCCGTTACACCAAACCCCAAGGACTTAGGCGAGAGGATGGCTTGGTAGCCAGTGATGTAGCCGTTGTCTTCCAGCAGTTTCACCCGTCGCCAGCAGGGCGAGGTGGTCAGCGCCACTTGGTCGGCAAGTTCGGCAACGGTGAGGCGGGCGTTGTCCTGCAGGGCAGCCAGCAGGGCGCGGTCGGTGCGGTCGAGGCTCGAAGGCATGATTTGCCCTCCTGGTGATTCAATTATTGTTTTTGTCCCAATAACCACCCGCATGCATGGGCCATTTTGGAAAAAATCGGGCAGCTTGGTGGCATAAACTTATAACAAACCACCAGAGGCTGTTGCCATGCGCGACTCCCATAACAACACCGGTTTTTCCACCCGGGCCATTCACCATGGCTACGACCCGCTGTCCCACGGTGGCGCGCTTGTGCCGCCGGTGTACCAGACCGCCACCTATGCATTTCCCACCGTCGAATACGGCGCTGCCTGCTTTGCCGGCGAAGAGGCGGGGCATTTCTATAGCCGTATCTCCAACCCTACCCTGGCCCTGCTGGAGCAGCGCATGGCCTCGCTGGAGGGCGGCGAAGCGGGGTTGGCGCTGGCGTCGGGGATGGGTGCGATTACCTCGACCATCTGGACCCTGCTGCGGCCCGGCGACGAGCTGATTGTCGGGCGCACGGTGTATGGCTGCACCTTTGCTTTCTTGCACCACGGCATTGGTGAGTTCGGGGTAAAGGTCCGCCATGTCGACCTCAACGATGCCAAGGCGCTTAAGGCGGCGATCAACAGCAAAACGCGGATGATCTACTGCGAAACACCGGCCAACCCCAACATGCAACTGGTGGACATTGCTGCGGTAGCCGAGGCGGTGCGGGGGCATGATGTGTGGGTGGTGGTCGATAACACCTATTGCACGCCATACCTGCAGCGGCCACTGGAACTGGGGGCAGACCTGGTGGTGCATTCGGCGACCAAGTATCTCAGCGGCCATGGCGATATCACCGCCGGGCTGGTGGTGGGGCGCAAGGCGCTGATCGACCGCATTCGCCTGGAAGGGCTCAAAGACATGACCGGGGCGGTGCTATCGCCGCATGACGCTGCGTTATTGATGCGCGGGATCAAGACCCTTGCGCTGCGCATGGACCGCCACTGCGCCAATGCACTGGAGGTGGCGCAGTTCCTGGCTCGGCAGCCTCAGGTCGAGCTGATCCACTACCCTGGCTTGCCATCGTTCGCCCAGTACGAACTGGCGCAGCGGCAGATGCGTTTGCCGGGCGGGATGATTGCTTTTGAGCTTAAGGGTGGCATCGAGGCGGGGCGGCGTTTCATGAATGCGCTGCAGCTGTTCGCACGGGCGGTGAGCCTGGGGGATGCAGAGTCGCTGGCGCAGCACCCGGCGAGCATGACCCACTCCAGCTATACGCCAGAGGAGCGGGCGCATCACGGGATCTCGGAGGGGCTGGTGCGCCTGTCGGTGGGGCTGGAAGATGTGGAAGACCTGCTGGCGGATGTCGAGCAGGCGTTGCAGGCGTGTAAATAGGCAGTCTGTACCGGCCTCTTCGCGGGCACGCCCGCTCCCACAGGGACATCACAGAATTCAAAATCTGTGAAATACCTGTGGGAGCGGGCGTGCCCGCGAAGAGGCCGGTAAATCCAGCGCACAAAAAAGGCCTCTTTCGAGGCCTTCTTCATGTTTGGCAACTTAGCGCTTGAGCCCGTAGCTCTCGTCAAGCATGCCCGGCGAGTTCGGCGCTTTTGGCGCGTAGTCGCGGGGTACTTCAGCAGTGTCCTTCGGCGGCGTCAGGCGATCGCGTGGGCCTTGGCTGCCTTCGGAGTGCAGCGCGGCCAGCAGGCGCTGACGGGTCAGTTCGTCGAGGGCCAGGGTATTGGCGCCGTCGGCCAGGTGGTCCTGGACATCCTGGTAGCTCTGGGTCAGCTTCTTCACCAGTACCGCAGTGCTGTTGAAGTGGGTCACCACTTCGTTCTGGTAGCTGTCGAAGCGCTTCTGCATTTCATCCAACTGACGCTGGGTGCTGCTGGGCGCGGCATTGGGCAGCAGGCGGGCCACGACGAAACCAACTACCACACCAATGACCAGGGCCAGGGTCGGCAACAACCAAACAAGGAGCGAGAGTTCCACGAGTCCTTCCTCTATAAACGGCTTTGCTTTACGTTAACGGCTCAGACCTGCGCTGTATACCGCGAGCGATCGCAAATCAGAACAGAATTCCTCACCTAGACGAATCGACCCTCCCCGAGGTCACGGAGTAGTGCCTTGCTTGTCCGCGAAACCCCCTTGTTCATCGATGGCCCCAGCGGCCAGCTGGAAGCCTTGTACCTGGACGTGGCCGATGCCCGCGGCGTGGTGCTGATCTGCCACCCCAACCCGGTCCAGGGCGGCACCATGCTCAACAAGGTGGTCTCGACCCTGCAACGCACCGCCCGCGATGCCGGCTACGTGACCCTGCGTTTCAACTACCGTGGTGTCGGCCAGAGCGCCGGCAGCCATGACATGGGCGCTGGCGAAGTGGCCGATGCCGAGGCTGCCGCAGCCTGGCTGCGTGCGAAACACCCCGAGCTGCCAGTGGTACTGATGGGCTTCTCGTTCGGTGGCTTTGTCGCTACCAGCCTGGCCGGCCGCCTGGAAGCTGCCAAGGTATCGCTGCAACACTTGTTCATGATTGCCCCGGCAGTCATGCGCCTGACGGCCGAATTCCCGTTGCCACAGCACTGCCCGATCACCGTGGTGCAGCCAGACGCCGATGAAGTGGTCGCGCCGCAGCTGGTTTACCAATGGTCCGACAGCCTGTCGCGCCCCCATGAGCTGCTGAAAGTGGCAGAATGTGGCCACTTCTTCCATGGCAAGCTGACCGATCTGAAGGATCTGCTGCTGCCGCGCCTTTCGAACTGAGCCAAGCCTGAATAAGCGAACACCCATGACCACGCGCATTCTTACCGGTATCACCACCACCGGCACTCCGCACCTGGGCAACTACGCCGGCGCCATTCGCCCGGCGATCCGTGCCAGCCAGCAGCCCGGTGTCGACTCGTTCTACTTCCTGGCCGACTACCACGCCCTGATCAAGTGCGATGACCCGCTGCGCATCCAGCGCTCGCGCCTGGAAATCGCCGCCACCTGGCTGGCCGGTGGCCTGGACCCGGACAAGGTGACTTTCTACCGCCAGTCCGACATCCCGGAAATCCCCGAGCTGACCTGGCTGCTGACCTGCGTTGCCGCCAAGGGCCTGCTGAACCGTGCCCATGCCTACAAGGCCTCGGTGGACAAGAACGTCGAGGCCGGCGAAGACCCGGACGCCGGCGTGACCATGGGCCTGTTCAGCTACCCGGTGCTGATGGCCGCCGACATCCTCATGTTCAACGCCAACAAGGTGCCGGTCGGCCGTGACCAGATCCAGCACGTGGAAATGGCCCGCGACATCGGCCAGCGCTTCAACCACCTGTTCGGCCAGGGCAAGGACTTCTTCGCCCTGCCGGAGGCGGTGATCGAGGAAAGCGTTGCGACCCTGCCTGGCCTGGACGGGCGCAAGATGTCCAAGAGCTACGACAACACCATCCCGTTGTTCACCAGCGCCAAGGATATGAAAGACGCCATCTCGCGCATCGTCACCGACTCGCGCGCGCCAGGCGAAGCGAAAGACCCGGACAACTCGCACCTGTTCACCCTTTACCAGGCTTTCGCGACGCCAGGGCAGTGCGCTGAATTCCGTGATGAGCTGTTGCAGGGCCTGGGCTGGGGCGATGCCAAGCAGCGCCTGTTCCAGCTGCTGGACGGCCAGTTGGCCGAAAAACGCGAGTACTACCACCAGTTGATTGCCCGCCCGGCAGACCTGGAAGACATCCTGCTGGCCGGCGCCGCCAAGGCCCGCAAGATCGCCACGCCGTTCCTCGAACAACTGCGCGAGTCTGTTGGCTTGCGTTCGTTCCGCAGTGGCGTGCAGGCCAATACCGAAGTGAAGAAGAAAGCCGCCAAGAGCGCGCGCTTCGTCAGCTTCCGTGATGAAGACGGCAGCTTCCGCTTCCGCCTGCTGGCCGCCGACGGCGAGCAACTGCTGCTGTCGCGCAGCTTTGCCGATGGCAAGAGCGCGGGCGCCGTGAGCAAGCAGCTGCAGCAAGGTGGCGAGCCTGATGTGCGCGTCGAAGGCTTGGGCTTCGGCCTGTGGCTCAATGGCGAGCAGGTTGCCGACGGGCCGCAGTTCGACAGCGCCGAGGCGCTTGATGCAGCCATTCAAAGCCTGCGCGATGCCCTGGCGCCACAGCAGGACTGAGGCATATTGACGCAAGTCTGATTGCCATAAGGCGGGCCTGTCGCTACAGTGACGGCCCGTTTTTTGTTGCCTCGCTAACGAATCATGACTCCCTTAGAACGCTATCAAGCAGATCTGAAACGTCCCGACTTCTTCCATGACGCGGCGCAGGAAACTGCGGTGCGTCACTTGCAGCGCCTGTACGACGACCTGGTACACGCGCAGAACAACAAGCCGGGCGTGTTCGGCAAGCTGTTCGGCAAGAAGGAACAGACCCCGGTCAAGGGCCTGTACTTCTGGGGTGGGGTAGGGCGAGGCAAGACCTACCTGGTCGATACCTTCTATGAGGCGCTGCCGTTCAAGCAGAAGATGCGCACGCACTTCCACCGCTTCATGAAGCGTGTGCATGAGGAAATGAAAACCCTCAAGGGCGAAAAGAACCCGCTGACCATCATCGCCAAGCGCTTCAGCGAAGAAGCCAAGGTGATCTGCTTTGACGAATTCTTCGTGTCGGACATTACCGATGCCATGATCCTCGGCACCCTGATGGAAGAGCTGTTCAAGAACGGCGTGTCGCTGGTGGCCACCTCCAACATCGTGCCGGACGGCCTGTACAAGGACGGCCTGCAACGTGCGCGCTTCCTGCCGGCCATTGCCATGATCAAGCAGTTCACCGATGTGGTGAACGTCGACAGCGGCGTCGACTACCGCCTGCGCCACCTGGAGCAGGCCGAGCTGTTCCACTACCCGCTCAATGACGCTGCGCACCAGAGCATGCGCGCCAGCTTCAAGGCGCTGACCCCGGAATGCACCCAGGCGGTCGAAAACGATGTGCTGATGATCGAGAACCGCCCGATCCATGCCTTGCTTACCTGCGACGACGTGGCCTGGTTCGACTTCCGCGCCCTGTGCGACGGGCCGCGCAGCCAGAACGACTACATCGAACTGGGCAAGATCTTCCACGCCGTGCTGCTGAGCAACGTGGAGCAGATGGGCGTCGCCACCGACGACATCGCCCGCCGTTTCATCAACATGGTGGACGAGTTCTACGACCGCAACGTCAAGCTGATCATCTCGGCCGAGGTGGAGCTGAAAGACCTGTATACCGGTGGGCGTCTGAGCTTCGAGTTCCAGCGCACCCTGAGCCGGTTGCTGGAGATGCAGTCGCACGAATTCCTGTCGCGGGCGCACAAGCCTTAAGATTTTTGGGGCCGCTTTGCGGCCCTTTCGCGACACAAGGCCGCTCCCACATTGACCTGTGTATGCAGGACCTTGTGGGAGCGGCCTTGTGTCGCGATGGGCTGCGAAGCAGCCCCCTGGGCCTCAAGCCTCCTGCATGAACTGCTGCCGGTACTGGTTCGGCGACAACTCGGTATGCTGGCGGAACAAGCGCGCAAAGAAGCTGGCATCGTCGTAACCGACCTCATAACTGATGGTCTTGATGCTCTTGCGCGTGCTCGACAACAACCCCTTGGCTGTCTCGATCCGTAGCCGTTGCAGGTAGTGCAGGGGCTTGTCACCCGTTGCGCCCTGGAAGCGGCGCATGAAGTTGCGGATGCTCATGCCGTGGTTGCGGGCCACGTCCTCGAAGCGGAACTTGTCGGCGAAGTGCTCTTCCAGCCAGTGCTGGATCTGCAGGATGATCAGGTCCTGGTGCAGCTTCTGCCCGCCAAAACCCATGCGCCCTGGCGTGTAGTTGCGCTGCACTTCGTAGAGGATGTCGCGGGCCACGGCGCGGGCCACGTTGGCGCCGCAGAAGCGTTCGATCAGGTAGATGTACAGGTCGCAGGCCGAGGTGGCACCGCCAGCGCAATAGATATTGTCGGCGTCGGTCAGGTGCTTGTCCTGGTTCAGCCGGATCTTCGGGAAGCGCTCGGCAAACGTGTTGAAGAAGCGCCAGTAGGTGGTCGCTTCCTTGCCATCGAGCAGGCCGGACTCGGCCAGCCAGAACACACCACTGGCCTCGGCGCACAGCACCGCGCCACGCGCATGCTGGTCACGCAGCCAAGGCAGCACCTGTGGGTAACGTTGCAGCAGGTTGTCGAAGTCGTCCCAGTAGGCCGGGAGGATGATCACATCAGCGTCGTCCAGGCCACCGTCGACCGGCAGCTGTACATTGCTGAAGCTGTCCACGGGCTGGCCGTCTGGGCTCACCAGGCGGATTTCGAACATGGGCTGCAAGCCCAGGCCAAGCTGCTTGCTGTAGCGCAGGGCGGCGAGGTGGAAGAAGTCCTTGGCCTGCATCAAGGTAGAAGCAAATACCTTGTCAATGGCCAGGATGCTGACGCGCCGCAGCGACGCGGAGGGTTGGGTAAACATCATTGTCATTGTTCTTATAGGGTAGAGTGGTCAATCACCGGCTGGATCGTCTTATTTTTTGGCGATTGTGTCTACCCCATGTAACAGAGGGCTGCTTTGCAGCCCAATCGCCGGCAAGCCAGCTCCCACAGGTACAGCGCAGGCCTCGGGTTCTACGCAATCCTGTGGGAGCTGGCTTGCCGGCGATTGGGCCGCAAAGCGGCCCCTTTCAGCTCAAGGCGCCGGGTTCGGTTGTTCCTGGTGAAGCGCCTCGATCGCTGCCAGCAGCTCGTCATTCAGATTCAACTCGATGCTGGCCAGGTTGCTGTCCAGTTGTGCCAGGCTGGTAGCGCCAATGATGTTGCTGGTCACGAAAGGCTGCCGGGTCACGAACGCCAGGGCCATCTGCGCCGGGTCCAGGCCATGCTCGCGGGCCAGTTGCACGTAGCGGCTGCAGGCTGCAACGGTCTGCGGGTTGGAGTAGCGGGCAAAGCGGCTGAAGAGGGTCAGGCGTGCGTTGTCCGGGCGTGCACCGTTCTCGTACTTGCCCGAGAGCATGCCGAAGGCCAGTGGCGAATAAGCCAGCAGGCCGCACTGCTCGCGGATGGCGACTTCCGCCAGGCCCACCTCGAAGCTGCGGTTGAGCAGGTTGTAAGGGTTCTGGATCGACACCGCCCGCGGCCAGCCACGGCTTTCGGCCAGTTGCAGGAACTTCATGGTGCCCCACGGGGTTTCGTTGGACAGGCCGACATGGCGGATCTTGCCTGCACGCACCTGCTCGTCGAGTACTTCGAGGGTTTCTTCCAGCGGGGTGAAATGGTCCTGCGGCAGGTGCTGGTAACCCAGCTTGCCGAAGAAGTTGGTGCTGCGCTCCGGCCAGTGCAGCTGGTACAGGTCGATACGGTCGGTCCGCAGGCGCTTCAGGCTCTCGTCCAGCGCCGCGACGATGTGCTGGCGGTTGTGCTTGAGCTGGCCGTCGCGGATGTGGCTGATGCCGTTGCCTGGGCCTGCGACCTTGCTGGCCAGCACCCAGTCGTCGCGATCACCATTGGCACGGAACCAGTTGCCGATGATGCGCTCGGTGGCCGCATAGGTTTCCGGGCGTGGCGGCACCGGGTACATCTCGGCGGTGTCGATGAAGTTGACCCCGGCGGCCTTGGCCCGGGCAATCTGTTCGAAGGCTTCGGCCTGAACGTTCTGTTCACCCCAGGTCATGGTGCCCAGGCACAGGGCGCTGACATTGAGGTCGGTACGGCCGAGCTGGCGGTATTCCATCGGTTAGACACTCCTTGGCAATAGATGCCCATCAAAGCAGGTTGAAATTTTTCTCGCAATCTGGATAATTCAGCCCCTCTCCGCGTGGCGGAAGTGATGCACCATCACGCAGGAAGAACCCCGTCGAACATTGGCGTGCCCGACCCGAGCCCCCAAAAGCGTCTGTGTTCGGCTGCGCGCTTGCCCTTGGCAAGCTGTGCACTATCCAGTAAGATTCGCCGTCTATTTTTCGCTGGGCGGCCTCTGAGGCTTTAGAGAATGAAAACTTTTACTGCTAAACCGGAAACAGTAAAGCGCGAGTGGTTCGTAGTCGACGCCGCTGGCCAGACCCTGGGTCGTCTGGCTACCGAAATCGCTACCCGTCTGCGTGGCAAGCACAAACCAGAATACACCCCTCACGTTGACACTGGCGACTACATCGTCGTTATCAACGCCGAGCAGGTTCGTGTGACTGGTGCCAAGTCTTCCGACAAAATGTACTACTCCCACTCCGGTTTCCCGGGCGGTATCAAGGAAATCAACTTCGAGAAGTTGATCGCCAAGGCCCCTGAGCGTGTTATCGAAACCGCGGTCAAAGGCATGCTGCCTAAGAACCCGCTGGGTCGCGACATGTACCGTAAGCTGAAAGTGTACGCGGGTGCTGCTCACCCACACACTGCTCAGCAGCCTCAAGAACTGAAGATCTAACGGGATAGTTCATTATGTCGGCGACTCAAAATTACGGCACTGGCCGTCGCAAGACCGCAACCGCTCGCGTATTCCTGCGTCCGGGTACTGGTAACATCTCCATCAACAACCGTTCTCTGGACGTGTTCTTCGGTCGCGAAACCGCTCGCATGGTTGTTCGTCAGCCGCTCGAGCTGACCGAAACCGTTGAGAAATTCGACATCTACGTCACCGTTTCCGGTGGTGGTGTCAGCGGTCAAGCCGGTGCGATCCGTCACGGTATCACCCGCGCTCTGATGGAATACGACGAAACCCTGCGTGGCGCTCTGCGTCGTGCTGGCTACGTCACCCGCGATGCTCGTGAAGTCGAGCGTAAGAAAGTGGGTCTGCGTAAAGCGCGTAAGCGTCCTCAGTACTCCAAGCGTTAATAGCGCTTCGGCAGTCGAGAAAAGCCCGGTTCCTTGGAACCGGGCTTTTTTTTTGGCTTGAACTAACCTGTCAGCATGTCATTGACCACTTGTCGCATAGACGCAGATCAAGCAAAGCGCGGGTAGAGGGCCCTTGCCGGGGTAATCACCTTGTCAGTGTGTGGATTTGTTTCTTACCATGACGACCAAATTTTAGTGCCACTGACACAACCTAAATACAGGTCTGGTTCAACAGGCCAAAGCAAGCTGATGGGAGAGGACTGAATGAGCAATGACGGCGTCAACGCAGGCCGGCGCCGCTTCCTCGTAGCCGCGACATCCGTGGTCGGGGCAGCGGGAGCAGTGGGGGCTGCGGTACCGTTCGTGGGGTCATGGTTTCCCAGTGCCAAGGCGAAAGCCGCAGGTGCACCGGTGAAGGTCAATATCGCCAAGGTCGAGCCCGGGCAGCAGATGGTGGCCGAGTGGCGTGGCCAGCCGGTGTTCATCGTGCGGCGAACGGAGGAGATCCTCGGCAACCTGAAAAAAATCACCGGCGAGCTGTCTGACCCGGACTCCAAGGCCTCGGTGCAGCCGACCTATGTCGACCCCGAGGTTCGCTCGATCAAGCCGGAAATCCTCATTCTCGTTGGCCTGTGCACGCACCTGGGCTGCTCGCCCACCTTCCGCCCGGAAGTTGCACCTGCCGACCTTGGTCCGAAATGGGTGGGGGGCTACTTCTGCCCGTGCCACGGCTCCCACTACGACCTGGCTGGCCGTGTCTACAAGTCGCAGCCGGCACCTCTCAACCTGCCCGTGCCGCCGCACTCATATGAGTCGGACGAAATCGTCGTCATCGGCGTCGACCAGGAGAAAGCATGATGAGCAAGTTCATGGACTGGATTGATGCTCGCTTCCCCGCCACCAAGATGTGGGAAGACCACCTGAGCAAGTATTACGCGCCCAAGAACTTCAACTTCCTGTACTTCTTCGGCTCCCTGGCATTGCTGGTACTGGTCAACCAGATCGTCACCGGCGTGTGGCTGACCATGAGCTTCACGCCCTCGGCGGAAGAGGCATTCGCCTCGGTCGAGTACATCATGCGTGACGTGGAATACGGCTGGATCCTGCGCTACCTGCACTCCACCGGTGCGTCGGCGTTCTTCATCGTGGTCTACCTGCACATGTTCCGTGGCTTGCTCTACGGCTCATACCAGAAGCCGCGTGAGCTGGTGTGGCTGTTCGGCATGCTGATCTACCTGGCACTGATGGCCGAAGCCTTCATGGGCTATCTGCTGCCGTGGGGGCAGATGTCGTACTGGGGTGCCCAGGTGATCATCTCCCTGTTCGGTGCCATCCCGGTGATCGGTGGTGACCTCACCCAGTGGATTCGTGGTGACTACCTGATTTCGGGGATTACCCTGAACCGCTTCTTCGCCCTGCACGTGGTTGCCCTGCCGATCGTTATTCTCGGCCTGGTGGTGCTGCACATCCTGGCCCTGCACGAAGTGGGTTCGAACAACCCCGATGGCGTCGACATCAAGAAGAAAAAGGACGAAAACGGCATTCCGCTGGACGGCATTCCGTTCCACCCGTACTACACCGTCAAGGACATTGTCGGCGTGGTGGTGTTCCTCTTCGTGTTCTGCGCCGTGGTGTTCTTCTTCCCGGAAATGGGTGGTTACTTCCTGGAAAAACCGAACTTCGAGCAGGCCAACGCCTTCAAGACACCTGAGCACATTGCGCCGGTGTGGTACTTCACACCGTTCTACGCAATCTTGCGTGCGGTGCCTGACAAACTGATGGGTGTCATTGCCATGGGCGCGGCCATCGCCGTGCTGTTCGTACTGCCGTGGCTCGACCGCAGCCCGGTGAAATCCATGCGTTACAAGGGCTGGATCAGCAAGGTCTTCCTGCTGGTGTTCTGCGTGGCCTTCGTCATCCTCGGTGTGCTGGGCGTACTGGCGCCGACACCTGGGCGCACCTTGCTGTCGCAGGTGTGCACGGTGTTGTACTTCGCCTACTTCCTGCTGATGCCGTTCTACACAAGGCTCGAGAAGACCAAACCGGTTCCGGAAAGGGTGACTGGCTGATGAAAAAGTTGATTGCAGTATTTTTGCTGGCAGTGATGCCTGCCTTTTCCTTCGCTGCCGAACACAGCCTGGAGCTGGACAAGGCCGATATCGACCTGACCGACAAGGCCGCCATGCAGGACGGTGCGCGCACCTTTGCCAACTATTGCATGGGTTGCCACAGTGCCAAGTTCCAGCGTTACGAGCGGGTCGCCGATGATCTGGGTATCCCGCACGAGCTGATGCTCGAGAAGCTGGTGTTCACCGGTGCCAAGATCGGTGACCACATGCAGATCGGCATGAAGCCCAGTGACGCCAAGACCTGGTTCGGCGCCGCGCCGCCCGACCTCACCCTGGTGGCTCGCGTGCGGGGTACCGACTGGCTCTACACCTACCTGCGCAGTTTCTACGAAGACCCGTCACGGCCTTACGGGGTGAACAACAAGGTGTTCCCGAACGTCGGCATGCCTAACGTGCTGGTCGGTTTGCAGGGTAACCAGGTGATTGGCTGCAAACAGGTGCAGACGGTGATCGATGGCAAGAAGCAATTCGACCCATTGACCGGCAGCCCGATTACCCACGAGGCCTGTGACCAGCTGACCATTACGCCGAAATCCGGTACCCTGACCACTGAGCAGTTCGACGAGAAGGTCAAGAACCTGGTGACCTTCCTGGCCTATTCGGCCAACCCGGTCAAACTGGAAAGCCAGCGCATCGGTACCTATGTGTTGCTGTACCTGGCTTTCTTCTTCGTATTCGCCTACTTGCTCAAGCGTGAATACTGGAAGGACGTGCACTGATCACGCAGTAGTTTCTGGTTGTTGAACGCGCCCGGGGCGCCCCAGCAGAAGTGCTGGGGTGCCCCGGGCGCGTTTTCATTTACAGTTGCACAAGCATCCCGTGCGAGGAGCCGCTACATGGGCGCAACCAACAGGTTAGCCTGCTATTCCGATCCCGCTGATCATTACTCTCATCGGGTACGCCTGGTGCTGGCCGAGAAGGGTGTCAGCGTACAGGTCATCGATGTCGACCCGGCCCGCCTGCCGCCGAAGCTGGCCGAGGTCAACCCTTACGGCAGCGTGCCGACCCTGGTCGACCGTGACCTGGCGTTGTATGAATCGACCGTGGTGATGGAATACCTCGAGGAGCGTTACCCGCACCCGCCGCTGATGCCGGTATACCCGGTTGCGCGCGGTAACAGCCGTCTGCTGATACACCGCATCCAGCGTGACTGGTGTGCCCTGGCCGATACCGTGCTCGATTCGCGCAGCAGCGAAGCTGCCCGTACCGAAGCACGCAAGGCCCTGCGCGAAAGCCTGACCGGCGTTTCGCCACTGTTCAATGAATTCGCCTGCTTCATGAGCGATGAGCAAAGCCTGGTCGATTGCTGTCTATTGCCCATACTCTGGCGTTTGCCGGTGTTGGGTATCGAGTTGCCGCGGCAAGCCAAGCCGCTGCTGGATTACATGGAGCGTCAGTTCGCCCGCGAGCCTTTCCAGGCGAGCCTGTCCTCCGTAGAACGTGAAATGCGAAAGCTTTAAGGAGCCGTTGATGAACTCCAGTCGCCCCTATCTGGTTCGAGCACTGTATGAGTGGATCGTCGACAACGATTGCACACCCCACATGCTGGTCAATGCCGAATTCCCGAAAGTTCAGGTGCCGGATGGTTTCGCCAGTGATGGCCAGATCGTCTTGAATATCTCGCCAAGCGCCGTGCGCAGCCTGCACATGGACAACGATGCGGTCAGCTTCGAGGGTCGCTTCAGTGGCGTGGCTCATTCGCTGTTCGTGCCGGTTGGCGCCATCCTGGGCATCTACGCCCGTGAAAATGGCCAGGGCATGGTCTTTGAGCTGGAATCGCCGCTGGAGGGTGACGAGCTGGAAGACGATGAGGTACAGCCAGATGATGATGGCCCGCCAGAGGGTGGCGGCCAGCCACCACGGCCGACTGGTCGGCCAAGCTTGAAGGTGGTGAAGTAACAAAAAAAGGCGATCCGCAAGGGTCGCCTTTTTCTTTGCTGCCAACTTTGGGTTACAGGTCGCTGATGGTGCGTACCTGGTCCTTGTTGATGCGGGTGCGCTTGCCGTCGAGCTGCTGGAACTCGTAGAAGCCAGCGTCGCGGTCGTACTTCGGTGCGTCGACAGCCTGGATTTCACGGCCATCGTTGAGGGTGATCAGGCTAGGGGTGGAGCAGCCGGCCAGGGTGGCGAAGGTGCCGAACAGCAGGGCAGGCAGCAGAAGCTTTTTCATGCGGTGTTTCCTGGGTTTCTGGAAAAATGGAGCATCTGTGTTGCCTGTCAGGGCCTCTTCGCGGGTAAACCCGCTCCCACAGGGACCTCACAAGCCTTGGAAATGTGAGGTCCCTGTGGGAGCGGGTTTACCCGCGAAGAGGCCGGCACAGGCAATCAGTGAATCAGTCGATGTACTCGAACAGCTTGACGATCTTCTGCACGCCCGACACGCCCTGAACCACGGCGGTGGCCGAGTTGGCCTCCTGCTGGGTCACCAGGCCAAGCAGGTAGACAATACCGTTCTCGGTGATCACCTTGATGCGCGAGCTGGGCACTGCATTGTCGGTCAGCATCTGCGTCTTGATCTTGGTGGTCAGCCAGGCGTCGTTGTTGCGCGCCAGGATCGAGGAGGGCTGCATCACCTGCAGTTCGTTGTGCACTTTCTTGACGCGCTGTACCTGGCCGGCGGTCTGCTCGGCGAGGCTCTTGAGGTCTGCACGTGGCGTCTGGCCGGCCAGCAGGACGATGCCGTTGTAGCTGCTGACAACGATGTGCGAGCCCTTGTCCAGGTCAGGGCTGGCCTTGGAAATGTTTACGGCGGCCTTGGTTTCGATCAGCGAATCGTCGATTTTGCTGCCGATGGTGCGCGTGCCGCGATCGTCCTCGATGGGCGAATTACGGGTAGAGGTGAGTACCGAGCTGCAACCGGTGACGCTCAGGCACAGGGTCAGGGCCATCAGGCCGAGGCGCATAGGGGTCATTCTTCACTCCCGAACAGTTGGCTGTCGATCAGATCGCAC
The DNA here is from genome assembly GCF_044769185.1 of Pseudomonas sp. NPDC090592. NCBI lineage: Bacteria > Pseudomonadati > Pseudomonadota > Gammaproteobacteria > Pseudomonadales > Pseudomonadaceae > Pseudomonas > Pseudomonas sp. NPDC090592. Next base: position 28,663 of record NZ_JBIVXJ010000002.1, read on the forward strand.
AGGCAGTGGATCGCCAGCAGGTGGACTTCCTGGATGCGCGCAGTAACGGTTGAAGGTACGCGGATTTCCACGTCTTCGGGCAGCAGCAGCGAAGCCATGCCGCCGCCGTCGCGACCCGTCAATGCTACGACAATCATTTCGCGGTCATGTGCGGCCTGGATCGCCTGGATCACGTTGGCCGAGTTGCCGCTGGTGGAGATCGCCAGCAGAACGTCCCCAGGCTGGCCCAGGGCGCGAATCTGCTTGGAAAAGACTTCGTTGTAGCTGTAGTCGTTGGCGATCGAGGTCAGCGTCGAGCTGTCGGTGGTCAGCGCAATGGCCGGCAGGCTCGGGCGTTCGCGCTCGAAGCGGTTGAGCAGCTCGGACGAAAAGTGCTGGGCATCGCCGGCAGAGCCGCCGTTGCCACAGGCGAGCATCTTGCCCTCGTTGAGCAGCGCATTGACCATGACCAGGCTTGCCTGCTCGATGTGCGGTGCCAGGATGTCCATTGCCTGTTGCTTGGTATCGATGCTGGCCTGGAACAGCCGGCGAATTCGGGATTGCATGTCCATCTGGTGACCTTAAGTGGGGCGGTGGCCTTTGCTACGCGCAACAACGACCAGCCCGCGATACATAGAGCAAAAAATACGAAGTGAGTTCAGCATTCGAAGGCGTTTTTCAGCCATTGAAGCGGTCTGCCTGCATGATGGCTACCCTGCAGGGCGACAACGTCGAAGCGGCAGGGGTGGTTGCCCCAGCGGGGTTCCTGCTGCAGGAACAGGCTGGCGGCGAGCACCAACCGTTTCTGCTTGCGCCCGTCGATACTTTCGAGGGCGCCACCGAAGCCCGCGTGCAACCGGTAGCGGACTTCGACGAATACTACTGTATCGGCGTCGAGCATGACCAGATCAAGCTCGCCGCCTTTGCATCGCCAGTTGCGTGCCAGCAGTTGCAGGCCCTGCCCTTGAAGGTACTCAAGGGCCTGGGTTTCTGCCGCTTGCCCGGCACGGGTGGGCGATGCTGTTGCCATCAGCGCGCAGTATCAGGCAGGCGCTTGACCTGGCCGCCTGCGAACTCGGCCCATGGCAGCTGGCGCTCGACACGCTGGTTGGCGTTGATGCTCAGGCTGCCCGAAAGGCCCAGGACGCGGTTGTCCGGCAGCGCTTTCAGTTGGCCCAGGCGTGGTGCGAGGCTGTAGGCATCGACGCCCATGGCATACAGGCGGCCAAGGCTGCCGGCAGCTTGCGGCCACTGCTGGACAACCTGCTGGCGCAGGCTGTTGCTGGTGTCGAGCAGCCATGGCGTTTCGCAGAAGCGGATGCCGTTCATGTCGTTGTACTGGTTCACGTCACCGCTGGCGCTGTACAGGTTCGAGGTGGCGTAGACCGGCACGTCACCGGCGTACTGGAAATTCAGGGTCGGCTTGATCTGCTGGGCCTGTTGCGGGGTCGAGGCCAGGAAGATGAAATCGATGTCCTGGCGGCGCGACGGTTGTGCGGCGATGCTGCCACCTACCGTGCTTTGCAGGCTCTTGGCGCGGCCTTCGCTCTGGCGCAGCTGGAACAGGTCGGCAATCTGCTGGGCCAGGGCAACCGGCTGGGCAATACGCTCGGCAGCGAGCAGGGTGCCGCCATTGCCTTCCCAGTCCTGGCGGAAGGCGGCCAGCACGCGGTCACCCCATTCGCCACTTGGTACCAGCGCCACGGCGCGGACCATGCCGTCGGCGCGGGCGCGGCGGGCGACTTCACGGGCTTCGTCTTCGGCAGCCAGGCCGAACTGGAACAGTTGTGGCGGCGCTTTCTGGCCGGCGTCGGCGTAGTTGAGCGCCAGGGTGGTGATCGGCAACTGCGGTTTGGCCGCCAGTTGCTTCACCAGTGGTTTTTCCAGCGGGCCGATGACCAGTTGCACGCCAGCGGCCTGGGCCTGGCGGTAGAAGTCGTCAAGCGAGCCGATGCGCGAGCTGTCGAACACCTGCACTGCAGGTGCTGGCTGGCCGGCTTGCTGGGCCTGGAAATGGGCGGCCATGAAGCCATCACGCAGGGCGCGGGCAACACCGGCCAGCGGGCCCTCCTGAGGCAGCAGCAGGGCGATCTTGGTCAGCGGCTGGCTGGCCAGTTCCTTGAGCTTGGTCAGTGCCAGTGGCAGTTGCTGTGCTGCCGGGTGGTCAGGGTGCTGTTTGACCCAGGTTTCGATGGCCGCTTGCTGTTGTTCCAGGGTGCCTGCGCTTTTCACGGCGAACGCCAGGCTGGTCCAGCCGGCCAGGGTCTGGTCGTTGACGGGCTGTTGCAGTTGCTCTGCCGGCAGCGAGGCAACCAGGGCCCAGATGGCGTCGTTGTTGGCACTGGCGGCCTGGCCGCTCAGCAGCGGGGCCAGCAGTACGCGCTGTTGCGCAGCAGCCAGGGCCTGGCCGTCGGCTTCGAGGGCGGCGGCGTGCACGCTGTAGGTGCGCGCTTGCTGCTCTGCCGGCAGTTCGGCAACGCGCTGCAGGCTTGGGTGGGCCAGGGCAGTGAGTGCTGCCTTGGGCTGGTTGCGGCTCATGGCCAGCTCGGCAGCGAGGGTGCTGGCGAACACTTGTTGGGCCGGCTTGAGCGTGTCCAGCGGGACTTGCTCGAGAATGCGTGCGGCGCGCGGGAAGTCCTTCTGCTTGTAGGCCAGGTCGGCTGCGCTCAGGCGCAGCAGGGCGGCGTCTTCCGCAGACTTGCTGGAAGCGGCCTTTTCGAGCAGTTGCTCGATGCTGGCGTCCGGGGTGCGTGGCAGTTCGCCCAGGCTGGATGAGGGCGAGCTGGCGCAGGCCGCCAGCAGGGCAGCGAGGCAGAGGGCTGTGAGCAGCCGCAGGCAAGCGATCATGTAAAGGTCCTGTTACTCGATCAAGTTGGCCGGCAATTGTACCCAAGCACTGGCCGGGGCGCGATGTCGCTGTGCTGATCCTTCACTATAGGTGGCCTGGCGCTGGTCGCAGGTGAAGTTCTTTGCGCCCTGTTACAGGCGCTCGGGCTACAATGGCGCCTTTGATCCGAATGACAGGTGTGCGCAGTGACTGATGTGGCAGGGGCTTCGAAATCCACGGTGGGGACGCTGTATGTGGTGGCAACCCCCATCGGCAACCTTGACGACATGAGCGCCAGGGCGCTGAAGGTGCTGGCGGATGTGGCGCTCATCGCCGCCGAAGACACCCGTCATTCGATCCGTCTGTTGCAGCACTTTGGTATCGATACGCCGCTGGCGGCCTGCCATGAGCACAACGAGCGCGATGAGGGTGGGCGTTTTCTCACCAAGTTGCTGGCTGGCGATAACGTGGCGCTGGTTTCCGATGCCGGTACGCCGCTGATCTCCGACCCGGGCTACCACCTGGTGCGCCAGGCGCGGGCCGCGGGTGTGAATGTGGTGCCGGTGCCGGGCGCGTGCGCCTTGATTGCCGCGTTGTCGGCGGCCGGCCTGCCATCGGACCGCTTCATCTTCGAAGGCTTCCTGCCGGCGAAGCAGGCGGGGCGCAAGGCGCGTCTGGAGCAGGTGAAGGAAGAGCCGCGCACGCTGATATTCTATGAGGCGCCGCACCGCATCCTGGAATGCCTTGAAGACATGGAGGCGGTATTTGGTGGCGAGCGCCCGGCGCTGCTGGCGCGCGAGCTGACCAAGACATTCGAGACCCTCAAGGGCTTGCCGTTGGCTGAACTGCGAGCATTCGTTGCTGGCGACAGTAACCAGCAGCGCGGTGAGTGCGTGGTGCTGGTAGGGGGCTGGAGTGCTCCCGAGGGTGAGCAGGCCATCAGTGCCGAGGCGCAGCGCGTACTTGACTTGCTGCTGGCCGAGTTGCCGCTGAAGCGGGCAGCGGCACTTGCGGCGGAAATTACCGGGGTACGCAAGAATCTTTTGTATCAACTTGCCCTGGAAAAGCAGAAAGCCGAATAGTGGCAAAATGATATAAATGCCGGTATCGCTTGTTCTTGGGCGCGCGTGCCGGTAACCTTGTCGGCGGAGAGTCGATCGGACAGTCGCTGCCTGCTTTTGTTCCGCAACTTTGGTTGTGCGAGCAGCAGGGGGAGGAAAGTCCGGGCTCCATAGGGCAGAGTGCCAGGTAACGCCTGGGAGGCGTGAGCCTACGGAAAGTGCCACAGAAAATAACCGCCTAAGCACTTCGGTGCCGGTAAGGGTGAAAAGGTGCGGTAAGAGCGCACCGCACGGCTGGCAACAGTTCGTGGCTAGGTAAACCCCACTCGGAGCAAGACCAAATAGGGTTCCATCAGGCGTGGCCCGCGTCGGAACCGGGTAGGTTGCTAGAGGCGTCCAGTGATGGCCGTCGTAGAGGAATGACTGTCCTCGACAAAACCCGGCTTACAGATCGACTCTCCACCTTTTCCTTCCCTGCTTGATTCGATAGCAGATCCCCTCTGGTAATACCGAAAAAATCTTACTCTTGATAAATCACTTTAACTTCGAACTCCATGTGCTTGCGTGGTTTTGATTTTGCTCGTGTTTTTTTCTCTTCGGCAGTGCTTCCACATTCCCATATCGCGCTAAATCTCCGTCCTGTAAGGCTTTTCCTTATGAACGTGCCTTGACGGTGCTGCGGGCGGATTCCTATAGTGTGCGCAAGTGGCAGAAAGTGGGATGAAGTGGGTTTTCTGGCACAAAAAAGCTAACATTGTGGGGAATCGCAGCCGTGTTCCGCGGAGCCAACGCCGTCAGCCTCGATGCAAAGGGCCGTCTCGCCATGCCGAGCCGGTACCGTGACGAGCTCGATTCGCGTTGCAATGGCCAACTGATCGTGACCATTGATGCCGTTGATCCCTGCTTATGTGTTTATCCCCTCGATGAGTGGGAGCAGATAGAAGCCAAGTTGCGTGCCTTGCCGTCGTTGCGTGAGGAAAACCGCCGCCTGCAGCGTTTGCTGATCGGCAATGCGGTTGACCTGGAGCTCGATGGCAGCGGTCGTTTCCTGGTGCCGCCCCGCCTGCGTGAGTACGCCAAGCTCGACAAGAAGGCGATGCTGGTGGGGCAACTGAACAAATTCCAGCTGTGGGACGAAGATGCCTGGAACGCGGTTTCGGCAGCCGACCTTGCAGCTATTCAACAACCGGGCGCCATGCCCGACGAATTGCGTGACCTGATCCTGTGACCATAGATAGCGGCTTCAACCACATTACCGTCCTGCTCGACGAGGCTGTCGAGGCATTGGCCCTGCGCGCCGACGGTTGCTATCTGGACGGCACGTTTGGCCGTGGCGGACACAGCCGGCTGATTCTCAGCAAGCTGGGGCCGCAAGGGCGGCTGCTGGGCTTCGATAAAGATCCACAGGCGATTGCCACGGGGCAAGCGCTGGCGGCCGAAGACGGCCGCTTTGTCATTGTGCAGCGCAGCTTTGCCGAGCTGGGCGCGGAGGTGGCCGAGCGCGGCCTGCACGGCAAGGTCAGCGGTGTGCTGCTGGACCTGGGCGTGTCCTCGCCGCAACTGGATGACCCCGAGCGTGGCTTCAGCTTCCTCAATGATGGCCCGCTGGACATGCGCATGAATCCGGATCAGGGCATCAGTGCCGCCGAGTTCATCGCCACCGCGCCTGTGGAAGAAATTGCCCGCGTGTTCAAGGAGTACGGTGAAGAGCGCTTCGCTGGCCGGATGGCGCGTGCCGTGGTCGAGCGCCGTGAAAAACAACCGTTCACCCGTACTGCCGACCTGGCAGAGGTGCTCAAGGTTGCCAACCCTGCCTGGGAAAAAGGCAAGAACCCGGCTACCCGTGCCTTCCAGGGCCTTCGTATCCACGTCAACAACGAGCTGGGCGACCTTGAGGCCGGCCTTGAGGCTGCGCTTGATGCGCTCGAAGTGGGTGGTCGCCTGGCGGTCATCAGCTTCCACTCGCTGGAAGACCGCATCGTCAAGCTGTTCATGCGCAAGCTGGTAAAGGGCGAGGCCGACAACCTGCCACGCAACCTGCCGGTACAGCACAAGGCCTTCGAGCCGAAAATCAAGCTTATAGGCAAGGCCCAGTTCGCTTCCGAAGCCGAACTCAAGGCCAACCCCCGGTCGCGTAGCGCCGTGATGCGTGTGGCGGAGAAGCTGCGGTGAGCAGGCTGTTTGCCAAGCCTTTGCCAGGCGGAAGCTTCCTGATGCTTCTGCTGTTCGTTGCCGTGCTGGTTTCGGCCATCGCCGTGTCTTACAGCGCGCACTGGAACCGCCAGTTGCTCAACACCCTGTACGGTGAGTTGAACGAGCGCGACAAGGCCCAGGCCGAGTGGGGCCGGCTGATTCTTGAGCAGAGCACCTGGACTGCCGCCAGCCGTATCGAGAACCTGGCGTCCGAGCAGTTGAAGATGCGTGTGCCTTCGGCTGACGAAGTACGGATGGTGGCACCATGATGAAGCTCGAAGGCGCACTCTACCCGTGGCGCTTCCGCGTGGTGATCGGCTTGCTGGCCATCATGGTGGGTGCCATCTGCTGGCGCATCATCGACCTGCAGGTAGTCGACCGTGACTTCCTCAAGGGCCAGGGCGATGCGCGCAGCCTGCGTCATATTCCTATCCCGGCGCACCGCGGCCTGATTACCGACCGCAACGGTGAGCCGCTGGCCGTGAGTACCCCGGTTACCACCCTGTGGGCCAACCCCAAGGAAATGCAGGCGTCCAGGGACCGCTGGCCACAGCTGGCTGCGGCGTTGGGGCAAAACCCGCAGCAGCTGACCGAGCGCCTGACCCAGCAGGCGAGCAAAGAGTTCATCTACCTGGTCCGCGGCCTGACCCCGGAGCAGGGCCAGCATGTGCTCGACCTGAAAGTGCCAGGCGTGTACGGCCTGGAAGAATTCCGCCGCTTCTATCCGGCCGGTGATGTCACGGCGCATATGGTCGGCTTCACCGACCTTGACGACCATGGGCGCGAGGGTGTGGAACTGGCCTATGACGAATGGCTGGCCGGCGTGCCGGGCAAGCGCCAGGTGATCAAGGACCGGCGCGGCCGGCTGATCAAGGACATCCAGGTAACCAAGAACGCCAAGGCCGGTAAGACCTTGGCGTTGTCGATAGACCTGCGCCTGCAGTACCTGGCCACCCGCGAACTGCGTAACGCCATTGCCGAACAGGACGCCAAGGCCGGCAGCCTGGTGATCATGGACGTCAAGACCGGTGAGGTCCTGGCCATGGTCAACCAGCCGACCTACAACCCCAACAACCGCCGCAGCATGTTCCCGGCGGCCATGCGCAACCGGGCGATCATCGACGTGTTCGAGCCCGGTTCCACGGTCAAGCCGATCTCCATGAGTGCGGCCCTGCAGAGCGGCCGCTGGAAGCCGACCGACAAGGTCGAAGTCTACCCGGGCAGCCTGCAGATCGGCCGCTATACCATCAAGGACGTATCGCGCAGCGAAGGCCCGATCCTCGACCTGACCGGTATCCTGATCAACTCCAGTAACGTCGGCATGAGCAAGATCGCCTTCGACATCGGCGGCGAGGCCATTTACCGGGTCATGTCCCAGGTTGGCCTGGGCCAGTACACCGGCCTTGGCTTCCCGGGTGAGCGCGTCGGCAACCTGCCTAACCACCGCGAATGGCGCAAGGCCGAGACCGCGACGCTGTCCTACGGCTACGGCGTGTCGGTGACCGCCCTGCAGTTGGTGCATGCCTACGCGGCACTGGCCAACGACGGCAAGATGGTGCCGCTGTCGATCCTCAAGGTCGACCAGCCGCCGGAAGCGGTGCAAGCCATTCCGAAGGAAACCGCCGAAACCGTTCAGGGCATGTTGCAGCAGGTGATCGAGGCGCCGCGCGGCGTGTTCCGCGCCCAGGTGCCGTTCTATCACGTGGCCGGCAAGTCCGGTACCGCGCGTAAGGCCACCGTGGGTTCCAAGGGCTACACCGAAAACGCCTACCGCTCGCTGTTCGCTGGCTTCGGGCCAATGAGCGACCCGCGCTACGCCATCGTCGTGGTCATCGACGAGCCGGGCAAGGGCGGCTACTTCGGTGGCCTGGTTTCGGCGCCAGTGTTCAGCAAGGTCATGTCCGGCACCCTGCGTTTGATGAACGTGCCGCCAGACAACCTGCCGCCACCTGCGCCAGCAGCGCCCGCCGGGCAATCGCAAGTCAATGCAGCAGCCGCCAAGGGAGGGCGTGGATGATGACAATGCCATTAAGCAAACTTTTCGCCCACGCCAGCCGTGACCCGCTGATCCGTGAACTGACGCTGGACAGCCGCAGTGTGCGGCCGGGCGACCTGTTCCTGGCCGTGCCGGGGGCCAAGGTCGATGGCCGCGAGCATATCGCCGATGCACTGGCCCGTGGCGCTGCCGCCGTGGCCTATGAAGAGCAGGGCGCCAACGTGCTGCCGCTGACCGACGTGCCGCTGATTCCGGTGAAGGGCCTGATTGCCCAGCTGTCCGAGATTGCTGGCCGTTTCTATGGCGAGCCCAGCCGCCAGCTGAACCTGGTGGGCGTGACCGGTACCAACGGCAAGACCAGTGTGACCCAGTTGGTGGCGCAGGCACTGGACCTGCTCGGCCAGCGCTGCGGCCTGATCGGCACGTTGGGTACAGGCTTTTATGGCGAACTGCAGAGCGGCCGGCTGACCACGCCAGACCCCATCGCCGTGCAGTCGACGCTCAATGACCTGAAGAAAGGTGGCGCCAAGGCCGTGGCCATGGAAGTTTCCTCCCATGCCCTGGAACAAGGCCGGGTTGCCGCGCTGGAATTCGACATCGCGGTCATGACCAACCTGTCCCGTGACCACCTCGATTACCACGGCAGCATGCAGGCCTACGAGGCCGCCAAGGCCAAGCTGTTCAGCTGGCCGAGCCTGCGTTGCCAGGTGGTCAACCTGGATGATGACTTCGGTCGTCGTCTGGCTGACGATTTTGCCCGCAAGCCGATGACCGATCGTATCGAGACCCGGCTGATCAGCTATAGCCTGGAAAACCGGGACGCGTCGCTGTTCTGCCCTGAGGCCAGGTTTGATGACGATGGCGTCCGCGCCACGCTCGTCACCGCCCAAGGTGAGCGCACCCTGCGCAGCCAGTTGCTGGGCCGCTTCAACCTCAGCAACATGCTCGCCGCCGTAGCTACGCTGTTGGCCCTGGACTATTCGCTGGACGAGATCCTCAAGGTCACCCCGCAACTGCAAGGGCCGGTAGGCCGCATGCAGCGTCTGGGTGGCGGCGACAAGCCCCTGGTGGTGGTCGACTACGCGCACACCCCGGACGCCCTGGAAAAGGTGCTCGAAGCCCTGCGTCCGCACGCCCACGGCAAGCTGCTGTGCCTGTTTGGCTGTGGCGGCGACCGTGACCGCGGCAAGCGCCCGCTGATGGCCGAAGTGGCCGAGCGCCTGGCCGACCGCGTGGTGGTCACCGATGACAACCCGCGTAGCGAAGACCCGCTGCGTATCTTCGACGACATCCGTCCCGGTTTCACCAGGCCTGACAGCGTCGAGTTCGTTGCCGGGCGTGGCGAGGCCATCGCGCACCTGATTGCCACCGCCGCTGCCAACGATGTGATCGTGCTGGCCGGTAAGGGGCATGAGGATTACCAGGAGATCAATGGCGAGCGCCATGACTTTTCCGACCTGATCGAAGCCGAGAAGGCACTTGCAGCCTGGGAGGCTCCACATGCTTAAGCCGCTGTCACTCAGCCAGCTGACCACGGCACTGAGTGGTCAACAAATCGGTGGCGACGCCACGTTCACCGGTGTCAGCATCGACAGCCGCAGCGTCGGCGCCGGGCAGCTGTTCGTTGCCCTGGCCGGCCCGCGTTTCGATGGCCATGACTACCTGGCCGATGTCAAAGCCAAAGGTGCAGTCGCTGCCCTGGTCGAACGTGCAGTGGCCGACGTCGACCTGCCCCAGTTGCTGGTCAAGGATTGCCGTGTAGCGCTCGGCCAGCTCGGTGCCCTCAACCGCGCTGCGTTCGACAAGCCTGTCGTGGCCATTACCGGTTCCAGCGGCAAGACCACCGTCAAGGAAATGCTGGCCAGCATCCTGCGTACCCGTGGCCTGGTGCACGCCACCCGCGGCAACCTGAACAACGACCTCGGTGCGCCGCTGACCCTGCTGGAGATCGCCCCGGAGCACAGCGCTGCGGTGATCGAACTGGGTGCTTCGCGCATTGGTGAGATCCGCTACACCGTTGGCCTGACCCAGCCCCAGGTGGTCATCATCAACAACGCCGGTACTGCCCACGTTGGCGAGTTCGGCGGCCCGGAGAAAATCGTCGAAGCCAAGGGCGAAATCCTTGAAGGCCTGGGCGAGGGCGGCATCGCCATCCTTAATCTGGACGACAAGGCTTTCCCGATCTGGAAGGCGCGTGCCGGTGCACACAGCGTCATCAGTTTTGCGCGCAGCAATCCGCAGGCCGACTTCTACGCCACGGACATCGGTCGCGATGCCCGTGGTTGCCCGTCTTTCAAGCTGCATGGCGCCGGTGAAACGGTAGCTGTGCAACTCAATGTGCTGGGTGAGCATAACGTCAGCAATGCGCTGGCCGCCGCCGCCGCTGCCCATGCCGTTGGTCTGAGCCTGAGCGGCATCGCCGCGGGCCTGGCTGCCGTGCAACCGGTCAAGGGCCGTACCGTGGCGCAGATCGCGCCGAACGGTGTGCGGGTGATCGACGATAGTTACAACGCAAATCCCACCTCCATGTGTGCGGCCATTGATATACTCGCCGGCTTTTCCGGGCGCACCGTTCTGGTGCTTGGGGATATCGGCGAACTGGGGCAATGGGCGGAGGAAGGCCACCGTCAGGTGGGTGACTACGCGCGTGGCAAGGTAGATGCCCTGTACGCAGTGGGTTCCAACATGACACATGCGGTCAAGGCGTTCGGCGCCAATGGCCGTCATTTCGCTACTCAAGCTGAGCTGATCGACGCGGTTAGCGCCGAAAGTGCCAGCGACACCACAATCTTGATCAAGGGCTCGCGCAGCGCTGCGATGGAAAACGTCGTGGCGGCATTGTGCGGTGCCAGCGGGGAGAAACATTAATGCTGCTGCTGTTGGCCGAGTATCTGCAACAGTTCCATAAAGGCTTCGCGGTCTTCCAGTACCTGTCCCTGCGCGGGATTCTTGGTGTACTGACCGCGTTGTCGCTGGCGCTGTGGCTGGGGCCGTGGATGATCCGTACCCTGCAAATTCGCCAGATCGGCCAGGCCGTGCGTAACGACGGCCCGCAATCGCACCTGTCCAAGTCCGGCACCCCGACCATGGGTGGCGCGCTGATCCTGTCGGCCATTGCCGTCAGCACGCTGCTGTGGGCGGACCTGAGCAACCGTTACGTCTGGGTGGTGTTGATCGTCACCCTGGCGTTCGGCGCCATCGGCTGGGTCGACGACTACCGCAAGGTGATCGAAAAGAACTCCCGTGGCCTGCCAAGCCGCTGGAAGTACTTCTGGCAGTCGGTATTCGGCCTGGCTGCAGCCGTGTTCCTGTACAAGACCGCGCCAACCAGCGTCGAGACCACGCTGATTTTGCCGTTCATCAAGGATGTCACCATCCCGCTGGGCGTTGGCTTCGTCGTACTGACCTACTTCGTCATCGTCGGCTCCAGCAACGCGGTCAACCTCACTGACGGCCTCGACGGCCTGGCAATCATGCCTACGGTGATGGTCGGCGGCGCCCTGGGCATCTTCTGCTACCTGTCGGGTAACGTGAAGTTCGCCGAATACCTGCTGATTCCTTACGTGCCGGGTTCGGGCGAGCTGATCGTGTTCTGCGGCGCGCTGATCGGTGCCGGCCTGGGCTTCCTGTGGTTCAACACCTACCCGGCACAAGTCTTCATGGGTGACGTCGGTGCGCTGGCGCTGGGCGCCGCACTGGGCACCATTGCGGTGATCGTCCGCCAGGAAATCGTCCTGTTCATCATGGGCGGCATCTTCGTTGTGGAAACCCTGTCGGTGGTGATCCAGGTCGCCTCCTTCAAGCTGACCGGCAAGCGCGTGTTCCGCATGGCGCCGATCCACCACCACTTTGAACTCAAGGGCTGGCCAGAGCCACGGGTGATCGTCCGCTTCTGGATCATCACCGTGATCCTGGTGCTGATCGGCCTTGCAACCCTGAAACTGAGGTAGATGAGCGTGTCCTTGATCGCTTCCGACCAATTCCGCATCGTTGTCGGCCTCGGCAAGAGCGGCATGTCCCTGGTTCGCTTCCTGGCGAGCCGGGGCATTGCCTTTGCGGTCGCCGACACCCGCGAGCAACCGCCGGAACTGGACACCCTGCGCCGTGATTACCCGCAGGTGGAAGTGCGCTGTGGCGAGCTGGACGTGGACTTCCTGTGCCGCGCCAACGAACTGTACGTGAGCCCCGGGCTTGCCCTGGCTACCCCGGCGCTGCAACAGGCAGCCGCGCGCGGCGTGAAACTGTCCGGTGACATCGAACTGTTCGCCCGCTACGCCAAGGCGCCGATCATTGCCATCAGCGGTTCCAACGCCAAGAGCACCGTTACCACCCTTGTCGGTGAAATGGCTGCCAAGGCAGGCAAGCGCGTGGCGGTGGGCGGCAACCTCGGCACCCCGGCGCTGGACCTGCTGGCCGATGACGTCGAGCTGTACGTGCTGGAGCTGTCCAGCTTCCAGCTGGAAACCACCGACCAGCTCAATGCTGAAGTGGCCACCGTGCTGAACATCAGCGAAGACCACATGGACCGCTACAGCGGGCTGCCGGCGTACCACCTGGCCAAGCACCGGATTTTCCGCGGCGCTAAGCAGGTGGTGGTCAACCGCCAGGACGCCCTCAGCCGGCCGCTGCCGGTGGAAGGCCGCCCATGCTGGACCTTCGGCCTCAACCAGCCGGACTTCAAGGCCTTTGGCCTGCGTGAAGTCGACGGTGAGAAATACCTGGCATTCGAGTTCCAGGCGCTGATGCCGGCGCGCGAGCTGAAGGTTCGTGGCGCCCACAACCAGAGCAACGCACTGGCAGCCCTGGCGCTGGGGCATGCCGCGGGCCTTGCGTTCGAGCCCATGCTCGAAGCGCTGCGCGAGTTCGGTGGCCTGGCCCACCGCTGCCAGTGGGTACGTGAGCGTAACGGTGTGAACTGGTACGACGATTCCAAGGCCACCAACGTCGGCGCTGCCCTGGCTGCCATCGAAGGCCTGGGTGCCGATATCGAAGGCAAGCTGGTACTGATCGCCGGCGGTGACGGTAAAGGTGCCGAGTTCACGGCGCTGCGCGAGCCGGTCAAGCGCTTCTGCCGCGCCGTGGTATTGCTGGGTCGTGATGCCGAGCGCCTGGCCGAAGCCCTGGGCGATGACGTGCCGCTTGTTCGGGTCAAGACCCTCGACCAGGCCGTGCAACAGTGCGCCGAACTGGCCCAGGCCGGTGATGCCGTACTGCTGTCGCCGGCGTGCGCCAGCCTGGACATGTTCAAGAACTTTGAAGAGCGTGGGCGCCTGTTCGCCCAGGCCGCGGGGGGGCTTGCATGATCTTCGGCATCTTCAAGCCCTACCCGTCGCCGCTGATCAGTGGCCGCGGCATCGACCTGGACTTCCCGATGCTGGCCGGCTGCCTGGCTTTGCTGGGCCTGGGCCTGGTAATGATTACCTCCGCCTCCTCGGAAGTGGCTGCGGTGCAGTCGGGCAACCCGCTGTACCATATGTTCCGCCACCTCGTGTACGTGTTCCTTGGCCTGGTAGCCTGCGGTGCGACCATGCTGGTGCCAATCGCCACCTGGCAGCGCATGGGCTTCATGATGCTGCTGGGCGCTTTCGGCCTGCTGGTCCTGGTGCTGGTACCGGGTATCGGCCGTGAAGTGAACGGCTCCATGCGCTGGATCGGCTTCAGCTTCTTCAACGTCCAGCCTTCGGAAATCGCCAAGGTGTTCGTGGTCGTCTACCTGGCCGGTTACCTGGTACGCAGGCAGACCGAGGTGCGCGAAACCTGGATGGGCTTCTTCAAGCCGTTCATCGTGCTGCTGCCCATGGCTGCCTTGCTGCTGATGGAGCCGGACTTCGGCGCCACCGTGGTGATGATGGGTGCGGCAGCGGCCATGCTGTTCCTTGGTGGGGTGGGGCTGTTCCGCTTCAGCCTGATGGTGGTGTTGGCAGTGCTGGCGGTGTTCGTGCTGGTGCAGGCGCAGCCGTACCGGATGGCGCGGCTTATTACCTTCACCGACCCGTGGTCTGACCAGTTCGGTTCGGGCTACCAGTTGACCCAGGCACTGATTGCCTTCGGTCGGGGCGAATGGCTGGGCGTTGGCCTGGGCAATAGCGTGCAGAAGCAGTTCTACCTGCCCGAGGCACATACCGACTTCGTGTTCTCGGTACTGGCAGAAGAACTGGGTGTAGTCGGCTCACTGGTGACCATTGCGTTGTTCGTGTTCGTCACCGTGCGTGCCCTGTACATCGGCCTGTGGGCCGAGAAGGCCAAGCAGTTCTTTGCTGCCTATGTGGCCTTCGGCCTGGCGTTCCTGTGGATCGGCCAGTTCCTGATCAACATCGGGGTGAACGTCGGCCTGCTGCCGACCAAGGGCCTGACCTTGCCATTCCTCAGCTACGGCGGCAGTTCGTTGGTGATCTGCTGCGCATGCGTGGGCTTGTTGCTGCGTATCGAGTGGGAAAGCCGCACGCATCTTGGCAGCGAGGAACACGAATTCAGCGAAAGCGATTTTGCCGAGGAGACCAGTCATGGCCGCTGACGGCAAGAACGTACTGATCATGGCAGGCGGCACCGGGGGCCATGTGTTCCCGGCCCTGGCCTGCGCCCGGGAGTTCCAGGCACGCGGTTATACCGTGCACTGGCTAGGCACCCCGCGCGGTATCGAGAACGAACTGGTGCCCCAGGCCGGCTTGGCGCTGCACCTGATCCAGGTCAGCGGCCTGCGTGGCAAAAGCAAACTGTCTTTGCTCAAGGCACCGTTCACCCTGGTCAAGGCTGTGCTGCAGGCGCGGCGTATCATTCGCCAGCTCAAGCCGGTCTGCGTACTGGGCTTTGGCGGCTACGTGACTGGCCCCGGCGGCGTGGCCGCACGGCTGTGCGGCGTGCCGTTGGTGATCCACGAGCAGAACGCCCGGGCCGGTACCGCCAATCGGTTGTTGATGCCACTCTCGGCGCGGGTCTGCGAAGCGTTCCCCAACACCTTCGAGGCCAGCGACAAGCGTCGCACCACCGGCAACCCGGTGCGCCCGGAGCTGTTCATGGACGCGCAACGCGCACCCCTGGCCGAGCGCCGTGCACGCCTGCTGGTACTCGGTGGCAGCCTGGGTGCGGAACCATTGAACAAATTGTTGCCTAAGGCCCTGTCCGAAGTACCCGCTGCGTTGCGGCCAGAGGTATTCCACCAGGCCGGCAAGCAACATGCACCGATTACCGCCGAGCGTTATCACGAGGCGGGCGTCGAGGCTCAGGTAGAGCCCTTCATCAAGGACATGGCCCAAGCCTATGGCTGGGCCGACATGGTGGTGTGCCGGGCCGGCGCCCTGACCGTCAGCGAGCTGGCGGCAGCGGGCCTGCCTTCGATGCTGGTGCCTTTGCCCCACGCCATCGACGACCACCAGACCCACAACGCCCAATATCTGGCCCGTGAAGGCGCTGCCTTCCTGATGCCACAAGCGACAACTGGCGCAGCGCAGCTCGCTGAACGCCTGAACGAGGTGCTGATGCAACCCGAGAAACTCAACGTCATGGCAGGCACCGCACGGCGCCTGGCCAAACCTGCTGCAACCAGCACCGTGGTCGATATCTGCCTGGAGGTGGCCCATGGTTGAAAGCCAGAAAGCCATGCCCCAGCCGAAGATGGGCCGTATCCGCCGCATTCACTTCGTCGGTATCGGCGGCGTCGGCATGTGCGGTATCGCCGAAGTGTTGCTGAACCTGGGCTATGAAGTGTCCGGTTCGGACCTGAAGGCCTCGCCAGTTACCGAACGCCTGGAATCGTTCGGTGCCGAGATCTTCGTCGGCCACCGCGCCGAGAACGCCGCCACCGCCGACGTGCTGGTGGTGTCCAGCGCCATCAACCCGGCCAACCCGGAAGTGGCCACCGCCCTCGAGCGGCGCATTCCGGTGGTGCCGCGTGCCGAGATGCTCGCCGAACTGATGCGCTACCGCCATGGTGTGGCCGTTGCCGGTACCCACGGCAAGACCACCACCACCAGCCTGCTGGCCTCGGTGTTCGCCGCTGGCGGCCTGGACCCGACGTTCGTCATCGGTGGCCGCCTGACCGCTGCCGGCACCAATGCCCAGCTGGGCACCAGCCGCTACCTGATCGCCGAAGCCGACGAGAGCGACGCCAGCTTCCTGCACCTGCAGCCGATGGTGGCCGTGGTCACCAACATCGACGCCGACCACATGGCGACCTACGAAGGTGACTTCAACAAGCTGAAGAAAACCTTCGTCGAGTTCCTGCACAACCTGCCGTTCTATGGCCTTGCCGTGATGTGCCTGGACGACCCGGTGGTGCGCGAGATCCTGCCGCAGGTGAAGCGCCCGACCGTGACCTATGGCTTCAGCGAAGAGGCCGACATCCGCGCCATCAACGTGCGCCAGCAGGGCATGCAGACCCACTTCACCGTGCTGCGCCGCGACCGCGAGCCGCTTGAGGTGTCGGTGAACATGCCCGGCAACCACAACGTGCTCAACGCCCTGGCCACCATTGCCATCGCCACTGACGAAGGCATCACTGACGAAGCGATCATCCAGGGCCTGTCCGGCTTCCAGGGCGTCGGTCGTCGTTTCCAGGTGTACGGCGAGCTGCCGGTCGAAGGCGGCAGCGTGATGCTGGTCGACGACTACGGCCATCACCCGACCGAAGTGGCTGCAGTGATCAAGGCCGTGCGCGGCGGCTGGCCAAGCCGTCGCCTGGTGATCGTCTACCAGCCACACCGCTACAGCCGTACCCGTGACCTGTACGACGATTTCGTCCAGGTGCTGGGCGACGCCAACGTGCTGCTGCTGATGGAAGTCTACCCGGCCGGCGAAGAGCCGATCCCGGGTGCCGACAGCCGCCAGCTGTGCCACAGCATCCGCCAGCGCGGCAAGCTGGACCCGATCTACATCGAACGTGGTGCCGAGCTGGCGCCGTTGGTCAAGCCACTGCTGCGCGCCGGCGACATCCTGATCTGCCAGGGTGCCGGTGATGTTGGCGGGCTGGCCCCGCAGTTGATGAAAAGCCCGCTGTTCGCTGGCGCCAAGCAGGAGAAGTCGAAATGACCAGCGCCTACGACAAGCTGCACTCCACCCTGGACGTACAAGCGTTCGGCCGCGTTGCCGTGCTGTACGGTGGCAAGAGCGCCGAGCGTGAAGTGTCGCTGAAGTCCGGTGCCGCGGTGATCGACGCGCTGACCACGGCCGGTGTCGACGTGGTTGCCATCGATGTCGGTGACGACCTGCTCGACCGCCTGCAAAGCGAGAAGATCGACCGCGCCTTCATCATCCTCCACGGCCGTGGCGGTGAAGACGGCAGCATGCAAGGCCTGCTGGAGTGCCTGGGCATCCCCTACACCGGCAGTGGCATCCTTGCCTCGGCGCTGGCCATGGACAAGCTGCGCACCAAGCAGGTGTGGCAGAGCCTGGGTATTCCAACCCCGCGCCACGCGGTATTGGCGAGCGAAAGCGATTGTTTGCAGGCCGCTACGGAACTGGGCTTCCCGCTTATCGTCAAACCCGCCCATGAAGGCTCTAGCATCGGCATGGCCAAGGTGAACAGCGCCCAGGAACTGGTCGCCGCCTGGCAGGACGCCGCTCAATACGATTCCCAGGTACTGGTGGAGCAGTGGATCCACGGCCCGGAGTTCACCATCGCGGTACTGCGCGGCCAGGTGCTGCCGCCGATCGCCCTGGGTACGCCGCACGTGTTCTACGACTACGACGCCAAGTACATCGCCAACGATACCCAGTACCGCATCCCGTGCGGCCTGGATAGCGTCAAGGAACAGGAACTGATCGACCTGACCGCGCGCGCCTGTGATGCCATCGGCATCGAAGGCTGGGGGCGGCTGGACGTGATGCAGGACGAGCAGGGCCGGTTCTGGCTGCTCGAAGTCAACACCGCACCGGGCATGACTGATCATAGCCTGGTGCCCATGGCGGCCCGCGCGGCAGGCCTGGACTTCCAGCAGCTGGTGCTGGCGATCCTGGCTGAAAGCGTGGCGACGCGAGGTTAACAACCATGCAAGGCGCGATGATACGTCAGCAGCAACCCGTTACCGGCCGCAGCAAGCCGGTGCCGCGTGGTGCCAGCCGGCTGGTGGCCGACGAGCCCGTATCGGCGCGCCTGCCGCGGCCAAGCCTGGGCGGCCTCAAGCGCCTGCTGTGGCCGGTGCTGCTGGTGGCGGCCGGCTTTGGTGCCTATGAGGGCGCCATTCGCCTGATGCCGTACGCCGACCGGCCGATTACCAAGATCGACGTGCAGGGTGACCTCAGCTACATCAGCCAGCAGTCGGTGCAGCAGCGTATCGCGCCCTACGTGGCGGCGAGCTTCTTCAGCGTCGACCTGCCGGCGATGCGCGCCGAGCTTGAGCAGATGCCGTGGATTGCCCACGCCGAAGTACGCCGGGTGTGGCCCGACGAGGTGGTGATCCGCCTTGAGGAGCAACTGCCGGTGGCACGCTGGGGTGACGAAGCCTTGCTCAACAACCAGGGCCAGGCCTTCACGCCGCGCGAGCTGGCCAACTACGAGCACCTGCCGCAGCTGGCCGGGCCGCAGCGTGCCCAGCAACAAGTCATGCAGCAGTATCAGGTATTGAGCCAGATGCTGCGCCCCATGGGTTTTTCCATCGCTCGCCTGGAGCTGCGCGAGCGAGGCAGCTGGTTCCTGACCACCGGTGCGAGCAGCGCCGGGCCGGGCATCGAGCTGCTGTTGGGGCGCGACCATCTGGTGGAGAAGATGCGCCGTTTCATCGCCATTTACGACAAGACACTCAAAGACCAGATCACCACTATCGCCCGCATTGATCTGCGTTATTCCAACGGACTTGCCGTTGGCTGGCGGGAACCGATTGCACCGACGACGGCCCAACCCGCCGTTGCGAAGAATTAGAGAGAGGCAGGACCATGGCAAACGCGCATAGCGGCAAAATGATCGTCGGGCTGGACATTGGCACCTCCAAGGTGGTGGCGCTGGTCGGCGAAGTGGGCGAAGACGGCACCCTGGAAATCGTCGGCATCGGTACCCATCCGTCCCGCGGCCTGAAGAAAGGCGTGGTGGTGAACATCGAGTCCACCGTGCAGTCGATCCAGCGCGCCGTCGAAGAAGCGCAGCTGATGGCGGGCTGCCGCATCCACTCGGCGTTCGTCGGCGTGGCCGGTAACCACATCCGCAGCCTGAACTCCCACGGCATCGTCGCCATCCGCGACCGGGAGGTCAGCCTGGCCGACCTCGAACGCGTGCTCGACGCGGCCCAGGCCGTGGCCATCCCGGCCGACCAGCGCGTGCTGCACACCCTGCCGCAGGACTACGTGATCGACAACCAGGAAGGCGTGCGCGAGCCACTGGGCATGTCGGGCGTGCGCCTGGAAGCCAAGGTTCACGTGGTCACCTGCGCGGTCAACGCGGCACAGAACATCGAAAAGTGCGTGCGCCGCTGCGGCCTGGAAATCGACGACATCATCCTCGAGCAGCTGGCCTCGGCCTACTCGGTGCTGACCGACGATGAGAAAGAGCTGGGCGTGTGCCTGGTGGATATCGGTGGCGGCACTACCGACATCGCCATCTTCACCGAGGGCGCCATCCGCCACACCGCAGTCATCCCGATTGCCGGCGACCAGGTCACCAACGACATCGCCATGGCCCTGCGTACCCCGACCCAGTACGCCGAAGAAATCAAGATCCGCTACGCCTGCGCCCTGGCCAAGCTGGCCGGCGCCGGCGAGACCATCAAGGTGCCGAGCGTGGGTGACCGCCCACCGCGCGAGCTGTCGCGCCAGGCCCTGGCCGAGGTGGTGGAGCCACGTTACGACGAGCTCTTCACCCTGATCCAGGCCGAACTGCGCCGCAGCGGCTACGAGGACCTGGTGCCGGCCGGCATCGTCCTCACCGGTGGCACCGCGAAGATGGAAGGTGCCGTGGAACTGGCCGAGGAAATCTTCCACATGCCGGTACGCCTGGGCGTACCGCACAGCGTTCGGGGGCTGAGCGACGTGGTTCGCAACCCGATCTATTCCACCGGCGTGGGCCTGCTCACCTACGGCCTGCTGAAGCAGTCCGAGGACTTGGTCCTGACCGGTAACACCAACAGCAGCAACAACAGCTATGGCGATGAACCGAAGGCCCCCGTGCTTGAGCGTTTCAAGAAGTGGGTCCAGGGCAACTTCTAAGTTTCAAAGCAGTAGTGGTAGGCGCAACAACTAGAGAACTGTAAGGAGAGGGAAAATGTTCGAGCTCGTAGACAACGTCCCGCAAAGCCCGGTCATCAAGGTGATCGGCGTGGGTGGCGGTGGCGGCAACGCCGTCAATCACATGGTCAAGAGCAGCATCGAAGGCGTCGAATTCATCTGCGCCAACACCGATGCTCAAGCGCTGAAAAACATCGGTGCGCGTACCATCCTGCAATTGGGCACTGGCGTGACCAAGGGCCTGGGTGCTGGTGCCAATCCGGAAGTCGGCCGCCAGGCCGCGCTGGAAGACCGCGAGCGCATCGCCGAAGTGCTGCAGGGCACCAACATGGTGTTCATCACCACCGGCATGGGCGGCGGTACCGGCACCGGTGCGGCACCGATCATTGCCGAAGTGGCCAAGGAAATGGGCATCCTCACCGTAGCCGTGGTGACCCGTCCGTTCCCGTTCGAAGGCCGCAAACGTATGCAGATCGCCGATGAAGGCATCCGCATGCTGGCCGAAAGCGTCGACTCGTTGATCACCATTCCCAACGAGAAGCTGCTGACCATCCTGGGCAAGGATGCCAGCCTGCTGTCTGCCTTCGCCAAGGCCGACGATGTGCTGGCGGGTGCCGTTCGCGGTATCTCCGACATCATCAAGCGCCCGGGCATGATCAACGTCGACTTCGCCGACGTGCGCACCGTGATGGGTGAAATGGGCATGGCGATGATGGGTACTGGCTGCGCCAGCGGCCCGAACCGTGCGCGTGAAGCCACCGAGGCTGCAATCCGCAACCCGCTGCTGGAAGACGTCAACCTGCAGGGCGCCCGCGGCATCCTGGTGAACATCACCGCAGGCCCAGACCTGTCGCTGGGTGAATACTCCGATGTGGGTAGCATCATCGAAGCCTTCGCCTCTGACCAGGCCATGGTCAAGGTCGGTACCGTGATCGACCCGGACATGCGTGACGAGCTGCACGTGACCGTCGTGGCCACTGGCCTGGGTGCGCGCATCGAGAAGCCGGTCAAGGTGGTCGACAACACCCTGCAGACCGCCCAGCAGGCGTACGAAGCGTCCAACCCTGCACCAGTTCGCCAGGAGCAGCCAGCGGTGAACTACCGTGACCTGGAGCGCCCGACCGTGATGCGCAACCAGGCCCATGCAGGTGCTGCTGCAGCCGCTAAACTGAACCCTCAGGACGACCTGGACTACCTCGATATCCCGGCTTTCCTGCGTCGTCAGGCTGATTAATGGAATTTATCAGGGGTATAAAGGTGATTGGTATTCATCAAAGGTTGGGTCTGTTATCATCCCCAGCCTTTGTTGATACCTGTTCGCAATTTGCGCTGAAGCGGCCAATGCCATGATTAAACAACGCACCCTGAAGAATACCATCCGTGCCACAGGTGTCGGTCTGCACTCCGGGGAGAAGGTTTACCTGACCCTCAAGCCTGCACCTGTTGACACCGGCATCGTCTTCCGCCGCGCCGACCTCGACCCTGTGGTCGAAATCGCTGCGCGTGCGGCCAACGTCGGCGAGACAACCATGTCGACGACGCTGGTCAACGGTGACGTCAAGGTCGATACGGTCGAGCACCTGCTCTCCGCCATGGCGGGCCTGGGCATCGATAACGCCTACGTCGAGCTCTCCGCCTCGGAAGTGCCGATCATGGATGGCAGCGCCGGTCCTTTTGTATTCCTGATTCAGTCTGCCGGCCTGGAAGAACAGGACGCAGCCAAGAAGTTCATCCGCATCCTGCGTGAGGTAACCGTGGAAGAGGGCGACAAGCGCGCCACGTTCCTGCCTTTCGAAGGCTTCAAGGTGAGCTTCGAGATCGACTTCGATCACCCGGTCCTCAAGGGCCAGACCCAGAGTGCAGTCGTCGACTTCTCCAGCACGTCGTTCGTGAAGGAAGTCAGCCGCGCCCGCACTTTCGGCTTCATGCGTGACATCGAGTACCTGCGCAAGCACAACCTTGCGCTGGGCGGCAGTGTCGAGAACGCCATCGTGGTCGACGAGACCGGCGTGCTTAACGAAGACGGCCTTCGTTCCGATGACGAATTCGTCAAGCACAAGATCCTCGACGCCATTGGCGACCTCTATCTGCTGGGCAACAGCCTGATTGGCGAGTTCAAGGGCTACAAGTCCGGCCACGCGCTGAACAACCAGCTGCTGCGCAAGCTGATTGCTGAAACCGATGCCTGGGAAGTGGTTACGTTCGAAGATGCCAGCACGGCACCGATCTCGTACATGCGCCCTGTTGCGGCCGTGTAAGTTCGAACACTCTCTCTAGTGTTGTAATCAAGGCCACCTTCGGGTGGCCTTTTTTATGGCTTGCCCTGAGCGTGGGCGGCCAACCGTTCCAGCGCCGCCCGCAACTTCGGATCAGCTATCCCCTCGGCAGTATCAAGCAGGCTTTCGGCCGCAGTATTGGACAGCTCGGCCGCATGCCCGCCACGCTTGGCCGGCACCAGCGGCGGCTGCACCTTGTACAGGATGCGCCGCAGGTTGCCGAAGGCTTCCATGGCCTGGAGCGCCGCCAGCAAGCGCTTTTGCTGGTAACGCAGGCGGGTGGCCCAATGACCGTCGGTTACCACCAGCAACAAGGTGCCGTCACGCCATGAGGCGACATGGCAGTGCTCGCGGGCAGCCGGTTGCAATTGGCTCTCCAGCAGGCGCTGCAAGTGCTCCAGGCGCTCGGCCTGGTTCAGCAGCAGGCGCAGCGGGCGCACCTGGCGCAGCAGGGCTGAAGGTGGCTGGGCGGGGGAGGGTTTGTAGGCCATGGGGTTCGTATGAGGTTGCAAGAACCGCAGTTTAACACCTCTGTTACCTGTGCCGGCCTCTTCGCGGGCTTGCCCGCTCCCACAGGTATTTCACAGGATCCGGACCTGTGGTGATCCTGTGGGAGCGGGCAAGCCCGCGAAGAGGCCGGCACAGGCGGCACAAGATAAGACTAATTCTCGATAGCTTTCATGTTGCCAGGCCTTGAACTCAGGGAAAATGCCCCTATCTAAAACAGGCCCCCGCCAAAACGCTGTAATAGCATCGTGGAAATCCACCACTTTCCTCACCATCGTTTCCGGGTAGAATGCTCGTTCGCATGCGGCCTCAGGGCTGCACGGGCGACTCATGGGGCCGCCCTCCATCCCTACGTGTGGAAGATCCTGCCGATATGTTTGCGCCTTTGTTAAAAAAACTTTTTGGAAGCAAGAACGAGCGTGAAGTGAAACGCATGCTCAAGACGGTGAGTATCGTCAATGCCTTCGAAGAGAAGATGGTGGCCCTCTCCGACGAGCAACTGCGGGGCAAGACCGCAGAGTTCAAGGAGCGCCTGGCCAAAGGCGAGACACTGGACCAATTGCTGCCTGAAGCCTTTGCCGTGGCCCGTGAGGCCGGCAAGCGCGTCATGGGCATGCGCCACTTTGATGTGCAGCTGATCGGCGGCATGACCCTGCACGAGGGCATGATCGCAGAAATGCGTACCGGTGAAGGCAAGACCTTGGTCGGTACCCTGGCCGTGTACCTCAACGCACTGTCCGGCAAGGGCGTGCACGTGGTCACCGTCAACGACTACCTGGCCCGCCGTGACGCCAACTGGATGCGCCCGCTGTACGAGTTCCTCGGCCTGTCGGTCGGCATCGTCTCGGCCTTCCAGCCGCCGGAAGAAAAGCGCGCCGCCTATGCGTCCGACATCACCTACGGCACCAACAACGAATTCGGTTTCGATTACCTGCGCGACAACATGGCATTCAGCCAGGAAGAGAAGTTCCAGCGTGAACTGAACTTCGCCGTGATCGACGAAGTCGACTCCATCCTCATCGACGAAGCGCGTACCCCGCTGATCATTTCCGGCCAGGCCGAGGACAGCTCCAAGCTGTACATCGAGATCAACCGCCTGATCCCGCGCCTGACGCAGCACATCGAGGAAGTGGAAGGCCAGGTCACCCAGGAAGGCCACTTCACCATCGACGAGAAGAGCCGCCAGGTCGAGCTGAACGAAGCCGGTCACCAGTACATCGAAGAGATGCTCACCCAGGCCGGCCTGCTGGCCGAGGGCGAGAGCCTGTACTCCGCGCACAACCTGGGCTTGCTGACTCACGTCTACGCCGGCCTGCGCGCGCACAAGCTGTTCCACCGCAACATCGAGTACATTGTCCAGGACGGCCAGGTACTGCTGATCGACGAACACACCGGCCGTACCATGCCGGGCCGTCGCCTGTCCGAAGGCCTGCACCAGGCCATCGAGGCCAAGGAGAACCTGAACATCCAGGCCGAGAGCCAGACCCTGGCTTCGACCACGTTCCAGAACTACTTCCGCCTGTACACCAAGCTGTCCGGCATGACCGGTACCGCTGATACCGAAGCGTTCGAGTTCCAGTCGATCTACGCCCTGAACGTGATGGTCATCCCGCCGAACAAACCACTGGCGCGTAAAGACTTCAACGACCTGGTGTACCTGACCGCCGACGAGAAATACGCTGCGATCATTGCTGACATCAAGGAAAGCATGAAGCAGGGCCGGCCGATCCTGGTAGGTACCGCGACCATCGAAACCTCCGAGCACATGTCGAACCTGCTCAAGAAGGAAGGCATCGACCACAAGGTCCTGAACGCCAAGTACCACGAGAAAGAAGCCGAGATCATTGCGCAAGCCGGTGCCCCGGGTGCGCTCACCATCGCCACCAACATGGCTGGCCGTGGTACCGACATTCTCCTGGGTGGGAACTGGGAAGCCGAAGTGGCCACCCTGGAAAACCCGACTGCCGAGCAGGTCGCCCAGATCAAGGCCGGCTGGCAGAACCGTCACCAGCAGGTGATCGAAGCCGGTGGCCTGCACGTGATCGCTTCCGAGCGCCACGAGTCGCGCCGTATCGACAACCAGTTGCGTGGCCGTTCCGGCCGCCAGGGTGACCCGGGTTCCAGCCGCTTCTACCTGTCGCTGGAAGACAGCCTGATGCGTATCTTCGCCTCTGACCGGGTGAAGAACTTCATGAAGGCCCTGGGCATGCAGTCGGGCGAGGCCATCGAACACCGCATGGTCACCAACGCCATCGAGAAGGCACAGCGCAAGGTCGAAGGCCGCAACTTCGACATCCGCAAGCAGTTGCTCGAATACGACGACGTGGCCAACGAGCAGCGCAAGGTGATCTACCACATGCGCAACAGCCTGCTGGCTGCCGAGAATATTGGCGACACCATCGTCGAATTCCGCAAGGAAGTGCTGGACGCTACCATCAGCCAGCACATCCCGCCGCAGTCGCTGCCTGAACAGTGGGATGTGGCCGGCCTGGAAGCTTCGCTGGCCAGCGATTTCGCCATGAAGCTGCCGATCCAGCAGTGGCTCGACGAGGATGATCACCTCTACGAAGAGACATTGCGCGAGAAGCTGCTGAACGAGATCACTACCGCCTACACCGAGAAGGAAGACCAGGCCGGTATCGACGCGCTGCGTACCTTCGAGAAGCAGATCCTGCTGCGCGTGCTGGACGACCTGTGGAAAGACCACCTGTCGACCATGGACCACCTGCGTCACGGTATTCACCTGCGCGGCTATGCGCAGAAGAACCCGAAGCAGGAGTACAAGCGCGAATCGTTCACCCTGTTCCAGGAGCTGCTCGAGTCGATCAAGCGCGACACCATCCGCGTGCTGTCGCACGTTCAGGTTCGCCGCGAAGACCCGGCCGAAGAGGAAGCCCGCCTGCGCCGCGAGGCCGAGGAGCTGGCCAGCCGCATGCAGTTCCAGCATGCCGCTGCCCCAGGCCTTGAGAGCGAGCAGTTGAGCGAGGAGGGCGACGAAGTGGCCGTTGCCTCGGCACCTGTACGCAACGACCAGAAGCTGGGCCGCAACGAGCCGTGCTGGTGTGGTTCGGGCAAGAAGTTCAAGCATTGCCACGGGCAGATCGAGTGATCTGACCGGGTTGTTGTCACCTGATACATCCTGGGGCCGCTTTGCGGCCCTTTCGCGACACAAGGCCGCTCCTACAGGAATAGTGACAACCTGTAGGAGCGGCCTTGTGTCGCGATGGGGCGCGAAGCGGCCCCGCTTTTTGTACATCAACCGATTTTTCTAGGAGCGCTCTAATGGCTGTTGGTCTTGGTCCTTTGCCCACCCTGCACCCGGTTCCGGGTTTTGAACTCGGCATCGCTTCTGCCGGCATCAAGCGCCCTGGGCGCAAGGATGTGGTGGTCATGCGCTGTGCCGAAGGCTCCAGCGTGGCAGGCGTGTTCACCCTCAACGCCTTCTGCGCAGCGCCAGTGATCCTGTCCAAGCAGCGTGTACAGGGCACCGTGCGCTACCTGCTGACCAACACCGGTAACGCCAACGCCGGTACCGGCGCGCCAGGCCTGGCTGCTGCCGAGCGTACCTGCGCCAAGCTGGCCGAGCTGACGGGCGTGCCGGCCGAATCGGTACTGCCGTTCTCCACCGGCGTGATCGGCGAGCCGCTGCCGGTCGAGAAGATCGAAGGTGCACTGCAGGCCGCCCTCGACAACCTGTCGGAAAACCACTGGGCTGAAGCTGCCACCGGCATCATGACCACCGATACCCTGCCCAAGGGTGCCAGCCGCCAGTTCCAGCACGATGGCGTGACCGTGACTGTCACTGGCATCAGCAAGGGTGCAGGCATGATCCGCCCGAACATGGCCACCATGCTCGGCTACATCGCCACCGACGCCAAGGTTGCCCCGGCGGTGCTCAAGGACCTGATGCTGGACGGCGCCAACAAGTCGTTCAACCGCATCACCATCGATGGCGATACTTCGACCAACGATTGCTGCATGCTGATCGCTACGGGCAAGGCCAATCTGCCGGAAGTGACCGAAGCCAGCGGTGCGTTGTTCGACGCGCTGAAAAAGGCCGTGTTCGAAGTGTGCATGGAAGTCGCTCAGGCCATCGTCCGTGATGGTGAAGGCGCTACCAAGTTCGTGACCGTGCAGGTCAACGGTGGCGGTAACCACCAGGAGTGCCTGGACGTGGGCTATGCGGTGGCGCATTCGCCACTGATCAAGACCGCACTGTTCGCCTCTGACCCGAACTGGGGCCGTATCCTTGCCGCTGTTGGCCGTGCGGGTGTGCCGGAGCTGGATGTGAGCCTGATCGACGTGTACCTGGACAACGTGTGCATCGCCAGCCAGGGCGGCCGCAGCCCAAGCTACACCGAAGCGCAAGGTTCGGCCGTGATGGCCCAGGAAGAGATCACCATCCGTATCGAACTGGGCCGTGGTGCGTGCAGCG
The DNA here is from genome assembly GCF_044769185.1 of Pseudomonas sp. NPDC090592. Lineage (NCBI taxonomy): Bacteria > Pseudomonadati > Pseudomonadota > Gammaproteobacteria > Pseudomonadales > Pseudomonadaceae > Pseudomonas > Pseudomonas sp. NPDC090592. Next base: position 56,084 of record NZ_JBIVXJ010000002.1, read on the forward strand.
AAACCATCTGGACTACCGACCTGTCCCACGAATACGTGAAGATCAACGCCGAGTACCGTACCTGATCCAAATGGGGCCGCTTTGCGGCCCGATCGCCGGCAAGCCAGCTCCCACAGGTACAGCGTATCCTTCAGGCCCTGTGCTGTACCTGTGGGAGCTGGCTTGCCGGCGATGGGCTGCAAAGCAGCCCCAGAAAATCCAAACCGATGGAGCCGAACCATGAGCTATCACCTGATCATCGGCGACAAGCTGTATTCCTCCTGGTCGCTGCGTGGCGCCCTGGCCCTCGAGCTGGCTGGCGTGCCCTACGAAGAATCCCTGATCAAACTCAATCAGCCTGACACCCGTCAGCGTATCCTCGCTTATTCCGCCACCGGCAAGGTCCCGCTGCTGAAGACCGAACACGGTGTGATCGCCGACTCGCTGGCCATTGCCGAATACCTCAACGAACGCCACCCCGAGGCCCAGCTGTGGCCGGCCGACGTCGCTGCCCGTGCGCAAGCCCGTTCGGCCTGCGCGCAGATGCACAGCGGGTTCTTCGCGCTGCGTGGCGCCATGCCGTTCGACCTCTCGCGTGACAAGGCTCTGGACGATTTGCCGCTGGACGTGCAGGTCGACATCGACCGTATCGTCGCGCTGTGGTCCGAATGCCGTGTGGTGGCCAAGGACAGCGGGCCATTCCTGTTTGGCAAGCCGAGCCTGGCCGACGCCTTCTTCGCCCCGGTGGCCGTGCGCCTGCGCACCTATCGTGTAGAGGTGCCCGCAGAGGCGGCCGCCTATATCGAAACCATTTATCAGTGGCCAGCCTTCAAGGCTTGGCAGCAGGCCGGCCTGGCGGAGCGTGAAGGGTGAAACGGATTCATGTAGTAGCGGCTGTCATTCGCGGCAATGACGGCCGTATTCTGATTGCCCGCCGGGCAGATACCCAGCATCAGGGTGGCCTGTGGGAATTCCCCGGTGGCAAGGTGGAAGCGGGCGAAAGCGTGGAGGCAGCGCTGGCCCGTGAGCTGTGCGAGGAGCTGGGCATCGAGGTGACCCGCTCGCGTGCGCTGATCAAGGTCAGCCATGATTACCCGGACAAACAGGTGCTGCTGGATGTGCGCGAAGTCGACGCGTTCACCGGCGAGCCCCATGGCGCCGAGGGGCAGCCGCTGGAATGGGTGGCCCCGCGCGACCTGCCGCAATATGAGTTCCCTGAGGCCAACAAGCCGATCGTGGCTGCCGCGCGCCTGCCGGACCAGTACCTGATTACCCCGGATGGCCTGGAAGTACCGCAGATGCTCAAGGGTATCCAGAAAGCGGTAGCCAATGGTATTCGCCTGATCCAGTTGCGTGCCCCGGACATGTACGACCCCAAGTACCGCGACGTGGCGGTGGATGCGGTCGGGCTATGCGCCGGTAAAGCACAGCTTATGCTCAAAGGGCCGCTGGAGTGGCTGGGCGACTTCCCCTCGGCGGGTTGGCACCTGACGGCAGCACAGCTGCGCAAGTACGCGGCCAAGGGCCGGCCGTTCCCCAAGCAGCGCTGGCTGGCCGCGTCGTGCCACAGTGCCGAGGAACTGGCGCTGGCAGCGCAGATGGATGTGGACTTCGTCACCTTGTCGCCGGTGCAGGCGACCCAGACCCACCCTGAGGCTGTGCCGTTGGGGTGGGAAGAGGCGCAGCGGTTGATCGCCGGGTTCAACAAGCCGGTCTACCTGCTAGGTGGGGTAGGGCCGGGTGAGCGTGAGCAGGCCTGGGAAGCCGGTGCACAAGGTGTGGCCGGGATTCGGGCGTTCTGGCCTGAGGCCTGAGGCCTGAGCAATTGGGGCCGCTTTGCGGCCCATCGCGACACAAGGCCGCTCCCACAGGGACCTGCGTACACCGCACCTGTGGGAGCGGCCTTGTGTCGCGAAAGGGCTGCAAAGCAGCCCCAAAACTATCAGCCCTGAGGCTTTTCAGCAGGCTGCCACAACACCTCAGCCACCCCCTGCCGCCGCCCGATGATCCGCGCCGCCACAAACAGCAGATCCGAAAGCCGGTTGATATACGCCAACCCAACCCCTTCCAGCGGCTCCAGCGCATTCAACTGCTGGCAGCGCCGCTCTGCGCTGCGCGCCAGGCTCCGGCACACATGCGCCTGCGCGACCAGCGCCGAACCACTGGGCAGGATGAAGTTCTTCAACGGCCCCAACTCGTCGTTCCAGGTATCGATGGCCGCTTCCAGCCGCTCAACCTCCGCCAGGTTCAACGCCTGGTAACTCGGCATCGCCAACTCGCCCCCCAGGTCGAACAAACGGTGCTGACACGGAGCCAGCACGGTGCTCACCTCATCCAGCCCGTGCTCGTCCAGCCCCGCCAGCAGCACGCCCAACTGGCTGTTCAGGCTGTCTACCTCGCCAATCGCCTCGATCCGCGGGTGGTCCTTGGGCACCCGTCGACCATCGCCCAGGCCGGTTTCGCCCTTGTCGCCGGTACGGGTGTAAATCTTCGACAGGCGGTAACCCATGTCACTTCTCCGTGTTGGCCGGCATCGCCGGCTGGCCGAGGGGCAGGCGCAGGGTGAAGCAGGTGCCCTGGCCGGGCGTGGACTGCACTTCCATCTGCCCCTTGTGATTGTTGGTGATGATGAAATATGAAACCGACAAGCCCAGCCCTGTGCCCTGGCCGATTTCCTTGGTGGTGAAAAATGGCTCGAAGGTGCGTTTGCGTACTGCCTCGGGCATGCCGACGCCGTTGTCCTCGACCTGGATTTCCGCCCACGGCGGGTTCAGCCGCGTGCGCAGGGTAATGCGCCCTGGCTCACTCGGCTGTGGGCGCAAGTGAATGGCTTGGGCGGCGTTTTTCAGCAGGTTCAGCAGCACCTGTTCCAGTTCATTGGCGGTACAGGGCACTGGCCCCAGCTCGGGGTCGAACTGGCGCACGATGGCCTGGCCCTTGAAGTCGAAACCGATGGTGAGGTCGAAGTCGTTGCCGGCAATTTCCACCGCTTGGTCGATCAAGGCTGGCAGGTCGCACGGTGCCAGCTGACGGTTGCTACGGCGGCTGAAGCTGAGCATGTGGGTGACGATCTTGGCTGCCCGGGCGCCGGCCTGCTGAATGCCATCGAGCAGTTGCGGCACTTCGCGGCTGGCCAGGTAACGGTTGATCGTGGGCAGGTCGATGCCCAGTTCCTCTGCTTGCTCCTGATTGCGCGGCAACTCTGGCGACAGGCGCCGGCGAATGTTCTGTACGTTGTGCAGGATAGCGCCTAGCGGGTTGTTGATTTCGTGGGCCATGCCCGCCGCCAGGCCGCCGACCGATAGCATTTTCTCGGATTGCACCATCATCTCTTCCAGTGACAGGCGCTGGGTAATGTCGTCGATCCGGATGACCACGCCGCGCCCGCCGCCGCCGGTCAGCGGATAGAAGGTCAGGGCGTAGTGGCGCAGGTCGTCACCCTTGGGCCAGGTAACCCGCTCGACCTTTGCCACCCGGTGCTTTTCCACGGTTTCCTTCAGTTGCGGCAGGAACGGCTTGAGCGGCTCGAAGGCAATGAACACCGGCTGGTTCAGGGCTTCGTCCAGTGGCGTGCCGGAAAGCACCGTGGCTTCGTGGTTCCATTGCGTCACGTAGAGCTGTTCGTCGAGGGCGATCAACGCCGAGGGCATCGAGTCGATGATGCTGTTGAGGTAGTTCTGAAAGCCGGTGAGCTTTTTTTCGATCTTGCTGCGCACCTGCACTTCCAGCTCCAGCTTGCGGTTGGTATGGCGCGTTTCCTCGGCCAGGCCCTGGGCCTGGTCATAGGCATCCTGGAACTCGTCGCGAGCGCGCTTGAGCTGCTGCTCGCGGGCCTCGATGCGCGACAGCATGGTATTGAAGGCTGCGGCCAGGCTGCCGATTTCGTCGTCGTTGCCACGCGTGGCCCGCAGCGCGTAGCTCTCTTCACGGGTGACCTGGCGGCTGAGCTCTTCAAGCTGATGGATCGGCTGGGTGATCAGGCGTTTGATCTGTCGGGCGATGACGATCCACAGCAGGATGCTGAACACCAGGATGCCCAGGCTGGCGCTGAGGGTGCCGGTGTAGAAGGCGGTGGGCAGCTCGCTGCTGGCCACCAGCAGCAGGTGCGCTGGCGGGTTGGCGTCGCGCGGGATACGAATCAGCTGGGTGCTGCGAAACTCCATCAGGCGCCAGCCGTCGATGTTGCGAAAACGCTTGGGCAGGGCCAGCGGCTCGCCATGCTGCAACTGCGCCAGCATGCGGCCGTCGCCACCGTACACGGCGGCAGCCCGCAACGGTGTGTAGCTGTCCAGCTCCTTGAGCAGGGCGTTGGCGGTGTCCGGGGTGTCGCCGGCGCGGGCAGCAAGCTGAGGGTTGGCCACCAGCCTGCCGATGGTCTGCAGTGCCTGGGGGGCCATGCTTTCCTGGGTTATCCAGTAGGCCGCGCTGATGAAGGTAAGGTTGGCCACCAGCAGGATGGTTACCAGCAATACCAGCAGGGCCGCCAGCAGCTTCTGCCCGACCGGGAGGTTTTCCAGGCGTTGGCGCAAGGTCATGGGCTAGGTAATGTCCGTATCCGGTTCAAGGGGCCGCATCAGTCGCAGGGCAAACCACGTGTGCGCAAGTTATCGACCAGGCGCTGCTGCAGGCGTTCCAGCTCGGGCAACTGTAGCCCGTGGCGGCCGGCTGCACGGCAGGCATGGCCGAGCAGGTAGTGCACCTCGGTGCGCCGGCTGGCGCGCACGTCCTGGTACATGGAAGAGTAGTTGGCTGCGGTGGCGAGGATAACCCGCTGCACTTCTTCGTCCAGTTCAACCGCAGCTTGCGGCTGGCCACAGTGGCGCAGCAACTCGGCCAGTTCGCTGCACAGTGCATCCACTTCACCCAAGTGCCCCAGCAACCCGCCGTTCTGGCAGTCGTGCAGCACGGTCAGCGGGTTGATGGCGCAGTTGAGCGCCAGCTTGCGCCACAGGCGGGTGAGTATGTCCACGGTCCATTCAGCGGGGATGCCGGCTTCGTGCAAGTCATCGAACCAGGCGGGGGTGGTGGGGGTACGTGGGTCGCCCAGCCAGTTGAAGCCGTGGCCGGCAAAGCGCACCTGCCAGTCGCCCTCGCGGAAGGCGCCTTCGGTGCTGGAGGCAAAAATGCAGCGTGCGTGGGGCACCAGGTCGGCCACTTCGTCCTGGCTGCCCAGGCCGTTCTGCAGCAACAGCACTTCGGCCCCCTCGGCCAGCCGTGTTGCCACACCGGCAATGGCCGGGGCGGCATCGTAGGCCTTGCAGGCCACCAGCAGACGGTGGATCGGGCCATGTGCCTGCGCGGTTTCTGCGGGGATGGCGTAGTGGTGGGGCTGGTCCTGTTCGATCAGGGTCAGGCCGCGGGCTTGCTGGTAGGCCTGCAGCCGTTGCCCGTCCCGCAGGATCAGGCGCACTGCCTTGCCCGCGCGCGCCAGGCGGCAAGCCCACAGGCTGCCCAGGCTGCCGGCGCCGAGAATATGCCAGGTGCTGCTCATATGCGTTTCGCAACCCGTTATAATGAGCCCGCATTTTAACCGTCAAACCCAGCGCGCTCCATCTTCAGCCTGAGCGCGCTTTTATTTTGGGAGAACAACCATGCCTTCGTTCGACGTGGTATCGGAACTGGACAAGCACGAAGTGCAGAACGCGGTCGACAACGCCATCAAGGAACTGGACCGCCGTTACGACCTCAAGGGCAAGGGCACCTTCGAGTTCAAGGAAAAGGACCAGGCAGTAATGCTCACTGCCGAGGAAGAGTTCCAGCTCGAAGCTATGCTGGAAATCCTGCGCCTGGCGCTGGTCAAGCGCAAGATCGACGTGAAGTGCCTGGAAATCAAAGACCCGTATCCATCGGGCAAGGAAAAGAAACAGGAAGCCAAGTTCCGCGAAGGCATCGACAAGGACCAGGCCAAGAAGATCGTCGCCACCATCAAGGAAGGCAAGCTGAAAGTGCAGGCCGCTATCCAGGGCGAGCAAGTACGCGTAACCGGCAAGAAGCGTGACGACCTGCAGGAAGCCATTGCCCTGCTGCGTTCCAAGGAGTTCGACATGCCGCTGCAGTTCAACAACTTCCGCGACTGATGCAGGCTATGCCCGGAACCCCGATGGCCAAATGATGTCCATCGGTTCCATGGCCGCGTTGCGGATTGCGGCCGGTTTTACCGTGTACATGCCGCCAGGCATCAGGAGATGAATATGGATTTGAACGCTGAAGTCGATCAGCTCGTCCGCCAGTCCCAGACGTGGATCCCGTTGATCATGCAATACGGCAGCCGCCTGCTGTTGGCGCTGCTGACACTGGCCATTGGCTGGTGGCTGATCAACCGGGTGAGTGCGCGCCTTGGCAAGCTGGCCGGGTTGCGCGCCGACGCGGCCCTGCAAGGGTTTATCAGCACCTTGTCGAACATTGTGCTGAAGGTGCTGCTGTTCGTCAGCGTGGCGTCGATGATCGGCATCGAGACCACCTCGTTCGTCGCTGCCATCGGTGCCGCAGGCCTGGCCATCGGCCTGGCCTTGCAAGGCAGCCTGGCGAATTTCGCTGGTGGCGTGCTGATCCTGATGTTCCGCCCGTTCCGCATTGGTGACTGGATCGAGGCGCAAGGCGTGTCGGGTACGGTCGACAGCATCCAGATCTTCCACACCGTGCTGCGCACGGGTGATAACAAGACAGTGATCATGCCCAACGGCAGCCTGTCCAACGGCATCATCACCAACACCAACCGCCAGCCGACGCGCAAGGTGGTGTTCGATGTGGGCGTGGACTACGAGGCTGACCTGCAAAAGGCCCGTAACGTGCTGCTGGAGCTGGCGAAGGACCCACGCGTGCTGCCAGATCCGGCACCGCAGGCGGTTATTGCGACCCTGGGCGACAGTTCGATCACCGTTTCGCTGCGCCTGTGGACCAAGACTGCCGACTACTGGGATGTGATGTTCATGCTCAATGAGCATGCCCGTGACCGGTTGAAGGCAGAGGGAATCGACATCCCGTTTCCGCAACGGGTGATTCGTGTGGTGCAGGAGGCAGCCGCGCAGTAAGGCGGTACAAAGCCGGGGCCGCTGTGCGCCCCATCGCGACACAAGGCCGCTCCTACAGGGGTTATGCGATCTCTGTAGGAGCGGCCTTGTGTCGCGATAGGGCGCGCAGCGGCCCCGTTTTTACACTTGTTCACAGCAATTGCCGGCCATTTCTGGCATATAGCCTGACCCCAGTTGCCACACCCGATACGCCATCATGAAACCACTGCTTTACATCACCCCCCTGCGCGCCCTGCTGTTCGGCCTTACCCTGGCCCTGTTCGAGCTGCTGACCTACCTGGCCAGCGACGCGGTCATGCCGGCCATGCCGGTGGTGGTGGGCGACCTGAACGCCAGCCCCGAGTACATCCCCCACGCCCTCAACCTGTACCTGCTGGGCGGCGTGGTGCTGCAATGGCTGATCGGGCCGCTGGCCGACCGTTATGGCCGGCGCCCGCTGCTGCTGGCCGGCTGCGCGTTCTTTGGCGTGGCCTGCCTGGCCACGTTCTGGGTCCACGACATCGGCCTGTTCAACCTGCTGCGCCTGTTGCAGGGGATCGGCCTGGGCTTCGTGGTCACGGTCAGCTACCCCGCGCTGAACGAAGCCTTCAGCGAGGCGGATGCCGTACGCATGATGGCCTTGCTGGCCAATATTGCCTTGCTGTCCCCGCTGCTGGGGCCGCTGGTGGGCACGTTGCTGTTGCAGTGGCTGGACTGGCGCTGGCTGTTCGTGGCCTTTGCCATCGGCGCGGTGCTGGCCTGGGTGCTGTTGTACCGGTTGATGCCGGAAACCCTGGGTGTTGAGCGCCGTGACGGTTCTCGCCTGGCGTTTACCCCGATTCACCTGCTGCCGTTGTTGGCCGGTTACGGCCAATTGCTGACCAACCGCCGCTTCGTTGCCGGCAGTGCCGCCCTGGGGCTGGTCGGCTTGCCGCTGATTGGCTGGATCGGCCTGTCGCCGGTGTTGCTGATTCACGATGAGGGCTTGAGCACAATGGCATATGCCCTGTGGCAGCTGCCGGTTTTCGGTGGTCTGATACTTGGCAACCTGATCATCAACCGCATCGCCGACCGCTACCCGCTGCCCGCACTGGTGCGCGGGGCGCTGTGGCCGTACCTGGCTGGCCTGTGCCTGATGGTGCTGGCGACCTGGTACTGGCCGAGCGTGACCAGCGTGGTGGCAGGCATGTCGCTGTACGCGTTGGGGCTGGGCGTAGCCAACGCGGTGCTGTACCGCATGACGCTGTTCTCCAGTGAACAGAGCAAGGGCCTGGTTTCGGCCATGTTGGGGATGATCACCATTGCCTTGCTGGGGCTGGGCGGGGCGGTGCTGGCGATGATTGGTGCCGGGGCCAGCTTGCTGCACTTTGCCCTGGCAGCGGGGGTGGCAGGGGCGTTGGCGCTGTGGCCGCTGTGGTTTGTGGTGGGCGGGCGGCCTGGGGAAGGGGCTGTTACTCAGTAATCGTCTTTGCCTGTACCGGCCTCTTCGCGGGCTTGCCCGCTCCCACAGGTACAGCACAGCCCTTGAGATCTGTGCGGTTTCTGTGGGAGCGGGCAAGCCCGCGAAGAGGCCAGCACAGGCGCTACAAACCTGTCAGGGCCGCTCGGCCGCCGAATTTTCCTCTGCCACCGGCGTACCCCGCCCAGCCTCCTGGCGCCACTGCAGGGCGATCAGGATCAGCGTAGGCACCCCCAGCAATGCAGTAATCAGGAAGAAGTCGTGGTAACCGAACTTCTCCACCATCACCCCCGAATACCCGCCGATCAGACGCGGCAGCAGCAGCATGATCGAGCTGAGCAGCGCGTACTGGGTGGCCGAGAACTTCAGGTTGGTCAGGCTCGACAGGTAGGCAACGAAGGCAGAAGTGGCCAGGCCGGAGCTGAAGTTGTCCAGCGAGATGGTCACCACCAGCATTTCCAGGTTTGGACCCATGTCGGCCAGCATCAGGAACAGGATGTTGGTGGCCGCTGAGGCTGCGCCGCCGATGAACAGGATCGGCATGATGCCGAAGCGCACGATCAACAGGCCGCCGACCCCGGCGCCGACCAGGGTCATGATCAGGCCGAAGATCTTGCTGACACTGGCGATCTGGTCCTTGGTGAAACCCATGTCGATGTAGAACACGTTGGCCATCACGCCCATCACGGTATCGGACATGCGATAGGTGGCAATCAGGCCGAGCAGCAGCAGGGCCTGCCAGCGGTAGCGCGCAATGAAGTCGTGGACCGGCGTAAGTACAGGTGCCAGGCCGCGACGGCCGAGGCTCGACAGGCACGCCCAGCTCAGCAGCACATACAGGATCAGGCGCAGGAAAGCGCGGTCTTCCAGCAGCAGGTCAAGCGGCGTGGCATCGCCCGAAATGACGCTCGACCAGCCGGTATTGAACATTTGCGTGAAGCTGGCCGGCACCGACACCAGCAGGATGATCAGCACGAACACCGACGCCAGCTGGTGCACCAGCCCATAGCGCGCAGCCGACAACTGGGTGCGCAGGGGCACTGGCGGCTCGCGCATGACCAGGGTGGTGAACAGGGCAGGCAGCATCATCACCCCGAACATGACGTAGGTGCCGGCCCAGGCCTTGTGCAGGTAGCTGAAACCGGTGGACCCGAACCACTCGGCGAAGAACAGGGCGCCGGCCGTGGCCAGCAAGGCTGCTACCCGGTAGCCGGCCATGTAGCTGGCGGCGAGCGCGGCCTGGCGCTGGTCGTCGGCGATTTCCAGGCGGTAGGCGTCTACCGCGATGTCCTGGGTAGCCGAGGCAAAGGCCACCAGAACCGCCATGGCGATCAGCCACGACAGATGTTGTTGCGGGTCGCACAGGCTCATGCCGACCAGGCCGATGACTACCAGCGATTGCGACAATAGCAGCCACGAACGTCGCCGACCCAGCCCACCCAGCAGCGGCAGGCGCCATTGGTCGAGCAGCGGCGACCACACCCACTTGAAGGCGTAGGCCAGACCGATCAGGCTGGCGTATCCAATGGTTTCGCGGGCAACGCCGGCTTCACGCAACCACACCGACAGGGTCGAGAAAACCAGCATGTAGGGCAGGCCGGCGGCGAAACCGAGCAGCAAAAGTACCAAGGTTGACGGGCTGGCATAGGCAGCAAGCGCAGCGCGCCAGGTTTTACGGGGCATGGGCCAACATCTGCCTCAAGTTTGCGAAAACAAAGCGCGCACTCTAACCGCTGTGCTCCATTGGGCGCCAGCCATGGCGCGTCATATCCACACGATTGTTGGTTACATTTACACCTTCGGCACGTAGTCGCGCCCTTTGTTCATCCCCCGACGGGGTACCCATTGCCAGGCTCAACCGCCCACCTGCACCGAGCACCCGATGCCAGGGCAGGCGGGTGTCCGCAGGCAACTGTCCGAGGGTGCGCCCGACCCAGCGCGCCGCACGGCCAAGCCCCGCCAGCTCGGCCAGTTGGCCGTAGCTCACCACCTTGCCGCTAGGCACCTGGCCAAGTACTGAATATAGCGCCGTTCGTCGGCCCTCGGCGGATTCCAAGGCGTGCTCATATCCATCAGACATCACGCCCCCCTTGGGCTGCAGATGAAAACGGACCGATGGTCCGGCAAATGAGAGTTGAACTCAACGCCAAGTGCTCGGTCTGTCCTTGCTCTGGGCGTAGGTATCTGGATAATGCCCGGCTTTTTTCGTCAAATCGAACCCGTAGTCCGCTTATGAATTCTAGATCGTTGTTGTGCCTGCTCGCTGCATCCTTGTGCGCCGCCCCGGTGTTCGCCGACACCGTGTGGATGAAGAACGGTGACCGGCTCAGCGGCAAGATCAAAGTCTTCGACGGTGGCAAGCTGCTGCTGGAAACCCCTTATGGTGGGTCCATCGCCCTGGACTGGAAAGAAGTCCAGACCCTGGAAAGCGACCAGGAAATGCTGGTCAAGCAAGATGCCTACACCGGAGAAAAGGCCAAATCGCTGAAAGCGGCCGAGCCTGGCAAGGTTACCCTGGCCAATGGCGAGGCGCCGAAGACCGTGGAGCTGGCAAGCATCGAGCAGATCATGAAGCCCAAGCCACTGGTCGAGGACTTCGTGTGGAAGGGCAACGTCGACGTGGCGCTGGACTACAAGCGTGCCGAGAATGACACCGACGATTACGACATCGGCTTCAAGACCACGGCCCGTCACGGCCGCTGGCGGCACAACGCCGAAGGCGAGTACAACCGCGAGACCAAGGACGACGTCACCACCACCGACAACTGGAGTGCCGAGTACGCCCTGGACCGTTTCATGACCGAGAAGTGGTTCTGGCAGGGCCGTGCGGAATACAAGCGCGACCGCATCGAAGACCTGGCCCGCCAGCGCACCGTGGGTACCGGCCCGGGTTACCAGTTCTGGGATGACGAACTGGGGGCGTTCTCGCTGGGTTCGCTGGTCAACCGCACCGACTTCGAATACCAGGATGGCAGCAAGGACAATTTCTACTCCGCGGCGGTGAAGTGGGACTACACCCGCTACCTGATCGGCAAGAACGTGCAGCTGTTCACCAACGGCGAGTTCGCCAAGCCGCTGGGCGGCGTGGCCGACTACTCGCTGGATGCCGAAGTTGGCCTGCGCTACAAGGTTACCGAGTGGGCCTCGCTCAACCTCAAGGCAGAGAAGGACATCATCACCGGGACGCGTGAGAGTGACCTGGACAAGACCCGCTATACCGCGGGCTTTGGCGTGACCTGGTAGTTTTTTGGGGCCGCTTTGCGGCCCATCGCGACACAAGGCCGCTCCTACAGGGGATCGCGTACAACCTGTAGGAGCGGCCTTGTGTCGCGACAGGGCTGCGCAGCAGCCCCATTGGCACTGGAACTGATAATGCTTATCTTGTCATCTATCCAGTCTGACACCAGGAGCCGCCCCACGTGAGTACCAACGCCATCCGCCCCGCCCGGGAACTGCTGCTCAAGGAATACCGCGGCGTGCTCTCGACCCATTCCAAGTCGATGCCCGGCTTCCCGTTCGGTTCGGTCGTGCCGTACTGCCTGGACGCCCAAGGCAACCCGCTGATCCTCATCAGCCGCATCGCCCAGCACACCCACAACCTGCAGAAAGACCCCAAGTGCTCGCTGCTGGTGGGTGAGCGCGAGGCCGAGGACGTGCAAGCCGTAGGGCGCCTGACGGTGATGGCCGAGGCGCACAAGCTGGTCGACGAAGCCGCCATCGAGGCTGCCGCCGAACGCTACTACCGCTACTTCCCCGAAGCCGGCAACTACCACAAGGCCCACGACTTCGACTTCTGGGTGCTGCAACCGGTGCGCCACCGCTACATCGGCGGCTTCGGCGCGATCCACTGGCTGGACCAGGTGACCCTGGCCAACCCGTTCGCCGGCAAGGCCGAGGCAAGCATGGTCCAGCACATGAACAGCGACCACGCCAACGCCATCGCCCACTACGTCGAGCTGACCGACCTGCCACGCCATGCGCCGGCGCAAATGGCCGGGGTCGATAGTGAAGGCATGCACCTGCGCATTGGCCAGGCGCTGCACTGGTTGCCATTCCCCAGTACTTGCAACACGCCGACACAAGTGCGCGAAGCCTTGGTTTTACTGGCGCGCGCCGACCAGTGGCCGGTTGCGACGGCAGTCGAGGGTTGAAAAGCCGAGCATACGCATCCATCTGTAGGTCTTACAGGAAGGTTCTCTTCCAACGAGGATTGCTTTGATGCGTGCTTTTCTACTGTTGCTTCTGCTGTTTCCGGTACTGGAGCTTTTCGTTTTCGTCAAGGTCAGCGCGGCCATCGGGTTTTTCCCGGCGCTGCTGCTGATCATCGCCGGCTCCGCCCTGGGCGTGCTGGTGATGCGCGTGGCCGGCCTGGCCACCGCATTGCGTGCCCGTGAAAGCCTGCAGCGTGGCGAACTGCCCGCCGAGGACATGTTCCAGGGCCTGATGCTGGCGGTCGGTGGCGGCCTGCTGTTGCTGCCGGGCTTCATCAGCGACGTGCTGGGCTTGCTGTGCCTGCTGCCGTTCACCCGCCACCTGGCCGCACGCAAGATGCGCGAGCGTGCCGAGGCCCAGGCCATGCGCCAGCGTGCATTCCAGGACGACCCGTTCCAGGCGCGACCACGCGAGAGTGGCCACCGTCCGAACGTGATCGAAGGCGAGTACGAGCGCCGCGACAAGTAAAACGCCCGGGGCCGCACAAGCGGCCCCGGTGTTTTTCAGCCTGAAGAAAAATTTTGTATATCAAGCCTTGTAATTGAATATGGCGGCCTCATGTATGTGGTCACCGCAAGGTTTCTGGTGGTTACGCCAGACATGACACAGGTGGTTCGCCCATTGCGGGCCACCCCCCGGCAACGCCGGACAGCATCAACCCGCCGGTGTCGATACCGGCCGATGAAAACCACAATTTGGGAGAGATCGACAATGAAGCTTCGTCCTCTGCATGACCGCGTCGTTATCCGTCGCAGCGAAGAAGAATCGAAAACCGCTGGCGGTATCGTCCTGCCGGGTTCGGCCGCTGAAAAACCAAACCGCGGCGAAGTTGTAGCCGTCGGCACCGGTCGCATCCTGGACAACGGCGAAGTTCGCGCGCTGGCCGTGAAAGTGGGTGACAAAGTGGTCTTCGGCCCTTACTCGGGCAGCAACACCGTGAAAGTCGATGGCGAAGACCTGCTGGTCATGGCCGAAAACGAAATCCTCGCCGTTATCGAAGGCTGATTTCCCCGACTTCCCGTTACTCCAAAGATTTCCAAGGATTAAACGATCATGGCTGCTAAAGACGTAAAATTCGGCGATTCCGCTCGTAAGAAAATGCTGGTTGGTGTCAACGTTCTGGCTGACGCGGTAAAAGCGACCCTGGGCCCGAAAGGCCGTAACGTGGTACTGGCCAAGAGCTTCGGCGCGCCAACCATCACCAAGGACGGCGTTTCCGTCGCCAAAGAAATCGAGCTGAAAGACGCCTTCGAAAACATGGGCGCCCAGCTGGTCAAGGAAGTTGCTTCCAAGGCCAACGATGCTGCCGGTGACGGCACCACCACCGCTACCGTTCTGGCTCAGGCCATCGTCAACGAAGGCCTGAAAGCCGTCGCTGCCGGCATGAACCCGATGGACCTGAAGCGCGGTATCGACAAGGCCACTGCTGCCGTCGTTGCCGAGCTGAAGAACCTGTCCAAGCCATGCGCCGACTCCAAGGCCATCGCCCAGGTAGGCACCATCTCCGCCAACTCCGACGACTCCATCGGCAACATCATTGCCGAAGCCATGGAAAAAGTCGGTAAAGAAGGCGTGATCACCGTTGAAGAAGGCTCGGGCCTGGAAAACGAACTGTCCGTCGTAGAGGGCATGCAGTTCGACCGTGGCTACCTGTCGCCATACTTCGTCAACAAGCCGGACACCATGGTTGCCGAGCTGGAAGGCCCGCTGCTGCTGCTGGTCGACAAGAAGATCTCCAACATCCGTGAGCTGCTGCCAGTGCTGGAAGCCGTTGCCAAGGCCGGCCGCCCACTGCTGATCGTTGCCGAAGACGTTGAAGGCGAAGCGCTGGCTACCCTGGTAGTCAACAACATGCGCGGCATCGTCAAGGTTGCAGCGGTCAAGGCCCCGGGCTTCGGCGACCGTCGCAAGGCCATGCTGCAGGACATCGCCGTCCTGACTGGCGGCCAGGTCATCTCCGAAGAAATCGGCCTGTCCCTGGAAACCGCTACCCTGGAGCACCTGGGTAACGCCAAGCGTGTGACCCTGTCCAAGGAAAACACCATCATCATCGACGGCGCTGGCGCCGAAGACGACATCCAGGCTCGCGTCAAGCAGATCCGCGCCCAGATCGAAGAAACTTCGTCGGACTACGACCGTGAGAAGCTGCAAGAGCGTCTGGCCAAGCTGGCTGGCGGTGTTGCCGTGATCAAGGTCGGTGCTGGCACCGAAGTTGAAATGAAAGAGAAGAAAGCCCGCGTTGAAGACGCCCTGCACGCTACCCGTGCAGCCGTTGAAGAAGGCGTGGTGCCTGGCGGTGGTGTTGCCCTGGTTCGCGCCCTGGCTGCCATTGCCGACCTGAAAGGCGACAACGAAGACCAGAACGTCGGTATCGCCCTGCTGCGTCGCGCTGTTGAAGCCCCGCTGCGCCAGATCACTGCCAACGCCGGCGACGAGCCAAGCGTTGTTGCTGACAAGGTCAAGCAAGGTTCGGGTAACTTCGGTTACAACGCTGCTACCGGCGAGTACGGCGACATGATCGAGATGGGCATCCTGGACCCAGCCAAGGTCACCCGTTCGGCCCTGCAAGCTGCTGCTTCGATCGGCGGTCTGATGATCACCACCGAAGCCATGATTGCTGACGCTCCGAGCGAAGCACCAGCTGGCGGCGGCATGCCAGACATGGGCGGCATGGGTGGCATGGGCGGCATGATGTAAGCCAGCCTTACCCCCAGTAGCATGAAAAAGCCCCGGTTCGTGAGAACCGGGGCTTTTTCGTTATACCTGTGAGGGCCATTGGGGCTGCTGCGCAGCCCATCGCAGGCAAGCCAGCTCCCACAGAATCTTCACAGGCCTGATTCTTGTGCTGCACCTGTGGGAGCTGGCTTGCCGGCGATGGGCCGCAAAGCGGCCCCTCGATCAGGCGACGCTACGTTCGGCGTCTGGCGCTTCCACAACGCCTCGGCGATACAGGATCAGGTAATACGACCCCAGCCCGATCAACCAGCAGAACACCCCCGTCCACACGTTGTGCGACAAGAAATGCGCGCCCTGCATCATCCGCCCTACGCCTAATACCGATCCAGCCAGCAAGGCCACGACAAACGCCATCCGCGCCAGCCGTGGCTTGCGATCACGCAGCATGAAGAACAAGCCGAACAGGCAGAACCCGGTCGCCGCATGCCCGCCTGGCCAGCACAGCCCAGGCTTGTCGGTAGCCGGTCGCGGTTCCAGCAGCTTGCTGTAGGTTTCGCTGCCGCCAAACTGGGTCAGGCTCCATGGGCACTGCACCTGGGTCACTTTCTTCAACGGTGTGACAAACGCCGTGGACAGGCCCAGCGCCAACACCAGGCAGCCCAGCTCACGGCGCCAGCTGAACAGACGTTTCCAGAAGAAACTGGCGGCAAAGGTCAGTAGCGACAAAACCCCAAGCAGGATGACCACTTGTTTGACCCGGTCATGCAGGATGTTTTCCAGCAGATAGCTGTGGCGACCGATGAATTGCCCCGCGGCGGGGTCGAAGAACAGCTTGGCCACATCCATGTCGATCGACGTCAACTCCAGCAGGATCAAGGCCAGCGCGGTCGCCAAGGGTATGCCCAGATACAGCCAGACGTTGATCGGGCGAGGGCGGGTTCGTTGCTGCATGGCGGCTCCAGGGCACGAAAAAGATCGGGCATTGTCGGCTGCCCGCTATCCTGTGTCCGTGAAGGATCAGTGAAAAAACCGTCAAGTGCGGTGAATTTTTCCGAGGGCTGGCACCGTGCAGGCATAGGCCTTAAGCTGCGCCTGCCGCGCACCACAGCGAGAAGCGCCGCACAGGAGAAACCGATGCGCATTCTTTTGGTTGAAGACAACCGCGATATCCTGGCCAACCTGGCCGATTATCTGGGCATGAAAGGCTACACAGTGGACTGTGCCCAGGATGGCTTGTCCGGCTTGCACCTGGCTGCCACCGAACACTACGACTTGATCGTGTTGGACATCATGCTCCCCGGCATCGATGGCTACACCCTGTGCAAACGCCTGCGCGAAGATGCCCGCCGCGATACCCCGGTGATCATGTTGACCGCCCGCGACCAACTGGACGACCGCCTGCAAGGCTTCCGTTCCGGGGCGGACGATTACCTGCTCAAGCCCTTCGCCCTGTCGGAGCTGGCCGCACGCATCGAAGCGGTGCTGCGCCGCGCCCAGGGCGGCGGGCGGCGTACCCTGCAGGTCTCCGATCTCAGTTATGACCTCGATACCCTTGAGGTTACCCGCCAGGGTCGCTTGCTCAAGCTCAACCCGGTAGGCCTCAAGTTGCTGGCGGTGCTGATGCAGAAAAGCCCGCACGTTCTGCGCCGCGAAGTACTGGAGGAAGCCCTGTGGGGCGACGATTGCCCCGACAGCGACAGCCTGCGCAGCCATGTGCACCAACTGCGCCAGGTAATCGACAAACCGTTTGAAAAGCCGTTGCTGCATACCGTCCATGGCGTCGGCTATCGCCTCGCCGAGGGCCGCGATGGAGTTTAAGCAAAGCCTTGCCCAGCGCATCATCATCGCCTTTGCGCTGATGAGCGCGCTGGTGGCCGGCGCCTTTGCCTTCGGCATTGTCGCCACCGTGCACCTGGTCGAAGAGCGGCTGATTTCCTCGGTATTGGGCGGTGATCTGCAGCGCCTGCTGCGCATGGACAGTGTCGGTGACTGGAGCCACCGGCCGCGCCCCGACCAGTTGTTCTACTTCAGCGGCGGGCGTGACGATTTCGAGTTACCCAAGGACTTGCGCCACCTCGATCGGGGCTTCCACGAGGTGTTCCGCGATCAGCTGTCGTACCACGCCATGGTCGAGATCGTCGATGGCCGACGGTATGTGCTGTTGCAGGACCAGAGCGACTTCGAAGAACGCGAGCGCGTACTGTTCGCCGTGGTGGTGGTGGGCTTCGTACTCAGCCTGGTGCTGGCCGTCATTCTGGGCTGGTTGGTGGCACGCCGAGTGATGGCGCCGGTCGTGCGCCTGGCGCGCCAGGTGCGGCACCGCGACCAGTTACTGGGCCTGGCCCCGCCGCTGGCGCCGGACTATGCGGCGGACGAAGTAGGCCAGTTGGCGGTAGCCTTCGACGATACCCTGGGCCGCCTGCGTGACGCGCTGACCCGCGAGCGGCTGTTCACCAGCGACGTGAGCCACGAACTGCGCACGCCCTTGATGGTGCTGGCCACTTCGTGCGAACTGCTGATGGAGAACCCGACGCTGGACGCCCGTTCGCGCAGCCAGGTTGAGCGCGTGGCGCGGGCCACGGAAGAAATGCGCGAGCTGGTACAGACCTTCCTGATGCTGGCCAGGGCACAACGCGACGAGGGCGCCGTGGCCTCAAGGGCAACCCTGAGGGAAGTGGCCGACGAACTCATCGGCGTATGGCGCGACACGATCGAGCAGAAGGGCCTTGCCCTGTATTTCGACGGACGCGTCAGTGCCAGCCCGGTGCTGTACAACGCCACGTTCCTGCAGTCGGTGATGGGCAACCTTTTGCGCAACGCCGCCCACTACACCGACAGTGGCTATATCCGGCTAAGCCTGGAAGCCAACGGTTTCAGTGTGGAGGACAGCGGCGTGGGCATCCCCGAAGAGCAGCGCGAGGCGATGTTCAAGCCGTTCGTTCGTGGCGATGAGCGGCGCGGCGAGGGCCTGGGCCTTGGCCTGTCGCTGGTGCAGCGAATCTGCGACGACCAGGGCTGGCATGTCACCCTCACTTCGACCCTGCCGCATGGTTGCCGCTTCCAGGTGGACTTGAGCAATACCAAGGTCCAAAGCAGCCCGGACGCCATGGTCGAGTAATCTGTTGTAACAGGTCAAAGGGCGCGCAACATTTTTTTCACATGGGCATGACCTGATTCCAACGCCTGCCTGCCTAAGGTGGGCGCAATGGAGTCAGGAGATGCCCGATGCGTAGCCCCATCAAGCTTGAATTTTCCGAGAAGTACGACAAAGACCATGCCCGCGAGTACTTTCTCAAGCACCAGGACGGCCTGGCGCGACGCCTTTCCCACAAGCGAGATGAGCAGTTGGCGCGCCGCGCCCTGGCATTGGCTGGTGAGCCCGGCCTGGTACTGGACCTGCCCTGTGGTGCAGGCCGCTTCTGGCCGCTGCTGGCTGAAAAGCCTAACCGGGTGATCATTGGTGCCGACAACTCCGAAGCGATGATCGAGACAGCTTGTGCCGCGCAACCGCCAGAAGTGGTGGCACGGGTACGACCTTTGCAGACCTCGGCATTTGCCATCGACTTGCCGGACAACTCGGTGGACAGCATTTTCTGCATGCGCCTGTTCCACCACATTGGCGAATCGGCCCACAGAAAGACCATACTTTCGGAATTTCAGCGGGTTAGCCGTGATAGTGTGATCCTTTCGCTGTGGGTGGATGGCAACTTCAAGGCCTGGCGGCGGAAAAAGCTGGAACAGCGCCGCAGCGCCAAGGCCGAGCAGGACAATTACCAGAACCGTTTCGTGTTACCGGCCGAAACGGTCGAAGAAGAATTCATGGCCGCCGGCTTCAGAATCCAGGAACGCCTCGACTTCCTGCCGTTCTATGCCATGTGGCGGGTCTACGTATTGCGTAAGGGGTAGTGTTTGATGGCTGTAGCCCAGAAAGGGGAGTCGCGGTTCGATTTTTACTGGCGCCAGCAAGGCGAGTGGGTCGAGGAGCCTAACCAGCGCCGCGGCGGCGAGAGCGGCGTGCAACGCCTCAACGATGCCAATGGCAAGCTGCTGTATGCCAAGCGCCAGGTCGGGCATATCTACCGCAGCCTGCTGCACCCTTTCGGCCGGCCGACCGTATTGCGTGAACTGGATGCACTGAACAGCTTCGAGCAATTGGGCGTGCGTGTACCACGGATCGTCTTTTGTGGTGCCGAGCGCGATGCCGAGCACCAGTGGCGTGCGCTGCTGGTCAGCGAGGCGCTGGATGGCTTTGTCGAACTCGACACCTGGCATGCCGAAGGTGCACGTGAGCGTTACCCGCAGGTGGTGCATGAGCGCATGTACAAGGACCTGGCGGACAACCTGGCGCGCATGCACCTGGGGCACTGGCAGCACGGCTGCCTGTATGGCAAGCACGTATTCATCAAGGTGACTGGTGAAGGCGAGCAGGCGCGTGTCGAAGTGGCACTGCTGGACCTGGAAAAGTGCCGGCGGCGTATCAGCTGCCAGCGTGCGGCAGGTAACGACCTGCGTCAGCTGCGCCGCCATTCGTCGATCAATGACGCGGAATGGCAGACGCTGCTCTACTTTTACAAGATGGCGTTTGGCAGCGCTGTCAAAGGGTTAGAGTGATGAAACTAGAAATAGCTCGAGCTTTGTTCCTGGTGGCTGGCCTGGCGGTGACCACCGTGGCGGTGGCTGCATGGGAAGAGCCGAGGCCGACAGTGTTCAGCAAGGCTGAGATGGCTGACCAGTGCGCGTTGCCGCGGGATGTGAAACCGCAGCAACAGGTACAGGCCGCGCCGGATCAGGATTTGTTGCTGTTCCTGTTTGGCCTGCGCCAGGGATTGCGGCCGTTCGGTTGAACCCTGCGTTAGCTAGAAATGCCAGAGGCCCCGCAATCGCGGGGCCTCTGGCATTTTTGCATGAGCCTCACCGGCCTCTTCGCGGGCTTGCCCGCTCCCACAGGTACAGCGCCAGCTTCAGACGCGGCGCCGTACCTGTGGGAGCGGGCAAGCCCGCGAAGAGCTCGGATCAGGCCACAACAGCTTCCTTGGCCACCGCCTTGTGCGCCAGCAGGGTATAGATACAAGGCAGCACAAACAGGGTAAACAGCGTACCAATCGACATGCCGGTGGCAATCACCGTACCGATGTCAAAGCGGCTGACCGCCCCGGCGCCGGTTGCCAGAATCAGCGGCACCATGCCGAACACCATCGCTGCCGTGGTCATCAGCACCGGCCGCAGGCGAATCGCCGCGGCTTCCTCGATGGCCTCGCGCACGCTCAAACCACGTTCCTCACGCAACTGGTTGGCAAACTCGACGATCAGGATGCCGTGCTTGCTGATCAGGCCGATCAAGGTCACCAGCCCGACCTGGGTGTAGATGTTCATGCTCGATATACCCAGGAACAGCGGCAACAACGCCCCGCAGATCGACAACGGCACCGTCACCAGGATCACCAACGGGTCGCGGAAGCTCTCGAACTGCGCCGCCAGCACCAGGAAGATGATCGCCAGCGCCAGGCCGAAGGTGACCCACAGCGCGCTGCCTTCCTGCACATACTGGCGCGCCACGCCTGCATAGTCGAAGGCGAAGCCTTCCGGGGCCTCTTCGCGGGCGATGTCCTGCACGGTCTTCAGCGCTTCGCCCAGGCTGACCATCGGCACGCCCTGGATAATCGCCGAGTTCAGTTGCTGGAACTGGTTGAGCTGACGCGGGCGGGCGCGGTCGGTGAGGGTGATCAGGGTCGACAGCGGCAACAACTGGCCCTGGTCGTTTTTCACGTAGTAGTTGTTCAGCCAGCCGGGGTTGTCGCGGTAGGGCCGCTCGACCTGGGCGATGACCTTGTAGCTACGGCCTTCAAGGGTGAAGCGGTTTATCTCCGCTTCGCCCAGCAGGGTTGCCAACGTGCCACCGAGGGTGTCCATCGATACCCCCATCTGCGCGGCCTTGGCCCGGTCGATGTCCACCACCACTTCGGGCTTGTCGAACGCCAGGTCGATGTCGAGGAAGGCGAACTTGCCGGAATCCTGAGCGCGGGCCTTGATGCGCTGGGCCACGTCCAGCAGTGCCGGGTAGTCGCCCGCGGTATTGATCACGAACTGGAACGGCAGGCCTTCGCCGGTGCCGGGCAGGGAGGGCAGGTTGAAGCCGAAGATCTGCAGGCCGCCGATTTCCTCAAGCTTGGCCTGCACCAGCGGCAGCAATTCCATCTGCGTGCGCTCGCGTTCGTTCCAGGGTTTGAGCAGGAAGCCGCCGATGCCGGTCTGTACGCCGTTGAAGCCGTTGATCTGGAACGACGAGTAGTACTCCGGGAAGGCCTTGAACAATGGGGTGAACTGGTCGGTGTAGGCGTTGAGGTAATCGAGGTTGGCCGGCTGCGGCGCGCTGCTCATCATGAAGATCACCCCTTGGTCCTCGTTGGGCGCCAGTTCGTTCTGGGTGAACTTGAGCAGCACCGGGATCAGGCACAGGATGATCACGGCGAACACCAGCACCACCGGGCGGCTGTCCAGGGTGGCGTGCAGCAGGCGCTGGTAACGCACCTTCAGGCGTTCGAACAGCACGTCCAGGCGGTGGGCCAGGCCGCTGGAGTTCTGCTCCTGGCGCAGCAGCAGGGCGCACATCATCGGTGACAGTGTAAGTGCCACGATGCCGGAGATGATCACCGCGCCGGCCAGGGTCAGCGCAAACTCCTTGAACAGCGCGCCGGTGAGCCCGGTGAGGAAGCCGATCGGTGCATACACGGCGGCCAGGGTGATGGTCATCGACACCACCGGCAAGGCGATTTCGCGGGCGCCCTCAATGGCCGCGTCAAATGGCGACTTGCCTTCTTCCATGTGCCGGTGGATGTTTTCCACCACGACAATGGCATCGTCGACCACCAGGCCGATGGCCAGCACCATGGCCAGCAAGGTCAGCAGGTTGAGCGAGTAGCCCATCATCTGCATGAAGAACAGCACGCCGATCATCGATAACGGAATGGTCACCACCGGGATCAGCACCGAACGCAGCGCACCGAGGAACAGGAACACCACCACGATGACGATCAGTACTGCCTCGCCGAGGGTCTTGATCACTTCGTCGATCGAGGCCTGGATGAACAGCGTGGCGTCGTAGGCGATCGACACCTTCAGTGCCGCGGGCAACTGGCTTTCCAGCTCGGGCATGATGCGCCGCACTTCCTTGATCACTTCCAGCGGGTTGGCAGCCGGGGTGGCCTTGATGCCGATATACACCGAGGGGGTGCCGTCGAACGAACTGACCGTGTCGTAGTTTTCTGCACCCATCTCCACCCGCGCCACGTCGCCCAGCAGCACGCGGCTGTCACCGCTGGTCTTGACCGGCAGGGCGGCGAACGCCTCAGCCGACTTCAGTTCGGTGCTGGCGTTGATGCTGGTGACCACGTACTCGCCTTTCACCTCACCGGCAGCAGAGAGAAAGTTGTAGCGACGCACAGCGTTGGTCACGTCGGTGGCCGACAGGCCGAAGCCGGCCAGCTTGACCGGGTCGATCCAGATACGCATGGCAAACACCTGGTTGCCGAGGATCTCCGCCTCGGCCATGCCTGGCAGGGTGGCCAGCTTGGGCTGAATGACCCGCGACAGGTAGTCGGTGATCTGCGGGTTGCTCATTTCCTTGCTGTAGAAGCTGACGTACATCAGCGCCGAGGCATCGGCAGCTTCCTTGCTCAGCACCGGGTCCTCCGAGTCCTGGGGCAACTGGTTGCGCACCTCGTTGGCTTTGGCCAGCAACTCGGTGAACAAGCGGTCGCTGTCGGCGCCGATCCGCGCGTAGATGGAAATGATCGAGAAGTTCTGCCGGCTTACCGAGGTCATGTAGTCGATGCCTTCGGCGCTGGCCAGGCTTTGTTGCAGGGGCTGGGTGATGTAGCCCTGGATGGTCTCGGCGTTGGCCCCGGGGTAGGCGGTGGTCACCGTGATCAGGGCGTTTTCCATTTGCGGGTACTGGCGGATCTGCAGTTTGTTCCAGGCCTGGAAGCCCAGCAACAGGATCAGCAGGCTGACCACACTGGCCAGCACCGGGCGGCGGATGAACGGGTCGGTGAACGCCATGCCAGCCTCCTCAGTCCTTGCCCGGCGAGCCCTGTTCGGGCTTGAGGGCTTTGTCCTGGCCAATGCGGATTGCGGCGCCTGGGCTGAGCTTCAGCTGCCCGGCAGTGACCACCTGTTCGCCGACCTGCAAGCCTTTGTTGACCACCACCACGCCGTCGCGGCGCTCGCCGGTTTGTACAGTGCGTTGTTCGGCAACCAGCTGCGCTTGGCCCTTGTCGTCGTTTTCCGGCTTGCCGTCCTTGTCTTTCTTCGGCGTGGCGACGTACACCGAGTTGCCATACAGGGTGTAGGTGATGGCGCTTTCAGGCACCACCACTTGTGGCTGTGGATTGGGCAGCAGAACCAGCAGATTGGCGAACATGCCAGGCAACAGCTTGCCGTCGGGGTTGGCCAGGGTGGCGCGAACCAGCAGGTTGCGCGTGGTTTCCTCGACCTTGGGGTTG
Organism: Pseudomonas sp. NPDC090592; assembly: GCF_044769185.1. Taxonomy (NCBI): domain Bacteria; kingdom Pseudomonadati; phylum Pseudomonadota; class Gammaproteobacteria; order Pseudomonadales; family Pseudomonadaceae; genus Pseudomonas; species Pseudomonas sp. NPDC090592. The sequence continues at coordinate 79,921 of NZ_JBIVXJ010000002.1, forward strand.
ATGGCGCTAATGCTGGCGGGGAAGGTCTGGCCCGGGTAGGCGGCTACCTGCACCTGCACCTGCTGGCCCAGGCTCAACTGTGGCAGGGCCTGCTCAGGGACGTTGAAGTCCACGTAGAGGCTGGACGTGTCCTGCAAGGTCGCTATCACCGTACCGGCGGCCAGGTATTGACCAATGTCCACCTGGCGGATGCCGATGGTGCCGCTGAACGGAGCGTTGATGCTTTTCTTGATCTTCTGCGCCTTGAGTTGCTCGACCACGGCCTGGTTGCGGCGGTACTGGGTGGTGAGGCGGTCGAACTCGCCGCGTGAGATCGCCGAGTCGCCGACCAGCTGGCTGCCACGGCCGAAATCGACCTTGGCCAGGTTCAGGTCGGCCTGGGCGGTGCCGAGCAGGGCGGTTTCCTGGTCGTCGTTGAGCTGCAGTAGCGGTTGCCCGGCCTTGACCTGTTGGCCAGAGTCGAAGTGCAGGGCTTTGACGATGCCCTCCACCTCCAGGCTCAGCTCTACACCCTGCAGTGCCTTGAGGCTGCCCACGGCGGGCAGGCGCGCTTGCCACTGGCGCTGTTCGGCCAAGGCTGCCGCGACGGTGATGGGCGGCTTGGGGGCAGTGAACATCTGGATCTGCTGGTAGATCGAGAAGGCCTTGTAACCCCCCAGGGCCAGCACGATCAGCAGAACCACGGCCAACATGATGAGCATGCGGCGGCGCAGCATAGGTCCGGTTCCTTGGATTTGGTTGTTATTCGTTTAGACACGACAACGGGCGATCCTGCCCACGTGTGGATGGGGGAAGTATTGACTGTTTTTTGTGGAAAGGTTGTGAAATGCCTTCACTGGCCTCTTCGCGGGCAAGCCCGCTCCCACAGAAACCGCGTAGTCAGCGGATTGTACGGTCCCTGTGGGCGCGAGCTTGCCCGCGAAGAGGCCAGTGAAGGCAGCAGAACAATCAGACGAGATGCAGGTGGTTGTCCCAGAACCCGGACGGCAGGTTCATCGGCTGCCCGACCAGTTCTGCCTTGGTGCAATCATAAAACCGGCAACGGCCTTGCCCGGAAGTAACCACAAAACCGTTCTTCACCGCGCCGACGCCTGCGCAATCGGGCATCGATGCATCGAGCTTCACCGCACCGGTGTCCAGGTCCCAGACAAACAACCGGTTGGCCCGTGGCGCAGTCAGCGCTACCAGCCGCAACTCGCTGTGGATAGCGACACTGGCAGTGTACTGGGCCATGGCCTGCAACTGCCGCTCTGGCACCGGGAAGGCCTTGAACGGCTCGCCCGGGCGCTTGATCGCCAACAGCTGCGCCGTTTCATCGGCATCGCCCATGAACTGCTGGCAGGCGGCGATGGTGCCATCGCTGCCCACCGCCAGGTGGCGCACGCTGTTCATCTGCTGGGCCAGGGTTTCCTTGCTCAGCAGGGTGCCGTCACGCTGCATCAGTACCAGGCTTGGCTCCATGGCGTGGAGGTTCATCTCCACCCGGCTTTCGGCTTCGGTGCGGATACCACCGTTGGCCACGATCAGCGTCTCGCCGTCGGGTAGCCAGGCGACCTCGTGCGGGCCGATGCCGTGGGTCGGGATTTCGCCGGTGTGCACCAGGCGCTCGCCTTCAAAGCGGTACACGCCGAGCACACCCCGGCCTGGGTCGGTGGTGTCGTTCTCGGTGGCATATAGCCATTCGCCACCCTTGTGCACCACCGCGTGGCCATAGAAGTGCCGGTTCGGCTGCGAAACCACCGTTTGCAGCAGGCGACCGTCGCGCAAGTCGACCAGGTAGCTTTCGGTACCGGGCCGGCGGGCGACGAACAGGGCAATCGGCTGCTCGGGGTGGTGGATGATGGCGTGGCAACGCTGGGCGACCTGGGTGCTGAACACCTGGGTGCCGTCCAGGCGAAAACCGACGGCATAGTGCTTGCCGTCGCCATCGTCACGCGCCGAAAGCAGCAGGGGTTCGCTGCCTTTATTGCGGAACAGGCTCCAGCCGCCCAGGGTAAGGGCGCTGAGCAATACGCTACCGAGTTTGAGGGCCTGGCGTCGCAGCATGATCAGTCACCGTCGTTGGCATTGAAGCCCAGCTGGATGTTCAGCGCCTTGGCCAGTTCGCCTTCGTGCAGGCGGTGGACGGCGTTGAGGCTGTCGTAGATCTGGTTGAGGGTTTGCTGGCCTGCGTCGTCGGCCAGCAGCTCGCCCAGGGACTTCTGGTTGTCCGCCAGCAGTTTGAGCGAGGTAGCGTAGGCGGCGTCGATCTTGTCCGCCAGCGCTTTCTGATCGCTGGACAGCAAGCCGCGCAGGCCCTTGTTGTCGACCCCGACCCAGACGGTTTCGGCAGCCTTGAGGGTAGCTTCCAGGCTTTTCAACGAGGAGTGGCTGCGCCAGGCTTCGGCCTGCAGCGGCTGTGGGATGCCCTTGCTCTGGCGGCCCATCGGCGCGCCCAGTTTCTTCTTCAGGGTATCCAGGGCGGTGACCTGGGAGCGCAGCAGGTCTGCGATTGCCTCGTGGGAATCGGCGTAACGCTGGTTGGGGAACTTGGTCATCTGCGAAAGCATGCCGTCGGTGCTGTTCCAGCTCTTGAGGATATCCTCGGCCAGCACCTTCTGGTGCTCACCGATGGCGACCAGCAACGGGCAGTAGCGGGCTTTCTGCTCGGCAGTGGCGACGTCCGGCTTGCTGTCGAACAGGATGTACTCGTAGGCCGACAGGCCGCGTACCACCACACTGGCCTTGCCCAGGGAAGCGGCGTCGACCGGCTTGTCGCCGTTGACCAACTGCTCGACCTGGCGGCCGACCAGGTTCTTCTTGTCAGGCCAGAACTGTACCTGCCAGGCGCGGTTGCCTTCGGCCAGCGGGCCGACCAGCAGCGGCTGTAGCTCGGCCCAGGCCTTTTGCGCGTTGAGGAAGTCGGCGCGGGCCTTTTCCAGGTCTTCCTTGCCTTCGCAGTAGGCCAGGGCACTGGCGGCCAGCATGCGGTCGGCTTCGACCCAGCGGCTGTAGGTGGGCAGGATGACCTGCTTGGCGATGGCAGCGGAGGTGACTGCTTGCGGGTCCTGCGGCGAGCAGGCACCGAGGGCGAGTGCGGCGAGGCTGGTGAACAACAGTTTGGGTCGGAACATGCCCGGCTCCTTTGCGCGTTTTAAAGTGAGTTCAGGAAAGCCAGTAGCGCAGTGCGCTGCTCGGCATTGAAAGTGAGTACGAAATTGCGTGCCGCCTCGGCTTCGCCGCCGTGCCAGAGCACGGCTTCGAGAAGATTGCGGGCGCGGCCATCGTGCAGGAACTGGCTGTGGCCGCTGACCGTTTCACTCAGGCCCACGCCCCACAGTGGCGGGGTGCGCCAGTCCTGGCCGTTGGCGGCGAATTCGGTGCGCTCGTCGGCAAGGCCCGGGCCCATGTCGTGCAGCAGCAGGTCGCTGTAGGGGCGGATGACCTGGCTGGCCAGCTCTGGCTCGGCGGCGTCGACCGCAGTGGTGAACTGTGGGGTATGGCAGCCCTGGCAGCCGGCCTGGTAGAACAGGTTCTTGCCTGCCAGCACCTGCGGCGAGTTGACGTCGCGGCGTGCCGGCACGGCCAGGTTGCGGGTGTAGAAGGTGACCAGGCGCAGGATGTTGTCGCTGACTTCTTTCTCGCCACCGACGCCGTCGCCGTTGGGCGCGGCCAGGCAGTCGGCCTGCGCCGGGGTGCAATCGTCCTTGGGCTGCAGGGTGCTGGTCAGGCCCATGTCACCGACAAAGGCGTGCACGTTCTGCTGATTGACGTTGGGTTGCCCGGCCTTCCAGCCGAAGCGGCCGACCACGGTCTTGCCCTGGGCATCGTCCCACACCCGGTTGGCACGCCCGCGGATGCCGTCGTGGTTGCGGTCGTCCGGGTCTTCGTTGGCCAGCAAGTCGGCTTCGGGAATGGCTTCGAGCAGGCCCAGGCCGATCATCGGCGGGGCCACGCGGGCTGAAAAGCGTGTGTCGGGGTGCATCACGCCATAGCCGAGTTGGGTAATGTCCAGGGTTGGCTTGCGCAGTTCGACCTGGTGACCATCCTGGAATGACACGGTCTGGCTGGTGTAGCTCACCCGCACCTTGCCTTCCGGCGCCACGCCGGGGATGGCCATGTCTTGCAACTGGGTGCCGTAGACCGGCTCTGGCACCACGCCAAGGCGCTCGATCACTTTGGCCAGGTATGGCTGGTCGGGGATCGACAGGCGTACCAGCATGCCCACCGCGTTGCTGTCGCCAGGCTCCGGCGGGTGCCCACGGCCATCGCGTACGTGGCAGTTCTGGCAGGCGTTGGTGTTGAACAGCGGGCCCAGGCCATCACGCGCGGTGGTGGTGGAGGGGGCGATTACCCAGGGGTTGCGAAAGAAGCTGTTGCCCACGGCAAAGTCCAGGCGCCGTTCGGGCGAGAGGGTGGCCGAGGGCAGGGAATAGGCGTTGCGGTCGCTGCGCTGCACGGTCGCCTTGCCAGCCGACAAGGCTTCGCCGGGCTCGGCCTGGGTGAAACGCGGGGCGTCGTCACAGGCGGCGAGGGCAAAGGCCAGCAGCAGGGGGGCGAGTCGGGACAGCGACGAGGACATCGAGAATCCTGGGCGTGGGCGAAAAACCGGCGTGCAAGCTTATCAGGCCCAGGATCATTGAATAAGAGCAATTTGCGTTTGCTTGATGAAATCGTCGCTGTTTGGGGCGGTCAGGCCATGAGCAGCCTGAACTGCCGGTTGACCAGGCTGACGATCAGGTTCTTGCTGCCGCCATCGTGATTGTCGCCTGCCACCTCGATGACTTCCTCGCTTGCATACTCCATGCTACTGGCCGTGAGGCACTTGATGACGTCCTGGTGTGCGGGTTGCCAGTAGTCTTGGAATACCCAGATGCTGGTCTCGGCAGCTGGGCCGAGGATCAAGCGCAAGGCCTTGTAGTTTTCTTCCGATTTGCCGATCCACGGAACGGCGAGCGAGCCGTTCCAGACGTGCTGTGCGCCTATCGCCAGGCTTTGGCCGCGGTTTTCACCGTCGACCAGGGTCAATGTATAGGGTGTGTTGTTGGCGATGGAGCGCAGGTAGGTGAGGCTGGCCATGGGGGCATTTCCTTCTATTGTCGATTTTTAGGGCGTGGCAACGGGCTGATCGGGGCGCGATAGACGTAGGCCGCGAGCAGCGTGATCTCATTGAAAGGGGGCTCGAGTTCGCTGGACAGAAAGCGGCCTAATGGCTGCAAGCCCTGTTCGAAGGCGACTGCCTCGAACATTCGGCGGTCAGTTTCGTTGGGGTCGTAGAGGTAGATCTTGCCGGGGCGTGCGACCACTCGACACATCTCCCGGGCGACGTGGTAGGTAATAGGGGCGCCCATCAAGGTCACGTGGGGGACAGCACGATCGTCGAGCGGAAAGTCCGGAGCGTCGTATTCGTATACGAGAATGATGTTGGGGATGTGCTCGCCGGCGAATGGCCCGTTGGAAATGCGTTGGCCAATCTTGTTCAGGTTGTACGCATTGCTGAAACCGGTAATGAGGTTTTGTCCCGGCACAGTCTGGACAATTCGGCCTTCACCCCAGACATCAAGAATTTGCAGCACGGTGCCTCCTGCTTGGCATTCCAATGAAGGCCTGCAGGATGAACGCTGGTCCGCGTGCTCGGCAGCGGGAAGTGATGCCAGGCAAACGAAAACGCCCGGCACGAGGCCGGGCGTATGGGGTGAAGCGCTATCGCCGGATCAGAACTCGTGATCCGCGGTATCCGGGTTCAGGTTGGCAATACCCAGCTTGCCGGCAGCTTGCTCGATCGCACCGGTCTGTTTGACCAGAGAGGCGATGGCGTCACGCACGATCTGGTTGCCCGCAGCGTTGTCGGCCGCGATCAGCTGGTCGTAGTGCTCGCCTTTGAGGGCGTGGTCGACCATTACCTGGATCTTGGCTTCGGTCGCTTCCAGGTCAGCCTTGAGGGTGGCGTCGGCGGCCGGGTCAACCTTGGCCACCAGCGACGACAGGCTCGGGCCGGTCAGCTTGGTGCCGTCCGGGCGGGTGTACTCGCCCAGATAGACGTTGCGGATGCCTTTGGCATCGTAGAAGTGCGAATAGTGGGTGTTGTCGCTGAAGCAGTCCTGCTCATCTTCCGGCGAGTTGGCTTCCAGCGAAACCTTCATGCGCTCGCCCGCCAGTTCACCCAGCGACAGGCTGCCCATGCCGAACAGCATCTTGCGCAGGCCGTCGTTGACCGGCTCGGCTTCCAGCTTGGCGCGGTAGTTGTCGGCGACGTTCGGTGCCCAGTTGCCGACCATCTCTTCGAGGTCGCTGACCAGCAGTTGGGTCACTGCCTTCAGGTAGGCGCGGCGGCGCTCGTTGTGGCCACCGGTAGCGCCCTGGCCTTCCAGGTAATCGGAGGCCGGGCGGGCGCCGGCACCTGGGCCGGTACCGTTCAGGTCCTGACCCCAGAGCAGGAACTCGATGGCGTGGTAGCCGGTAGCGACGTTGGCCTCGGAACCACCCAGCTCGTTCAGGCTGGCCAGCTTCTCGGGGGTGATGTCCTTGACGTCGACCTTCTCTTCGCCCACCTGGATCTCGGTATTGGCGATGATGTTGGCGCTGGCGGCCGGGTTGCCCAGGGCGTGCTCGTAGCTCTTGTCGACGTAGTCGATCAGGCCTTCGTCCAGCGGCCAGGCGTTCACTTGCCCTTCCCAGTCGTCAATGATGGTGTTGCCGAAGCGGAAGGCTTCGGATTGCAGGTACGGAACGCGCGAGGCGAACCAGGCTTCCTTGGCTGCCTTCAGGGTTTCGTCGTTTGGCTTGGCCAGGAACGCGTCGACTGCGGTCTGCAGGGTTTTGGCGGTGCTCAGCGAGTCGCTGTACACGGCATGGACCATTTCGGCGTAATGCTTGACCACGGCTTTGCCGGCGGCTTCATCGACAGCCCCTGGCGCAGCAGCGGTGGTGCTGGCGGCAGCAGGTGCCTGGGCTTGCGGCGCGGCGGCTTTTTCGTCCTTGCCTTCGCCGCAGCCGGCGAGAGCGATGGCAATGGCCAGCAGACTGGCGGAGGCCAGAGGCATTCGAATCATTGTTGGTTTTCCTGCGTCGTGTGGTTGGACCAAGGGGTGGACCGTGCGCCGTGGCACGCGAAACCGCAACATCATGCGAAAGATTTGCATTTGCTGTAAAGGGGCCGGCGTGCAATTCATGTAAATCCAGGTCACGGCCCGTAACCGTACGGACGGGTCAGAGCATCGACACCTGGTTGCGCTGTGCCTGCTTGAGGAAGTGGGTCAGCTCCCGAGCCGACAGCGGCTTGCTGTAGTGGTAGCCCTGCCCCTCGTGGCAGCCCTGGGCAACGATGTAGGTTTCCTGTTCGGCGGTTTCCACACCTTCGGCGATTACCTGCATGCCCAGGCTTTTGCCCAGCTGGATGATGGCGCGAACGATGGTGGCGTCGTCATCATCGTCCAGCAGGTCCTGGACAAAGCTCTTGTCGATCTTGATCTTGTCCAGCGGCAGCGATTTCAGGTAGCTGAGCGATGAATAGCCGGTGCCGAAGTCGTCGATGGCAATCAGCGCCCCGGAGCGGCGCAGGCTGAGCAGGTGCTGGGCGGCGGTGCTGATGTCTTCCATCAGGCCGGTTTCGGTCACTTCCAGCTCCAGGCTGCGCGGGGGCAGGCGGTAGGCCTGCAGCAGGTTGTTGACCACCCGTGGCAGCTCGCTGTGGTGCAGTTGCACGGTGGACAGGTTGACCGCCATGCGCAGGTCGCTGAAGCCCTGGTCGTGCCATTCGCGCAGTTGGCGGCAGGCCTGGTCCAGTACCCATTCGCCAATGCCGATGATGCTGCCGTTCTGTTCGGCCAAGGGGATGAACTGGTCCGGTGGCACCATGCCCAGCTCCGGGTGCTGCCAGCGCAGCAGCGCCTCGACACCGACCACGCGGTGGTCGCGGTAGCTGATCTGCGGCTGGTACACCAGGTACAGCTGGTTGCGCGGCAGGGCTTCACGCAGGTCCTTTTCCAGCTCGCGGCGGCGGCGCATTTCGCTGTCGACGCTGGCGATGTAGAACTGGTAGCGGTTACGCGAGCGGGCCTTGGCCAGGGTCATGGTCTGTTCGGCTTTTTGCAGCAGCTTCTCGGTGCTGTCGCCGTCTTCGGGGAACAGGGTAATGCCGATGGTGGCGCGCAGGCGGATCTGCTGGTGGTGGTCGAGGTCGAAAGGCACTTCCAGGTCGTCGAGGATGCTTTGCGCCAACTCGGCCGCTTCGTAGGGCTGTTCGATATTGGCCTGGACCAGGGCGAACTGGTCGCCGCCCAGCCGCGCCAGGGCACCCAGGCGGCCACTGTGGGCGCGCAGGCGGTCGGCCAGGGCCAGCAGCAACTGGTCGCCAACCTGGTAGCTGAACTGTTCGTTGATGCCCTTGAAGTCGTCCAGCCCCACACACAGTACCGCCACGCGGTGCTGCAAGCGGCCGCCATCGATGAGGATCTTGTCCAGTTGCTGTTGCAGTTGCTGGCGGTTGGGCAGGCCGGTGAGGAAATCGTATTGGGCCATGCGCTGCAGGCTGTTTTCGGCCTCGTGGCGCAGGTGGGTGTTGCGCTCGATCGAGGCCAGGAGCTGGTTGGCGGTGTTGACCCACAGGCCCAGTTCGTTCTTTTCGTGGCCCTTGAGCAGCGGTATCTGATGCTGGCTGGGGCGGTCGGGGTTGATCTGGGTAAGGTGCTCGATGATCTTGGACAGCGGTTTGGTCAGCAGCCAGTGGTACACCAGGTACAGCACCAGGCCCATGGCCAAGGCCCGCAATACGCCGGAAATGAAGATGATCACCGCGTTGATCAGGAAGTCTTCGCCGTAGGACGAGGTGTCGAGGGTGATGCTGAGGTCGCCGTAGTATTCGCTATAGGGGCCGCGGCCGACCAGTTGCGTGGTGTAGGTGCGTTCCTGGCCAAGGATGAGGTCGGTCAGCCAGCGCATGGACATGTCCTGCAGCGGGCGGGACTTTTCGGCCAGCATGGTTTCGTTGGGGTGGCCGATGGAGGCCATGCGCACCGATTCGTCCTGGAACAGGCCTTCCATCACCTGCATGCCCATTTCGCGGTCGAGGCTGTACACCGCCTGGGTGGAAGGGTCGCGGAACATGTCGAGGATGCGCTGGGCATCGTTGTTCACGGCCTGGCGGGTCTTGTAGGTGTCATAGACGATTTGCGCACAGCTGAGCACGACGCCAACCGCCAACGCCGACAGCAACACGACCCTGAGCAACTTGACCGACAAGCTGTTCCGCAATTCCAGCTTCAATGAGGTTTCCTTATCCATGCGCGTGGCATCATTTTGCCATCAACGATGACGATACACTATCGGCCGATCATGAGCAGTGTATCGGTTGCATGACCCCGCAACTTGAGTGCGCTGTATCAATCTTCCCGAGGTTTGATGTTAGCGCGGTATGCGCGCTGAGCAAGCAAAACCGTGCCGGCCTCTTCGCGGGCACGCCCGCTCCCACAGGGAGAGCATCAAGTTCACCGGCAGCGCCGTATCTGTGGGAGCGGGCGTGCCCGCGAAGAGGCCGGCACAGGCATAAAAAAACCCGGCACAGGGCCGGGTCTTTACGTTCAGGGCTGAATGACTCAGGCCTTGAAGGTGTTGCCTTCGAACTGCTCGGCAACGAACTTCCAGTTGACCAGGTTCCAGAACGCCTCGACGTACTTCGGACGGACGTTGCGGTAGTCGATGTAGTAGGCGTGTTCCCAGACGTCGCAGGTCAGCAGCGGGGTGTCGCCGCTGGTCAGCGGGCAGCCGGCGCCGATGGTGCTGGCCAGGGCCAGGGAACCGTCAGCCTTCTTCACCAGCCAGCCCCAGCCGGAACCGAAGGTGCCAACCGAAGTCTTGGTGAACTCTTCCTTGAACTTGTCGAAGGAACCGAAAGCGGCGTTGATGGCGTCAGCCAGGGCACCGGTCGGTTGGCCACCGGCGTTAGGTGCCAGGCAGTTCCAGTAGAAGGTGTGGTTCCAGACCTGAGCGGCGTTGTTGAAGATGCCGCCCGAAGAGGACTTGACGATCTCTTCCAGGGTCTTGCCTTCGAATTCGGTGCCTGGGACCAGGTTGTTCAGGTTCACGACGTAGGTGTTGTGGTGCTTGTCGTGGTGATACTCCAGGGTTTCCTTGGAGATGTGCGGCTGCAGGGCATCGTGGGCGTACGGCAGCGGCGGCAATTCAAAAGCCATGGTGGATCTCCTGATTCAGGTCTAGTTCGCGGTTTGCGCAGGGCCGATCACGGGCGGCCCTATGAGCGTCGGCGAGTTTGTACTCTTTGCGACGCAAGGGCCCGATCATAGCACCAGCCCCGGCGCATAACCACGCAACAAAGATAGGGAATAGAGGTTCCAGAGCGGTTGTTGGATGCCGACCGGTGGTATTCGCCTTGGTGTTTGTGTTGCCTGTGAGATCGAGCGCCGCCCGCGCGGCGCTTCGCGGGGCAAGCCCGCTCCCACATTTGTTGCAACGTGGCCATGCCTGTAGGAGAGGCGTTGCCAGCCTTGGCGCATGTCTTGAGAGGTGTGGGGCGGCAGCAGCGCCAGTCGGGAAATCGAGTGGCCCCGACAAGGCTGGCAACCATGGCCTGACAGGTTTGGCACGTTGCAACAAATGTGGGAGCGGGCTTGTCCCGCGAAGCGCCGCGCGGGCGGCGCTCGATCTCCCTGGCGATAAAGATGTGGTGGCGAGCCCAGATCAGTTGAAAATCAACTGCGCCGCCACTGCGAACATCATCACCGCCACCATCAGGTCGAGCATGCGCCAGGTCGCAGGCCGTGCCAGCCAAGGTGCCAGCCAGGCCGCGCCGATCGCCAGGGTCGAGAACCACAGCAGCGATGCGCTGGCCGCCCCGGCCACATAAGCGCCAGGTTCGGTCTGCTGGGCGCCCAGCGAGCCGATCAGCAATACCGTGTCGAGATACACGTGCGGGTTGAGCAGGGTTACCGCCAGGGCACTGAGCAGCACCGCACGCCGCGAGCGCGTGCCTTGGCCCTGCTGATGTTGCAGGCTTTGTTTCGAAAAGGCGCTGCGCAACGCCTTGGCGCCGTACCAGATGAGGAACACGGCACCACCCCAGCGTGCGACTGCCAGCAAGGTCGGGTTGTGCGCCAGCACCGTTGCCAGGCCAAACACACCGGCAGCCACCAGGATGGCGTCACAGACGATGCACAGCGCCGCCACGGGCAGGTGATGCTCGCGGCGCAGGCTTTGCGCGAGGACGAAGGCGTTCTGCGCGCCGATGGCCATGATCAGCCCGAAGGCCACCAGCATGCCGTTGATATAGCTTTGCCACATGGCGTGCTCTCCACTGAAAAACCGCAAAAGATGGTGGTCATTCTGGGGATCTGCGCTGTATAAGAAAAACAAATAAAGCTGATCTGTCATTAGGAAAATCGATGTTCGACTACAAGCTGCTGGCCGCCCTTGCGGCGGTGATCGAACAGGGGGGCTTCGAGCGCGCGGCGCAAGTGCTGGGTTTGTCGCAGTCGGCCATTTCGCAGCGCATCAAGTTGCTGGAAGCCCGGGTCGGGCAGCCGGTGCTGGTGCGTGCCACGCCGCCCAGTCCGACCGAGGTCGGCCGCCAGTTGCTCAACCATGTGCAGCAGGTGCGCCTGCTTGAACGTGACTTGCAGCGCCAGGTGCCGGCGCTGGACGAAGAGGGCATGCCGGAGCGCCTGCGCATCGCCCTTAACGCCGATAGCCTGGCCACCTGGTGGGCTGGCGCGGTGGGCAACTTCTGTGCGCAGCAGAACGTGCTGACCGACCTGGTAGTAGAAGACCAGGAAGTGGGCCTGAAACGCATGCGTGCGGGTGAGGTGGCGGCCTGCCTGTGTGGCAGCGAACGCCCTGTCGCCGGGGCACGCAGCCTGCCACTGGGGGCGATGCGTTACCGGGCGTTGGCAAGCCCCGGGTTCATGGCGCGGCATTTCCCCCAGGGTTTTGTCGCCAGCCGCCTGGCCCGCACCCCAGCGATCGTGTACGGCCCGGACGACTTCCTGCAGCACCGCTACCTGGCATCGCTCGGCATCGAGGACGGTTTCCTGCACCACCTGTGCCCGTCTTCCGAAGGCTTCCTGCGCATGACCGAGGCGGGGCTTGGCTGGGGGCTGGTGCCCGAATTGCAGGCCCGGGAGCAACTGGCCAGTGGGCAATTGGTGGAAATCTGCAGCGATACACCCATTGATGTGCCGCTGTACTGGCATCATTGGCGCAATGGCGGGCAACTGCTCGCGCAACTGACCGACCACCTGCGGCACACCGCCCGGCATTGGCTGGTGCCCTTGTAGCCACGGCTGGCGTCAGTTGCATCTGAAATCTGGCAAGACGGAGTCTTACATGCGAATTCTGGTCACCGGCGCGAGTGGCTTCATCGGCGGGCGCTTTGCGCGCTTTGCCCTGGAGCAGGGCCTGGACGTGCGGGTCAGCGGCCGCCGCGCCGAAGGGGTCGAGCACCTGGTCAAGCGCGGCGCCCAGTTCATTCCTGGCGACCTTGGCGATGCCGAACTGGCCCGTCGGCTGTGCCAGGGCATCGATGCCGTGGTGCACTGCGCCGGTGCAGTGGGCACCTGGGGGCGCTATCAGGACTTCTATCAAGGCAATGTGGTGGTCACCGAGAACGTGGTCGAGGGCTGCCTGAAGGAGCATGTCCGGCGCCTGGTTCACCTGTCGTCGCCGTCGATCTACTTCAATGGTCATTCGCGTGTGGATATCCGTGAAGACCAGGTACCGCGCCGCTTCCACGACCACTATGGGCACACCAAGTACCTGGCCGAGCAGAAAGTGTTCGGTGCCCAGGAGTTCGGGCTCGAAGTGCTGGCGTTGCGCCCGCGCTTCGTCACCGGTGCCGGTGATGCGAGTATCTTTCCGCGGCTGATGCAGATGCAGCGCAAAGGCCGGGTAGCAATCATCGGCAACGGCCTGAACAAGGTTGATTTCACCAGCGTACACAACCTCAACGAGGCGCTGCTCAGCGCATTGTTCGCTGAGGAGCGCGCGCTGGGCCAGGCCTACAACATCAGTAACGGTCAACCGCTGCCGCTGTGGGACGTGGTCAACTACGTGATGCGCCAGATGCAGCTGCCACAGGTTACCCGCTACCGCTCCTACGGCCTGGCCTACAGCCTGGCCGCGTTGAACGAAGCGGCCTGCATGCTGTGGCCCGGGCGCCCGCAACCGACCTTGTCACGCCTGGGAATGCAGGTGATGAGCCGCGATTTCACCCTGGACATCAACCGTGCCCGGCAATACCTGGACTACCAGCCCAAGGTCAGCCTGTGGACGGCGCTGGATGAGTTCTGTGGCTGGTGGAAGCACTTGCCGCAGGCGCATTGATGCCACTGGGTGGACGATGGTCATCAACGTGCCGCGCTGGCGGTTTATACTCGTGCCTCTTTGCGACTACCGCGGTTGAATGTATCCATGCGTAACCATGCTCACGATGACTACGATGACGTGCCTACCTTGCGGGCGGGCACCGTTGATGATGACGAACTGATGCCGGCGCACGTGGTGCGCAGCCGCCAGAAAGCCGCCCGTGGCGCCAGCACGGCGCCGCTGTGGGCATTGCTGGGTGCCTCGTTCATCGCATTGGCAGGCCTGGGTTGGTGGAGCTTCCAGCAGATCTCGCTGATGGAACAGCAACTGGTGGCCACCCAGGAAAGCTTTGCCCGCATCAGCGAGGACGCGGCCGGGCGCCTGCAGGCGATCAGCGGCAAGGTGGCTGCCAGCGAGTCTGGCGCCACGACCAACAGCGAGGCGCTGAAGTTGCAACTGCGCCAATTGCAGAAAGGTGTAGCAGGGCAGACCGGTGACTTGGGCAAGCGCCTGGAGCAGGTGCTGGCTGATACCCGTGAGCAGCAGAAGGCTGTTGCCGAGCTGCAAGGCCAGTTGCAGGCACAGCTGAAGCTGGTGAATGGTGAGCTGGCAGCGTTGCGTTCGGGCCAGGTCGATGGTGGCAAGCTGGATGCGCAGTTCAAGGGTTTGAACGAGCAGGTGGCTGCGCTGAAGGCTGCGCAGGTGGACGGAGGCAAGCTGGACGGGCAGCTCAAGAGCCTGGGCAGCGATGTGGCGGCGCTGAAGAAGCAGGGTAACCCCAGTGCGGCGATCCAGAGCCTTGAGCAGGATATGGTCGTGCTGAAGAGCCAGATCGACAACCGCCCGGCTGCTGCTGCATCCGGTGGCGCTTCGGTGCAGGAGTTCGATGCTTTCCGGGCACAGATGACCCGCAATCTGAATACCTTGCAGAGCCAGATCCAGAACCTGCAACAGCAGATCAGTGCCCGGCCTTAGATCACCTGAGCCTTCTTCGCGGGCACGCCCGCTCCCACAAAGCCTCCACAGCCTTCAGGCTTGGTGATATCCCTGTGGGAGCGGGCGTGCCCGCGAATGGCCGTTAATCACAACCGCGGGTAATCGATGTACCCCACCGGCCCCTTGCCGTAGAAGGTCTCTGGCCGCGCCTCGTTCAGCGGCGCATCCGCCGCCAGCCGCGCCGGCAGGTCAGGGTTGGCGATAAACGGTACACCAAACGCCACCGCATCGGCCTTGCCACTGGCCAGGGCTGCATTGGCGCTGGCTTTGTCGAAGCGCTCGTTGACGATGTACGGACCACCGAATGCCTGTTTGATCAGTGGGCCAATGCTGTCATCGGCTTCACGCTCGCGCGAGCAGATAAAGGCAATGCCACGCTTGCCCAGCTCACGGGCCACGTAGGTAAAGGTTTCGGCCCGGTCGGCATCGCCCATGTCGTGCGCATCGGCACGCGGTGCCAGGTGCACGCCCACGCGGCTCGCGCCCCACACTTCGATGGCTGCATCGGTCACTTCCAGCAGCAGGCGAGCACGATTTTCCAGCGAACCGCCATAACGGTCGGTGCGCTGGTTGGTGCTGCTTTGCAGGAACTGGTCGAGCAGGTAGCCGTTGGCGCCGTGAATCTCTACGCCATCGAAACCGGCAGCCTTGGCATTTTCGGCGCCGCTGCGGTAGGCCTCGACGATGTCGGTGATTTCTTCGGTTTCCAGCGCACGTGGGGTGGGGTAGTCACTCAGCGGGCGCACCAGGCTCACATGGCCCTTGGGCTGGATCGCGCTGGGGGCTACCGGTAGCTCGCCGTTCAGGTAGCTTGAGTGAGAGATGCGGCCAACGTGCCACAGTTGCAGGAAGATGCGCCCGCCTGCGGCATGCACGGCCTTGGTGACCTTGTTCCAGCCACGCACCTGTTCATCGTTCCAGATGCCAGGGGTATCCGGGTAGCCGACGCCCATGGCGCTGACCGACGTCGCCTCGCTGAGGATCAGCCCGGCGCTGGCGCGCTGTACGTAGTATTCGGCCATCAGCGCATTGGGCACGCGGCCTTCGTCGGCGCGGCAGCGGGTGAGCGGGGCCATGATGATGCGGTTGGGCAATTGCAGGTCGCCCAGGGAGATCGGATCGAAAAGCGTGGTCATGGTGGTTACCTGCCTTGTCAAAGTGCTTGGCGCAGTTGTTCGAGGAACGCCTCGATGGTGGCCTCGTTGCGTTTGAAGAAGTGCCATTGGCCGATCTTCTGGCTGCTGATCAGCCCGGCGCGTTGCAGGGTCGCCAGGTGGGCGGAGACAGTCGACTGCGACAGGCCGCAGCGTTGGTCGATCTGCCCGGCACAGACACCGTTATCAGTGCTGTGGTACTGGTCGGGAAATTGCGTTGCCGGGTCTTTCAACCAGCTGAGGATTTCTCGCCTGACCGGATGGGCCAGCGCTTTTATGATTTCGTCGAGATCGAGGGGCATAGGGTTGAGGCTCGTTGCAGCGGTATATCGCGATAGGGCGAAATGTAAATCGCCCGTTCCCGATATACAAATATGAAGAGGTTCTGAGCTGAGTACGAATCGCTATATCGCGTTATAACGATATAGAGCTGCGCAGTGCTAGACTGCGCGCATGAACTACCTCGCACACCTGCACCTGGGCGGCCCGGCGCCGCAACAACTGCTTGGCAGCCTTTACGGCGATTTTGTCAAAGGCTCGCTGGAGGGGCGCTTCCCGCCTGCACTGGAGGCAGCCATTCGGCTGCACCGGCATATCGACAGCTACACCGACCAGCACCCGTTGGTGCTGGCGGCATTGGCGCGTTTTCCGCGTGAGCGGCGGCGCTTTGCCGGTATCGTGCTGGATGTGTTCTTCGACCATTGCCTGGCGCGGCATTGGGCTGATTATGCCGAGCAGCCGCTGGACCAGTTCACAGGGGCGTTTTATCGGGTGTTGCTCGCCGAACCGCAGTTGCCGGGGCGGCTGGCGCGGATTGCGCCGTTCATGGCGGCGGATGACTGGCTGGGGGCGTATGGCGACTTTGCCACGCTGGAGCAGGTGTTCAACGGCATTGCGCGACGGCTGTCGCGGCCGGAAGGAATGGCTGGGGTGATGGGTGAGCTGGAGCGGTTGTATGAGCCGCTGATGGCGGACTTTCGCGAGTTCTACCCGCAGTTGCAGGCATTTGCGGCGGCGGGGCGGATGTCTGACAGTTAGTTCTATGCTGGCTTCTTCGCGGGCTTGCCCGCTCCCACAGGTACTGCACATGGCTTGAGGGCCATGCGGTCGAGGTGGGAGCGGGCAAGCCCGCGAAGAGGCCAGGTCAGAAAATGCGAGAGTCTCAGGCAGCCCGCGCCTGCCGCCGTGGTGCCATCTCGATATCTTCAACCCCGAACAGCGCCAGGTGAATCGCCTGTTGCGCCTGCACAGCCAGCACTGCACGCTCCTTGCCCACGCTACCTATCGGCGGCAACAGGTGAATGCACACCTCTCCCCGCGGCTGGGCAAACAGGCGCATCAGGTGCGACACCAGGTCATCATCGCCAATGAAAGGCGCAACCGGGTCGATCTGGCCATCGCGCAAGTACTGGATAGCCACCGGTTGCACCGCCACACCCCGATCAATGGCGCCAGCCAGCAGGCGCCCGTGGAAGGTGCGCAGGGTTCGGCCGCTGGTGGTGGTCCCTTCCGGGAAGATCAGCAGCGGCCGGGCCATGCCCAGTTGCCCGGCGATCTGCTCCCGCAGCCGCTGGCTGTCGCCGCCGCCTCGGCGGATGAACAGGGTGCCGGCCTTTTCCGCCAGCCAACCGGCTACAGGCCAGTGGCGTACTTCAGCCTTGGACAGGAACGACAGCGGCATCAGCATGCCGAGCAGGGGAATGTCGGTCCAGGAAACATGGTTGCTGACCCACAGCATCGGCCGCTGGGGCAGCTCGCCGACTACTTTCACGTCGAAAGGCAGGGCAGCAACCAGGCGTTTCATGAACAGACAGGTCCAGCGCTGGCGCCGTTCGATGGGCGGCTTGAAGCCCAGGCGTTCGGCGAGGGCGATCAGGCTGGCCATCAACATGCCCAGGGTCAGTACCAACAGCAGTCGAGCCAGGCGGGCCATTACCCGCAGCTTCGGCATCAGACCGCCGCCTTGAAGTGGCGGGCGTAGCGCGGGCACAGGTCGTCGCGCTTGAGCAGGATGAAGACGTCGGCTACCTGGAAGTCTTCGTCCCAACACGGCTCGCCGCAGATTTTCGCGCCCAGGCGCATGTAGGCCTTGAGCAGCGGTGGCATTTCGGCGATGACGTTCCCCGGCAGGGCCAGGCTCGGCAGCGGGTTCTTCGGCTCGGCGCGCAGGTGTTCGGTGCACAGGTAACGGTCACGCAGGCGTTGCATCACGGCGTGAGCCTGCACGCCGCCGTCCTGCATGGGGATACTGGCGCAGCCCATGAGGTAGCTGTAGCGGCCCTCGTTGAGCACCTCGGCCAGTTCGCCCCAGAGCACCGCGATGGTGCCGCCGTTGCGGTAGTCGGGGGCAACGCAGGTGCGGCCCAGTTCGAGAATCGGCCCTTGCAGTTGCAGCAGGCCGTGCAGGCGGAATTCTTCTTCGCTGTAGAAGCGGCCCAGGCTGCTGGCGGCCTGGTGGTCGAGCAGACGAGTGGTCGCGACCAGCTCGCCGGTGCTCAGGTCACGTACACCAATGTGGCGGCAGTGCACGTCGTAGTCGTCCATGTCCAGACCCTGCTCGGCGCCCTTGAGCTTGGCCTTGAATTCTGCACTGAACACTTTGTAGCGCAGGGCCTGGGCCTCTTGCAGCGCCGCGGCGCCAACCAGGCGTTCGGCTTGCAGACGGCGTTCGGTGCTGTTGTCGCCAGCGTGAGCGATCCGAGTCATTACGAGTCTCCATAAGCCAGCCCTGAAGGGTTGCGGCCGGTCGGCTTTGTTGTGCAAAGTCAGCCTAGGTAGACGCGGTGTCACCCCTGTGAATCTTTGGTGATGCTTGCGTGACACCCCCCCAAACCGTGAGCAGAATTCCCCCGCAAGGAGTCGTCTGATGGCCTGGTTGCAACGATTGAATGACCCGTTTCGTCATGCGCTGGCGGGCACCCTGGGCGAAACCTATGCCGCACTGCTGGAGCGCCTCGGCCCGGTGGCCCCCTTCGAACTGGCGGTACTGGGCGCGCGCGCGATGGCCACGCCGGGCCTGGCTTTCCTGGTGGGTTACCAGGCCGCCTTGCGGGTGCTGTGGCCCAGTGCGCCGGCCAGCCTCGGCGCCTTGTGCGCCACCGAACGGCGCAGTGTGCGGCCGGCGGACATGCACACGCGCCTTGATGACTTGCGGCTGACGGGCAGCAAGGATTTCGTCACGGCTGGGTTGGAGGCGGAGTGGCTACTGGTGGCGGCGCGTAGCGAAGCGGCTGGCGAGGCACCCCGGTTGAACCTGGCGGTGGTCTACCCCGGCGAGCCCGGGGTGACGCTGGAGCCATTACCGACCCTGCCGCTGATGCCGGAAGTCGGCCATGGCCGGCTATTGCTCGACCAGGCTGCGTGCGAGTTGCTGGCCGGCGACGGCTGGGATGCCTATGTAAAGCCGTTCCGCTCGCTGGAGGACTTGTACGTGCTTACCGCGTTGACAGCGTGGCTGTATGGCGTGGGGCAGGCGTGTGCATGGCCACAGGGGTTGCGCCTGCAATTGCTGGGGTTGCTGGCCGGGTGTGCAGAGGGGAGCCGTCAGTGTGCCGACAGTGTGGGATGTCATTTGCTGTTGGGCGGACTGTTTGCGCAGTTCCAGGCGTTACGGGGGGAGATTGATGCGGCATTGGCGGCGGGGCCGGCGCATTGGGCGCAGATCTGGCAGCGCGACCAGGGGGTGATGGCGCTGGCGGCGGCTGCCCGGGAGAAGCGGCTGAGCAAGGCGTGGGAGGCTGCGGGATTGTCATGAGCGCCTGATAAGGTTGCGTGAACCGATCAATACCGGGGCCGCTTTGCGGCCCTTCGCGGGCATGCCCGCTCCCACAGGTTTGAACTATTGTGCGATCCCTGTGGGAGCGGGCGAGCCCGCGAAGGGCTGCAAAGCAGCCCCAATCAAGGCGAGCTCGATGAAGATACTGTTGGTCATCATAGCGATGGTGGCGGGTAGCGCCTGGGCTGAAAACTGGCCTGATCCACACTGGCAGACCGACCCTGCCACCCTCAACTGGCAAGCCGTCGACGCCTACGCTTTCCCCTCCCGCGCCCCTGACCGCAGCGGCATCCGCACCGACGCCCTGCTGATCATCCGCGATGGCCGCATCCTCCACGAACGCTACGCCGCCCCCACCACGGCCGCCACCGCACACCTGACCTGGTCGGTCAGCAAGAGCGTACTTGCCACGCTCATGGGTGTTGCCCAAGGCGAAGGGCGCTTCCAGTTGCAAGACCCTGTCTCGCGGTTCTATTCGGGCATGCGCGACCATCCCGGCATACGCATGGCGGATCTGCTGCACTGGGCCAGTGGCCTGGACTGGCAGGAAGACTACGAATACGCACCGCTCAAGTCTTCGGTGGTGGCCATGCTGTATACCCGTGGCCACGGGGACATGGCGGCCTATACGGCGGCGCGGGGTGCGTCGGCCAGCCCCGGTCAGCGATTCCTCTACTCCAGTGGCGACAGCAACGTGCTGGCCGCTGCGCTGCGCGGCATGCTCGATGCCGGGCAGTACGCCGATTACCCGTGGCACGCGCTGTTCACCCCGTTGGGTATCGAAAGCGCGGTGTGGGAGCGCGACCGGGCGGGCACCTACGTGGGCTCTTCCTATCTGTACCTCAGCGCCCGTGATCTGGCGCGTATCGGCTTGCTGATGCAGCGCGACGGCCAGTGGCAAGGCCGGCAACTGCTGCCCAAGGCTTGGGTGGCTTTCAACCGCACTGCGTTTGAGCATGCCCAGCCTGTGCCCGGTGAAGCCAACCCTGGCGGCCATTGGTGGCTCAACCAGCCGCTGGCCGCTGCCGGGCGGCCTTGGCCGAATGCGCCCGCAGATACCTTCGCCGCCCTTGGCCACTGGGGCCAGGCGCTGTATGTAGTGCCTGCGCAAAAGCTGGTGATCGTGCGCTATGCCGATGACCGTGACGGTAGTTACCAGCACGACGAACTGCTCAAGCGGGTATTGGCGGCACTGGCCGGGGAGGGGGCATGAAACGCTTGCTGCTGCTGCTGCTGCTGCTGCTGGTGCTGGTGCTGTTGGGGTTGCTGGTCTGGGCCTGGCACGAGCGTCAGGCACTGGCAGATTTCCCTGGCATCCTCTCGGCCTATTCGGCCAAGGAGTACTGTTCGTGCCGCTTTGTCATGGGTTTCGAGCAGGCGTACTGCCAAGGCTATGTGAAGCAATGGCTGCCGCTGAGCCTGCTGGAGGAAAACACCGCGCAACGGCAAGTCACTGCGGTGGGCCTGGGGCGGCGCAACCAGGCGGCCTGGCAGGGCCAGCGCGAGGGCTGCCGCTTGCTGCCATGAAGGCGGGCGGGTAAGGTTGGCGGCCTGGTTTCACGAGATCTGTCATGTTCAAGCTGCCCCGTCTGTTGCCCGCCTTGTTGCTGGCTTGCTGCCTGCCCGCCCATGCCAATTGGCACCTCGATGGCGAATCGTCACGCCTGTCGTTCATTACCGGCAAGAACGGTGATACGGCCGAAGTGCATCGCTTTCTGGTGCTGCACGGCAAGGTCGACCGTAAGGGCGTGGCCGGGCTGAGCATCGAGATGGATTCGGTAAGCAGTGGCATCCCGCTGCGTGACGAACGCATGCGTGACGACCTGTTCGAAGTGGAGCGCTTTGCCGAAGCCACGGTGCAGGCACAACTGGACCTGCGCCCGATCAACGACCTGGCCAACGGTGCACAGATCGAACTGCGCCTGCCGCTCACCGTTACCCTGCATGGCCAGTCGCACAGCTACAACGCCCTGTTGCTGGCCACCCGCCTGGACGAGCGGCGCTTCCAGGTGGTGACGCTCGAACCCCTGGTGCTGCGTGCCGAAGATTTCGGCCTGTTGCCAGGGCTGCAAACCCTGCGCAAGTTCGCCGGGCTCAAGTCCATCAACCCGTCGGTGCCGGTTAGCGCGGTGCTGATCTTCACCGCCCGCTGATATGCCGGGGCCGGTCTTCCCCTGGCGGGATGGCAACCAGTTCGAACTGCTGATCGATGGCCCCGAGTTCTTTCCGCGCATGCTGGCGGCGATTGTGCGCGCCGAGATGCAGGTCGACCTGGAGCTGTACCTGGTCGAAGCGGGTGCCTGTGCCGAGGCGGTGGTCGAAGCGCTGGAGCAGGCCGCCCGGCGTGGCGTGCGGGTGCGCTGCCTGTTCGATGACTATGGCTCGCTGGCCTTCAACAGCGCCCTGCGCCAACGGCTGGTGGACGCCGGTGTGTACTTGCGCTGGTACAACCGACTGCGCTGGAAGCGCGGCCTGCGCAACCTGTACCGCGACCATCGCAAGCTGCTGCTGGTGGATGAACGCTGGGCGGTGGTGGGCGGCACGGGCGTTACCGATGAATTCTGGACGCCGGGCGACGCGACCAGCGAATGGCATGAGGTGATGGTGCAGATCCAGGGGCCGGTGGTGAACGACTGGCAACTGCTGTTCGACCGCCAGTGGTCGGCCAACAACCGTCGCACCGCCTGGCGCCCTGCCGAAGGCTTCGGCCTGCCGCGCCTGCCCAAGGTGCCTGCGCAGGGGCAGGGCATGGGCCGGGTGGCCTATGCCGACGCCCGCCAGCACCAGGACATCCTGCATTCGCTGGTGCGGGCGCTGAACAGCGGCAAGCAACGGGTATGGCTGGCCACGCCGTACTTTCTGCCGACCTGGAGCGTGCGCCGTTCATTACGCCGTGCCGCCAGCAAGGGGCTTGATGTACGGTTGTTGCTGACGGGCCCACGCACCGATCATCCATCGGTGCGCTACGCCGGGCACCGTTACTACCCACGGCTGCTGCGTGCCGGGGTGCGCATTTTCGAGTACCAGCCGTGCTTTTTGCACCTGAAGATGGCTGTGGTAGATGACTGGGTCAGCGTCGGCTCGTGCAATTTCGACCACTGGAACCTGCGCTTCAACCTTGAAGCCAACATCGAGGCGCTGGACCCGCCGTTGACGGCAGCCGTGGTGGCCAGCTTCGAGCGCGATTTTGCCTTGAGCGAGGAAGTCGACCTTGACCACTGGCATGCCCGCCCACTGTGGCACCGGGTGAAACAGCGGATCTGGGGCTGGATCGACCGGCTGGTGGTCAACCTGCTCGACCGGCGTGACTGACAGCGGCTATCGTGCAGTATCTGTTAACCGAAGGAGTGGGTGCGATGACGGCGAAGAAGATTCTCATGCTGGTGGGCGACTACGTCGAGGATTACGAGGCGATGGTGCCGTTCCAGGCCCTGAGCATGGTAGGCCACACCGTGCATGCGGTGTGCCCGGAAAAGGTGGCAGGGCAGACCGTGCGCACCGCCATCCATGATTTCGAGGGTGAGCAGACCTACAGTGAAAAGCCGGGGCACAACTTTGCCCTGAACCATGACTTCGTGCGGGTGCGGGCCGAGAGTTACGACGCGCTGCTGATTCCGGGTGGCCGTGCGCCGGAGTACCTGCGCCTGGATGAAAAGGTGCTGGAGCTGGTGCGGGCCTTTGACCAGGCAGGCAAGCCGATTGCGGCGGTGTGCCACGGTGCCCAGCTGCTGGCGGCGGCGGGGGTGCTGGAAGGGCGCGAATGCAGCGCGTACCCGGCGTGTGCGCCGGAAGTGCGGTTGGCGGGTGGCACGTTCATCGATATCGCCGTGGACCAGGCGCATGTGGATGGCAACCTGGTGACTGCGCCAGCGTGGCCGGCGCACCCGGCGTGGCTGGCGGCCTTTCTCAAGGTGCTGGGCACCCGTATCGCCTGACCGGGCCTCTTCGCGGGCACGCCCGCTCCCACAGGTTCAGCACACATTTCAAAACCTGTGCAATCCCTGTGGGAGCGGGCGTGCCCGCGAAGAGGCCGGTACAGGCTTAACTTACCTGCTCAACCCAGTCATTGAGGTTGTAGTAGTTGGTCACCCGGGCAATCTTGCCGCAGTGAATGTAAAAGAAAGCCCCCGCCGGCAGCACGTAGGTCTGCCCCTTGGCCGCCGGCAACCCCTCGTCATCCGCCAGGTATTCACCGTGCACCGTGAACTCCGCCGCCACACGGCTGCCATCGGCGTTTTGCATCACCACGATGTCGGCCAGGCGTTCGCGGTAGCAGCGGTTCATCTTGTCCATGAACGTCGCAAACCGGGCCTTGCCCATCTGCCGCTCGCCCTGGTTGATGTCGTGGATCACGTCCTCGTTGAGCAGCGCCAGCAAGCCCTGCATGTCACCGGCAGCTCGGTAGCGGTCATGGAACAATACCTGTCGTGTAGGGAAAAGGCGGGTCGTTGCCCCGGATGATAGGGTTTCCCCTCAAGCCCGGCTTAGCCGAGCGCGTCATCCACATCGACAAAACGACCGCCAAGCATGGAAATACGCCTGTTGCACGGCGCCGCTATCGCGCCATACATCGATGACCTCGTTCGCCTGCGCCTGACAGTGTTTCGCGAGTTTCCCTTCCTTTACGATGGCAGCCCTGAGTACGAGGCCAATTACCTTGCCACCTATGCCCGCTCCGGGCGCAGCCTGGTAGTGCTGGCACTGGACGATGGCAAGTTGGTAGGTGCCTCCACGGGCCTGCCGCTGGTGGATGTTGCACCCGAATTCCAGCAGCCGTTCCTGGCCCATGGGCGTGACCCGGCCGCTGTGTATTACTTCGGTGAGTCACTGGTGCTGCCGGAATATCGCGGTCAGGGCCTGGGGGTTCGCTTCTTCATCGAGCGCGAGTCCTACGCGCACAAGCTGGCCGAGTTCGATTACTGCGCGTTCTGCGCCGTGGAGCGCCCCGGCGGGCATCCGCTGCGGCCTGCGGACTACAAGCCGCTGCAGGGCTTCTGGCGCAACCGCGGCTTCCTGCATGACCCATCCCTGCGCACCCGTTACGCCTGGCGTGACCTGGACGCGCAGGAAAGCTCGGAAAAGATCATGTCGTTCTGGACCAAGGAACTGCCAACTTGATCCTGTGACAACAAAAACGGCCCCTGTTGGGGCCGTTGTTGTTACATCAGGTTTACTTCACTTCGACTGCCAGGCTCTCGGCAATCTTGCTCTGCCACAGGGCAGGGCCGGTGATGTGAACCGACTCACCGTTGCTGTCCACGGCAACGGTCACCGGCATGTCCTTGACCTCGAACTCGTAGATCGCTTCCATGCCCAGCTCGGCGAAGGCCAGGACCTTCGACTTGCGGATGGCCTGGGCCACCAGGTAGGCAGCGCCACCCACGGCCATCAGGTAAACGGCCTTGTTGTCCTTGATCGCTTCGATGGCAGTCGGGCCACGCTCGGACTTGCCGATCATGCCCAGCAGGCCAGTTTGTTCGAGGATCTGGCGGGTGAACTTGTCCATGCGGGTAGCGGTGGTCGGGCCAGCCGGGCCTACCACTTCGTCACCGACCGGGTCGACCGGGCCAACGTAGTAGATGAAGCGGCCTTTCAGGTCTACCGGCAGCGCTTCGCCACGGTTGAGCATTTCGACCATGCGCTTGTGCGCGGCATCGCGGCCGGTCAGCATCTTGCCGTTGAGCAGGATGGTTTCGCCCGGCTTCCAGCTGGCGACTTCTTCCGGGGTGATGTCGTCGAGGTTGACGCGACGGGCGCTCGGGCCGGCTTCCCAGACGATTTCCGGGTAGGCGTCCAGCGACGGCGCTTCCAGCTCGGCCGGGCCGGAACCATCGAGCACGAAGTGGGCGTGGCGGGTGGCAGCGCAGTTGGGGATCATGCACACCGGCAGCGACGCGGCGTGGGTCGGGTAGTCCATGATCTTGACGTCGAGCACGGTGGTCAGGCCACCCAGGCCCTGGGCGCCGATGCCCAGCTGGTTGACCTTCTCGAACAGCTCCAGGCGGATTTCTTCCAGGCGGTTCTGCGGGCCACGGGCTTTCAGCTCATGGATGTCGATGGATTCCATCAACACTTCCTTGGCCATGACGGCGGCTTTCTCGGCGGTACCGCCGATACCGATGCCGAGCATGCCAGGCGGGCACCAGCCAGCACCCATGGTCGGAACGGTCTTCAGCACCCAGTCGACGATCGAGTCGGACGGGTTGAGCATGGCCATCTTCGACTTGTTCTCGGAGCCGCCACCTTTGGCAGCCACGTCCACTTCAACCTTGTCACCTGGGACGATGGAGTAGTGGATGACCGCCGGGGTGTTGTCCTTGGTGTTTTTGCGAGCACCGGCCGGGTCGGCCAGGATCGAAGCGCGCAGGACGTTTTCCGGCAGGTTGTAGGCGCGACGCACACCTTCGTTGATCATGTCGTCGACGCTCAGGGTGGCGCCGTCCCAGCGCACGTCCATGCCCACGCGCACGAACACGGTAACAATACCGGTGTCCTGGCAGATCGGGCGGTGGCCGGTGGCGCACATGCGCGAGTTGATCAGGATCTGGGCGATGGAATCGCGTGCAGCGGGCGATTCTTCACGCAGATAGGCCTCGTGCATGGCCTGGATGAAATCGACGGGGTGGTAGTACGAAATGAATTGCAGGGCGTCGGCGACGCTCTGAATCAGGTCGTCTTGCTTGATCACGGTCATGCAGCGCGCTCCTCTTAAAGACGGGAACATTCAAAAAGACGCATCGACGGTGCCGACCAGCATGTCGAAGCGCCTTGCAAGGCGCCGGCAGGTCAGGCCGACGGAAAAAGGCGCGGCAGTATAGCGCGCATCCGTGCCGGGCACACCTGCGGCCGGTCTGGACCATGGTCCGGCAGTGCTTGGGCATCCTTTTTGCTGCTGTAGCGCGCTTGGCTTAAAGTGGACTGTGATTTGTGGAGAAAGACCGACCATGCCCGAACTTTGCGTGGGCGAGCGCCGCTGGGCGGTGCCGACCGGCAGCAACCTGCTCGACGCCTTGAATGATGCCGGGCTCAACGTGCCCTACAGCTGCCGTGCCGGCAGTTGTCATGCCTGCCTGGTGCACTGCCTGGCCGGGCAACCGCTGGATGCCTTGCCCGAGGCCCTGGCACTGGACAAGCATGCCCTGGGCTGGCGCCTGGCCTGCCAGTGCCGGGTGGTCGAGGACTTGAATGTGGCGCTGTTCGACCCGCAGCGCGATGGTGTGCCGGCGCACGTCTGCGCGTTGGACTGGTTCGGGGACGTGTTGCGTGTACGGCTAAGGCCCGAGCGGGTGGTGCGCTACCAGGCGGGGCAGCATGTGGTGTTGTGGCATGGTTCGATAGCGCGGCCTTATTCCCTGGCCAGCCTGCCGGCGGAAGATGACTTCCTGGAGTTTCACATCGATTGCCGGCGCCCGGGCGCCTTCTGCGACAAGGCTCGTGGTTTGCAGGTGGCAGATGTGCTGCGCCTGGGCGAATTCAGGGGTGGTGCTTTGCATTACGACCTGGATTGGCAGGATCGGCCGCTCTGGCTGCTGGCAGCCGGAACCGGGCTTGCGCCGTTGTGGGGCATCTTGCGTGAGGCTGTGCGACAGGGGCATCGCGGCGAGATTCGGGTGCTGCATGTGGCGCGGGACAGTGCCGGGCATTATCTGGCTGAACCACTGATGCAACTGCAGGGCGTGCAGGTCGAACTGGTGCTGGCAGAGCAGATGGATGAAGCGCTGGCAGGGTTGCGGCCGTCTTCGCGGCAGACGGTGGCGCTGGTGTGCGGGGCGCCGGGGAGTGTGGAGCGGTTTGCGCGGCGGCTGTTCATTGCCGGGGTGCCGCGGGGGCAGGTGTTTGCCGATGTGTTCGCTGAACATGCCTGAGGCATTTGGGTTGCCTGGGCTGGCCTCATCGCCGGCAAGCCAGCTCCCACAGGATTGCATCAGACCTGAGCCTGCGTGGTCCCTGTGGGAGCTGGCTTGCCGGCGATTGGGCCGCAAAGCGGCCCCGGGGCTAGGTCAGCCGACCAGCGGGTCACCAACGTGCAGGATCTTCATCCCGTTGGTACCACCGATGGTGTGGTAGCTGTCACCCTTGGTCAGGATCACCCAGTCACCTTGCTCCACCAGGCCACGCTTGAGCAGTTCGTCGACCGCAGCCTGGCTCACCTTGTCGGCCGGCAGCGAGGCCGGGTCGAAGGCGATCGGGTACACGCCGCGGAACATGTTGGCGCGAGCCTGGGTGGCGCGGTGTGGCGACAGGGCGAAAATCGGCACGTGCGAGCGCAGGCGCGACATGATCAGCGGGGTGTAGCCGCTTTCGGTCAGGGCGATGATCGCCTTCACGCCCGGGAAGTGGTTGGCGGTGTACATGGCCGCCAGGGCGATGCTTTCGTCGCAGCGCTCGAAGGTGGTGTGCAGGCGGTGGCTGGACTTCTGGCTGGTCGGGTGCTTTTCGGCGCCCGAGCAGATACGTGCCATGGCCTGTACGGCTTCGATCGGGTAGGAACCGGCGGCGCTTTCTGCCGACAGCATCACCGCGTCAGTGTTGTCCAGTACGGCGTTGGCCACATCGGACACTTCGGCACGGGTCGGCATCGGGTTCTGGATCATCGACTCCATCATCTGGGTCGCCACGATCACCGCCTTGTTGTTGCGGCGGGCGTGCTGGATGATCTTTTTCTGGATGGCGATCAGTTCGGCGTCGCCGATTTCCACACCCAGGTCGCCACGGGCAACCATGACGGCATCGGAAGCGAGGATCAGCTTGTCGAGGGTTTCGTCGTCGGCCACCGCTTCGGCGCGTTCGATCTTGGCCACCAGCCAGGCGCTGCCGCCGGCTTCGTCACGCAGCTTGCGCGCGTATTCCATGTCGCTGGCGTCACGCGGGAAGGAAACGGCCAGGTAGTCCAGGTCCATTTCTGCTGCCAGCTTGATGTCGGCCTTGTCTTTCTCGGTCAGGGCCGGTGCGGTCAGGCCGCCACCTTTACGGTTGATGCCTTTATGGTCGGACAGCGGGCCGCCGATGATCACCACGCAGTGCAGGGCATCTGCGGTGGCGGTTTCGACGCGCATGACCACACGGCCATCGTCGAGCAGCAGTTCGTCACCGACGCCGCAGTCCTTGACCAGGTCCGGGTAGTCGATACCGACGATGTCCTGGTTGCCTTCGGTCAGCGGGTGGGCGGTGGAGAAGGTGAACTTGTCACCAATCTTCAATTCAATGCGCTTGTTGGCGAACTTGGCGATGCGGATCTTCGGACCCTGCAGGTCGCCCAGCAGTGCAACATGGCGGCCATTCTTGGCGGCGATGTCGCGGATCAGGCGCGCGCGGGCCTTGTGTTCGTCCGGCGTGCCGTGGGAGAAGTTCAGGCGTGCCACGTCCAGGCCAGCGAGGATCAGCTGTTCGATCACTTCCGGCGAGTTGCTGGCGGGGCCAAGGGTGGCGACGATTTTGGTACGGCGGATGCTCATGCACAGACTCCTATAGTGAAGCGCAGCGAAAGGCTACTCCTGAATCTCGCTGTAGTCATTGTTCCGTTGCACTACCTGCGACCTTCGGGGATAGGGCAGCTGCAAGCTACAAGCGGCAAGCTACAAGTAAAAGCGCGAACGGCGCATACGCTGCTTTTTCTTGCAGCTTGCAGCTTGCAGCTTGCAGCTTGCAGCCAGCGATTGAAGAAAACCCACTCCAGGCCGATATACTTCCCATCAAAGGAGATCACCATGCGAGCCCTGATCGTTTTCGCCCTGGCGGCCAGCGCCGTCGGCTGCACCCGCTGGTCCATGGACCACCACCTGAACAACGCCTACCGCGCCTATGACCGTGGCGATTGCGCCCGGGTGATGCTGGAGCTGTCGCAGGTCGACCGTACCAGCCGCTCGCGGCCGTTCATCCACCCCGAAGTGTCGCTGCTGCGGGGCCAGTGCCTGGAGCGCCAGGCGTTGTACGTGGATGCCGCGCAGACCTATCAGTACCTGATCCAGAAGTACCCGGGCAACGAATACGCCTACCGGGCGCGGGCGCGCCTGCACACCCTGGAAAAACTCGGCCATTACCGCGGCGGCGAAACGGCCGTGGCCAACCCGGTGACGACTGCACCTTGGCGCTAACACCAAGGTGTGGTTTATTTCACGAGAATTGCTGCGCACGCTGCGCTAATCTGTAACTCAGCTGTTACAACAACCGCCAGTACCTTGTATTCCTGGCATCAGGTACGGAATACACTCGCGATCATGTTCAACAAGCGCCACATCGAACGTCATCAGCTGCCTTGTGTGCTCAAGGTGTTCAACCGGTTTACCAACCAGGAAATCGGCCAGCTAGGCAATGCCTCCGAAGATGGCCTGATGGTCATCAGCCAGCTGCCCGTCATGGTCGGGCCTGATTACGAACTGCAACTGCGCATGCCGTTGGTCGGCGGGGGGCATCAGTTCGTCAACCTGACTGCCAGTTGCCTGTGGTGCCGCGAAGACCAGACGCCGGGGCACTACGATTCGGGTTTCATGCTGCTGCAGGCGCCTCGCGAGTACGACGAGTTCGTGCGCTCATTGCGCGACTATTTCAGCTTCCACCCCGCCAACGCTTCTGTCTGAGGCTGCGTTAGAATCGGGTCGACCTTGATACAGGACGATCCCGTGACCTCCAGCATTTTCTGGCACGACTACGAAACCACCGGCATCAACCCGCGCTGCGACCGGCCATTGCAGGTGGCCGGTGTGCGCACCGACTTCGACCTCAACGAGATCGACGAGCCGATCAGTCTTTATTGCCGGCCCTCCGACGATATCCTGCCGCACCCGGCCGCCTGCCTGGTGACCGGCATCACGCCGCAGTTGCTGGCTGAGCAGGGGCTGTGCGAAGCCGAGTTCATGACCAGGGTCCATGCGCAGCTGGCGCAACCGGGCACCTGTGGCGCGGGCTACAACACCCTGCGTTTCGACGATGAAGTGACCCGCTACAGTTTGTACCGCAACTTTTTCGACCCCTATGCCCGTGAGTGGCAGGGCGGCAACAGCCGCTGGGACCTGATCGACATCGTGCGCACTGCCTACGCCTTGCGCCCGGACGGTATTCAATGGCCGCAACAGGATGGGCGCACCAGCTTGCGCCTGGAGTTGCTGAGCAAAGCCAATGGCATTGACCATGGGCATGCCCATGAGGCGCTTTCCGACGTGCGGGCAACCATTGCCCTGGCCCGCCTGATACGGCAGAAACAGCCCAAACTGTATGACTGGCTGTTCCAGTTACGCAGCAAACATAAAGTGCTGGAGCAGGTCCGCTTGTTGCAGCCACTGGTGCATATATCCGGGCGTTTTTCGGCAGCGCGCAATTACCTGGGTGTGGTATTGCCACTGGCATGGCACCCACGTAATCGCAATGCACTGATTGTGTGCGACCTGCATCAGGAAACCCTACCGTTACTGAGGGAAAGTGCTGAAGTTTTGCGCCAGCGTTTGTACACCCGCCATGAAGAGTTGGCCGAGGGTGAATTACCAGTGCCGCTCAAACTGGTACAAATCAATCGTTGCCCGGTGCTGGCACCGTTGTCAGTATTGCGCCCTGTCGATCAACAACGTTTAGGCCTGGACTTGACGTTGTTACAATTGCGTGGCGAACAGTTGGCCAGCCAACAGGCGCAATGGCAAGACAAGCTGGAGCACATCTACGGCAAGGAAGACTTCACCCCGAGTGAAGATCCGGAGCAACAGTTGTATGACGGTTTTATAGGGGACCGGGACCGCCGCTTATGTGAGCAAGTGCGTGCGCTGGAACCCGCGCAGTTGGGCCGTGGGCACTGGATGTTCGATGACCCGCGCCTACCCGAACTGCTATTCCGCTACCGGGCGCGCAACTTCCCGGAAACCTTGAACAGCGAAGAGCGCCAGCGCTGGCATGGCTTCTGCCAGCAGCGCCTGAGCGACCCGCAGTGGGGGGCACCGAATACGCTGGGCGACTTCGAGCAAGCGCACCAGCAAGCCTGGGAGCGCGCTGACGAAGCCGGCCGGCGCGTGCTGGACGCCTGGCAAATGCATGCCCGGCAATTGCAGGCACAATTTGCAATTGGCTGATCAACAGGCAAACAAAAACGCCGGCAATGTGCCGGCGTTTTTGTTTGCGATAAGCAAAGCGAGTATGCGGACAATCAGTCCAGCAGGGTCGCCCAGCTTTCAACCACGTCGCCGCCCCAAGTGGCTTTCCACTCTTTCAGGGTTTTGTGGTTGCCGCCTTTGGTTTCGATGACTTCACCGTTGTGCGGGTTCTTGTATTGCTTGACCTTGCGCGCACGCTTGGTGGCAGTGGCCTTGACCGCGCCGCGAGGTGCCTTGCTCAGTTTCGACTCTGGGTCGAGCAGGGCAATCACGTCGCGCAGCGACTTGGAGTATTCACCCATCAGCGTGCGCAGTTTGCCTTCGAACTCCAGTTCTTTCTTCAGCTTGTCATCCTGCGACAGGTTGGCCAGGCGGGCCTGAAGTTCCTTGATGGCTTCTTCGGTGGCGCGGTACTCGTTGATCAGGGACATGGAGTGTTCCTTAATGCGTGTTCAGAAATGTGTGGGCCAATAATAGACAGGCGATAGTCACAAGTAAACATGGTACTGGGCAATTAACTGTTAATTAAGCTGTGACAATATTTCTCCACGTGAACAAAAATTTACATAAACACCCTGCGTTGCGTCATCACGGTCAGGAACTACTCGCGCAGCGATGGCTGATCCGCACAGGCCATCGCCGCTGCAATCATTACTGCGTTTTTTCTGGCGGACCGCTAGAATAGGCGCCTTTGCGAAGTTCTGGAGTCTCATTCATGCGCACCTATCGTCTGGTGATCGCCTGCCCCGACCGTGTAGGTATCGTGGCGAAAGTCAGTAATTTCCTGGCCTTGTACAATGGCTGGATCAACGAAGCCAGCCACCACTCTGATGAGCAGAGCGGGTGGTTCTTCATGCGCCATGAAATCCGTGCCGAATCGCTGCCATTCGGTATTGAAGCCTTCCGCGAGGCGTTTGCGCCCATCGCCGAAGAGTTCTCCATGACCTGGCGCGTTACCGACTCGGCGCAAAAAAAACGCGTGGTGCTGATGGCCAGCCGCGAGTCGCATTGCCTGGCCGACCTGTTGCACCGCTGGCACACCGACGAACTGGACTGCGACATCCCTTGCGTTATTTCCAACCACAACGACCTGCGCAGCATGGTCGAGTGGCACGGTATTCCGTTCTTCCATGTGCCGGTCGACCCCAAGGACAAGGCCCCGGCCTTTGCCGAAGTGTCGCGCCTGGTCAATGAGCATGCCGCCGATGTGGTGGTGCTGGCGCGCTACATGCAGATCCTGCCGCCGCAACTGTGCCAGGACTATGCCGAGAAGGTGATCAACATCCACCACAGCTTCCTGCCGTCGTTTGTTGGCGCAAAACCCTATCACCAGGCCTCCCTGCGTGGCGTGAAGCTGATCGGCGCGACCTGCCACTACGTTACCGAAGAGCTGGACGCTGGCCCGATCATCGAGCAGGACGTGGTGCGTGTCAGCCATGCCGACAGCATCGAAGACATGGTCCGCTTTGGCCGTGATGTGGAAAAGATGGTGCTGGCCCGTGGCCTGCGTTACCACCTGGAAGACCGCGTTCTTGTGCATGGTAACAAGACGGTGGTGTTCGACTGACAGGGTCGGATTGCCTGTGAGGCCTTAGGGCTGCTTTGCAGCCCATCGCCGGCAAGCCAGCTCCCACAGGGATTGCACATGGCCTGGACTCGATGCGGTCGGTGTGGGAGCTGGCTTGCCGGCGAAAGGGGCGCAAAGCGCCCCCGGCAATCTCGAAAGGAATACTGATGGCCAGGCAACGCAACAAACCCACCGCTTCACCCCCGCCCACCCTCGGCGAAGGCTGCCTGGCCCGCTACGATCCCGAAGCGCTCGACGATAGCGACGGCACCGACTTCCCCGGCGCTGCCGAACTCTGGCAACAGCTCAACCCGCCTGACGCCGCCAACGCTCCAGCAACGGGCGGGCCAACAGGCACACAAACACCGGCCCACCCGCCAGCAGATAAAAGTAATAAGTAACCGCACGCCAGATCAGGATGGCCGCCGCTGCGGTCGAACTGCCCACCAGTGGCGTCAACAGGCTGGCCGAGGTCAGCTCGGCAGCTCCTGCCCCTCCGGGCAACAGGCTGAACTGTCCGGCGCTGAGCGAGAGCATCTGCACAAGGAAGCTGGGGATCCACGCCAAGTCCACCCCCAACCCTCTCAATACCAGGTACAACACGCTATAGCGCAGGCACCAGTGTGCGCAGGTCAGGGTAAACACCAGGCTGAGCGTTCGCTTGGGCAGGCGCCAGGTTTGCGCCAGTGCGTCGATGAAGTGCAGCAGTTTGCGAGCCCAGCGGCGTTTGCGCTGCTGGCTCATGCCCAGACGCTGCAGCAACTTGCCATTGACGCGCATCACCGTGCGCCGGTAGCGCAGCAGCCCGACCACTCCGGCCAGAGCAGTGCACAGCAGCAGCGCGCTGCCCATCAGCATGCTTTCCTGGCTGCGGCCCAGGCTGTGGAACAGCGCATAGCCGGCTATGGCCAGCATGGCGCAGAAGAAGAACACCAGGTCGTTCAGTTGGTCCATGGCGAAGACAGCGCCGCTGCGTGCCGGGCCGATGCGGTGGCGCGCGAGCAAGGCCATGAGGGTCAAGGGCCCGCCGCTGCCGCCAGGGGTGGTGCAGATGGCGAATTCGGTGGCCATCACCACGCCGAGGCTGCGCAGGTGCCCAAGCCTTGTGCCTTGCTGGCCCAGGAGAAGGCGCAGGCGGATGGCGTTGATGACCCAGCACAGCAGGATCATGCCCAGCAGCATCAGCATCAGCGCGGGGTCGAAGCGCTGCAACCTTGGCAGCAACTCGCTGCCACCGAGCAGGGTTGGCACCAGCACTGCGCCGAGCAGTGCCAGGCCCAGCCAGGTCAAGCGATTCATGCGTTGGCCTGGCGGTCCAGCCAGGCCGACTTGGTCAGTGGTTCGCGGCCTTGAGCCAGCAACCTGCGCAAGGTGTTCAGCCAGTAGTCACGAGAGCTGCGGTGACGCATGTCTACCGGGTGCAGGCCCAGGCGCAGTGTGTCGGCGTCGCGCCAACGCCGGCATTGCCAGTCGCACAGCACCCTGGAAAGCCCGCGGCGCCAGGCGCTGCGGGCACTCCACACCAACCCGGGGGCTTCGATCGCGGTGAAGTCCGGCAAACGGTACAGGTGCTGCGGGGTGCTGGTGTAACGCAGTGGCAGGCGGCGCAAGGCCTGGCGGGTGCCTTCGCTCATCAACCAGGCCGGGGCGACGAAGCCGGCTACAGGCCAGCCCTGCTGGTGAAACAGGCCCAGGCCCTGCTCCAGCCGTTGCAACGCCTGCTGCTGGTCGAGGCCATAGAACTCGCCTTCGTGGGTGTAGATACGGCGCATGAAGTATTCGCCGGGCGTGCGTGGCGGCGGGCCGTTGTCGGCGTGGTAATAGCCGTGCAGGGCCAGCTCGTCGCCCTTGGCCAGGCGCCGCTCAAGCAGGCGGCAGAAGGTGGGGGAGCGCAGCAGCAGGTTGCGCTGGTGAAAGTCCGGCACCACCAGCCATGTCATGGGGATGCTGCCGAGTGTATCAATGGCCTCGACGAAGGGTTGGTAGTCGGGCCAGGTTTCGGGCGCGACATCGTGCAGCACCAGCATCAGGCTGCGCGATGCCGGTTGTAGCTCAGCCATGGGCGCGTACCTGCGACGGGTGGCCGAGTACGGCCTGGTAGTGCTGCAGCAGGCCGCACACCACGTTGTCCCATGAATAATGCTGCTCCACGTGATGTCGGGCCTGCGCCCCGAGTTTGCCTACGCCGGCCTCGAATGCCTCACGCACGGCCGCCGCCATGGCCTGGCCATCGTTGGGGCGGCACAAGCGCCCGCAGTGTTCATTGACGATCTCGCCAAAGGCGCCAGCGCGCACGGCTACCACGGGGGTAGCACTGGCCATCGCTTCGAGTATGACCAGGCCGAAGGTTTCCTGATCCCCGGCGTGCACGAGCAGGTCGGCACTGGCCATCAGGCGTGCGACCTCCGGCGCGGGGTGGAAGTGGTCGATCACGCTGACATTGTGCGGCACATTGGCCGGCATGTTCGAGCCCACCAGCAGCAGGTGGTAGGGGTTACCCAGCTGCTGCATGCAGTCGAGCAGCACGGGCAGGTTCTTTTCCCGCGAGCCACGGCCGGCATAGATCAGCAGGCGGCTGGTGTCGGCAATACCCAGTTGTGCGCGTAGCTGCGGGTCGCGCTTGTCAGGGTTGAAGGTGGCCAGGTCCACCCCCAGGCGCTGTACATGCACATCATGCACGCCCAGGCGGCGCAGTTTGTCGGCCATGACCTGGCTGGGCGCCAGTACCCGGTCGAAATTGCCATACAGCTTGCTGACGTAGGCCTCGACATTGGGCGTGAACCAGTTGCCCATGCGGTTGCTGACCAGCAAGGGCAGGTCGGAATGGTAAAAACCGATTACCGGCACATCGAGCTGACGCCGCGCCTCCAGCGCTGCCCAGGCAGTCAGGTAGGGGTCGCCAACTTCGATCAGGTCGGGCTTGAGCGTGCGCAGCGTTTTGCACCAGGGGGCCAGGCGTACCGGGAAGCGGTAGCCCTTGCCGAACGGCAGGGGTGGGGCGGGCACCTGGAATATACCGTCGGCATGCTGGGCGCTCGCGCCGGGTATCAGCAGGCTGTGGCGTACACCATCAATGGCGTCGAGACGGCGGTGTTTGGCATCAAGATAGGTTCGTACGCCGCCGCTGGCCGGGGCGTAGAACATGGTGATGTCGGCAATGTGCACGATCAGCATCCCTCCGGGATCGTCTTCGGGTCTGTCATGCGGCGGTAACGGGCCGGCGATGACGCGCCTAAAGGTTGACCTTTCAGAAGGATAGTTTGTTCGATCGGGATGGGGCGGGGCTGGGGAGTGGTGTTTGCTGCTTCGCGGGCCTGCCCGCTCCCACAGAGACTGTGCAGGCCATGCGGCCAGTGTTATCCCTGTGGGAGCGGGCGACGCGGTACGTGCTTAAATGCGGAAACTGCCCACCAGGTGCTTCAGGCGGCCGGCCTGCTGCTCCAGGTCCGAGCAGGCGCGCAAGGTGGCCTGCAGGTTCTCCACGCCTTCCTGGTTGAGCATGTTGATCTCGTTGATGTCCATGTTGATCGCCTCGACCACGGCGGTCTGCTCCTCGGTGGCGGTGGCTACCGACTGGTTCATGCCGTCGATCTCGCCGATACGCACGGTAACGCTGTCGAGCCGCTCACCGGCCTGGTTGGCGATCTGCATGCTGTCCTGGCTGTGGCGCTGGCTCTGGTCCATGGTCTCGACCGACTCGCGGGCGCCTACCTGCAGCTCTTCGATCATGGTCTGCACCTGCTGGGCAGATTCCTGGGTGCGGTGCGCCAGGTTGCGCACTTCATCGGCCACCACGGCAAAACCACGCCCGGCTTCACCCGCACGGGCCGCTTCGATGGCAGCGTTTAGCGCCAGCAGGTTGGTCTGCTGGGAAATGCTGGTGATCACTTCAAGGATCTGGCCAATGTTGACCGTCTTGTTGTTCAGCGTCTCGATGTGCGCGCTGGAGCTGACGATCAGGTCGGACAGGCGGTTCATCGCGGCAATGTTGCGCTCGACCACTTGCTGGCCCTCTTCGGCCAGCAGGCGCGCCGAACTGGCGTGCTGCGAAGCCTGGGCGGCGTTACCGGCGATTTCCTGGGCGGCGGCGCCCAGCTCGTTGATGGCGGCGGCCACGCTGTTGGTGCGGTTGCTCTGCTCGTCGGAGTTGGTCATCGACGAGTTGGAGGCACTGATGACACGCAGGGCCACTTCGTTGACCTGTTCGGTGGCCGAGGACACTTCGCGGATCGAACTGTGGATACGCTCGACAAAACGGTTGAAGGCGCTGCCCAGAATGCCGAACTCATCGTGGTTGTGAATGCGCAGGCGTTTGGTCAGGTCGCCTTCACCCTGGGCGATGTCCTCCATGGCGCGGGTCATGGTGTGCAGGGGCTGCATCAGGACCCGGATCAGCAGGCCAAGCAGGCCAATGATGATCACCACCGCCACCACCGTGGCGATTACCGCCGAGGTGCGGAAGGTACTGAGCATCGAGAATGCCTTGTCCTTGTCTACCGACAGGCCGATGTACCAGTTGGCCGAAGGCAAGCCGGTGATCGGGGTGAAGGTCAGCAGGCGGGTCTGGCCTTCACTCTGTACCTCGGTCAGTTCACCGGTCAGTTTCGGGGTGTGCTGCGGGAACAGGTCCGACAGCGATTTCATCACCAGGTCCTTGTCCGGGTGCACCAGGATCTTGCCTTGGTCGTTGACCAGGAAGGCGTAGCCCATGCCGCCGAAGTTCAACGAGTTGATGATCTGCACCAGGCCGTCCAGGGCAAGGTCGCCACCGACCACGCCGACACTGCTGGACACCTTGTTGAGAATGCCGATGACCATCTTGTTGGTGGTCATGTCGATGTACGGTTCGGTCAGGGTTGCGCCGGCAGCGCTCATGCCGTCCTTGTACCAGGGGCGGGTACGTGGGTCGTAGCCGTCGGGCATTTTTGCGTCGGGGCGCACGCTGAAGCCGCCGTCGACCTTGCCCAGGTACACGGTGAGGAAGCTGGAAACCAGTGCATTCTGGCCCATCAGGGTTTCGGCGTTGGCCGGGTCCTGGGCTATGTTCTGTGCCAGGTTTTCCACCAGTTTGATACGGCCTTCGAACAGGTTGCGGATGTTGGTCGAAGTGGAGGCGCCCATTTCAGCCAGATAGTTTTCCAGGTCCTCGCGGATCGCATTACGCTGGAGGTAATCGTTGTAGAGGGTGAAAAGGCTGAAGGCGAGCATCACGATCAATGATGCCGCCAAAAGAATCTTGTGGCTGAAACGAAGGCTTTTGTTCATGGCGTAATCGGTTCCGCTAAGGTTTTATATCAGGTGTTCGCACGGGTGAAGCGGTAAGGATGTGCACTATCCCGAAAAGTCCCTTTTCGGTTGTTCCTCTCTGAATTAAGGCAAATATCACCCAAAGGTATCGGCCGAATTAAGGTAAAGCTTGAGCAGAGGATTAATGAGATGTCGGAATCTTCGACCATCGTTGTAGGTGCAGGCCCGGATGGCCAGCCAGTAGGGCAAGCAATGCGGTTGGCCAACCGTCACGGACTGGTGGCGGGCGCAACGGGTACAGGCAAGACCGTTACCCTGCAGCATCTGGCGGAAGTGTTCAGCGATGCGGGGGTGGCGGTATTCGCGGCCGACGTCAAAGGCGACCTGTGTGGGCTGGGGGCTGCCGGCACGCCGCAGGGCAAGGTGGCTGAGCGCATCGCAGGCATGCCCTGGCTGGGGCACACGCCTCGGGCCTACCCGGTGAGTTTGTGGGATATAGCCGGGCAGTCCGGCCACCCGCTGCGCACCACGCTCAGTGAAATGGGGCCGTTGCTGCTGGGCAACTTGCTTGAGCTGACCGACAGTCAGCAGGCGGCGTTGTACGCGGCCTTCAAGGTGGCCGACCGTGAGGGCCTGCTGCTGCTGGACCTCAAGGACCTGAAAGCGCTGCTTGCGCATCTGAAGGACAACCCGCAACTGCTGGGTGAAGACAGTGCGCTGATGACCACTGCATCTACCCAGGCCTTGTTGCGTCGGCTTGCTACCTTGGAACAGCAG
This sequence comes from Pseudomonas sp. NPDC090592, assembly GCF_044769185.1. NCBI lineage: Bacteria > Pseudomonadati > Pseudomonadota > Gammaproteobacteria > Pseudomonadales > Pseudomonadaceae > Pseudomonas > Pseudomonas sp. NPDC090592. The sequence continues at coordinate 118,804 of NZ_JBIVXJ010000002.1, forward strand.
GGCGCTGAAGCGTTGTTTGGTGAGCCGGCTTTGCAGCTGGAAGACTTGCTGCGGCCAGACACCGATGGCCGTGGGCGCATCCACCTGCTCGATGCCAGCAGGCTGGTGCATGAGGCGCCCAAGGTCTATGCGACTTTCCTGCTGTGGCTGCTGGCCGAGTTGTTCGAGCAGTTGCCCGAACGTGGCGATGCCGACAAGCCGGTGTTGGCCCTGTTCTTCGATGAAGCGCACTTGCTGTTCAACGGCACGCCCAAGGCGCTGCAGGACCGCCTGGAGCAGGTGGTGCGGTTGATCCGCTCCAAGGGCGTGGGGGTGTATTTCGTTACCCAGTCACCGGGTGACTTGCCGGATGCGGTACTGGCCCAGTTGGGCTTGCGCATTCAGCATGGCTTGCGGGCGTTTACTGCCAAGGAGCAGAAATCGTTGCGCGCGGTGGCCGATGGTTTTCGCCCCAACCCGGCGTTCGACACCCTGGCGGTGCTGACCGAGCTGGGGATTGGCGAGGCGCTGGTAGGCACGCTGGAGGAGAAGGGCACGCCGGCCATGGTGCAGCGGGTGTTGGTTGCGCCGCCGCAATCGCGGATCGGGCCGTTGTCTGCAAGCGAACGCACTGCGCTGATTGCCGCTTCGCCACTGGCGGGGCGTTATGACAAGCCGGTGGACCGTGAATCGGCCTATGAAATGCTGACCCAGCGCAAGGGCGAGGCGGTGGAGCCGGCGCCGCAGCCGAAGGCGGATGAAGAGAGTTTTGCCGACAAGGCCGGCGAGTTCCTGCAGAGTGCGGCGGGGCAGGCGATCAAGTCGGCAGTGCGCCAGGCGGCCAATCAGTTGGGGCGGCAGCTGATGCGCGGGTTGATGGGGTCGTTGTTGGGGGGCAAGAAAAGGTAGTCAGCCTGAAGGCTTGCGCTGTACCTGTAGGAGCGGCCTTGTGTCGCGATGGGCTGCGCAGCAGCCCCGGGATCTTGGTTCCAGCAGATATTGCCGGGGCTGCTGCGCAGCCCATCGCGACACAAGGCCGCTCCTACAAGGTGCCGCGTCAGGCACAAAAAAGGCGCCTGCGAAGGCGCCTTTCTCTATGCGGGTATCACTCAGCCAATGGCTTTGGACGCCAGCCAGAACAGGCCGGCTGCCAGGCCCATCGAGGCCGGCAGGGTCAGTATCCAGGCCAGCAGGATGGTCTTCACGGTGCCGCCCTGCAGGCCGCTCTTGTTGGCGACCATGGTGCCGGCCACGCCGGACGACAGCACGTGGGTGGTGGATACCGGCAGGGCGAACACGTTGGCCATGCCGATGGCACAGGCTGCGGTGATCTGTGCCGACATGCCCTGGGCATAGGTCATGCCTTGCTTGCCGATCTTCTCGCCAACGGTCAGTACCACGCGCTTCCAGCCAACCATGGTGCCCAGGCCCAAGGCCAGGGCAACGGCCACGATGACCCAGAACGGCGCGTACTCGGTAGTGGCGGTCAGGTCTTTACGCAGTTTTTCCAGGTCGGCCTTTTCACGGGCATCCAGGCCTGGCAGCTTGCCAACCTTTTTCGCCGTGTCATCCAGGCACAGCAGGTAGCGGCGCACTTCAACACGCTTGTCTGCACTCAGGCTGTGGTAGTCGGTCACGCCCTGAAGCGAGGACTGCAGCGCGGCAATGGTCGGTTCGGTCTGCTGCGGGTTGCAGCTGAACTGCTCTGGCAGGTCGCTGGCCTTGGCTTTGCCCAGTGCCAGGAACTCGCCCAAGGTGGCGGCGTTACGCTGGTAGAACTGGCTCATGTGCAAGGTGGCGTCGCGGGTACGCTCGATCTGGTAGGTGGTGCTGTTCAGGTCGAGGACGAACTTGGCCGGGACGATGCCGATCAGTACCAGCATGATCAGGCCGATGCCCTTCTGGCCATCGTTGGAACCGTGTACGAAGCTCACGCCCATGGCCGAAACCACCAGCACCATGCGGTTCCAGAATGGCGGGTGCTTCTTGTCGTCGAGCTTGCGGCGCTGGTCGGGGGTTTTGTGCATCTTCGACAGCGGGCGCCACCATTTCAGGCCGATCAGTACCAGGGCTGCAACGGCGAAACCTGCCATTGGCGAGACCACCAGCGACATGGCGATGTCGATCGCCTTCTGCCAGTTCACGCCGTCGCCCAGCGGGATGTCGTTGATCAGGGCGTTGGCCAGGCCAACACCGAGAATGGAGCCGATCAGCGTGTGCGAGCTGGAAGCGGGGATGCCGAAGTACCAGGTGCCCAGGTTCCAGGTGATGGCCGCGGCCAGCAGCGAGAAGACCATGGCCAGGCCGTGTCCGGTGTTCACATTGATCAGCAGCTCTACCGGCAGCAGGTGCACGATGGCATAGGCCACCCCGACACCGCCGAGCAGAACGCCAAGGAAGTTGAACACGCCGGAGAAGAACACGGCGAGGTGCGGCGGCATGGCTTTGGTATAGATGACGGTAGCTACCGCGTTGGCGGTGTCATGAAAGCCATTGATGAACTCGAAGGCGAGTACGAAGGTCAAGGCGAGCAGCAGGCTCACCAACACCCAGGCATCCAGTCCGCTGAATAAATCGATCATGAAGGTTGTCTGGCGGTCATAGGGGGGCGGGATTATGCCAGAAAACCTTTGCAATCGATGCACCTGCTACAGACCGATGGCAATCATCCGGGTGAGCACGGGCTGGGTCCATCAAGGCTTCGAGGCAGGGAAATGTCGGTTAAATGGCCCTAAATCTGGCGAAATCCTGCAAAAAGCTCAACAAATAACCGTCCGTCCGGCATTCAAACGGATGTATGAAATTTGTGTAATTCCATTTCACCTTCGGCCTGACGGTAAAGATAGACCGCGCCCGGGGGCCGGGCGACGACGCGCTGGCGTGGCCCCAGGTCAGGGATTGTCGCCGCGCAGTTCCTTCTCCATACGTTCCAGTTCCTGGCTGAAGGACTGGTCACGGATGCTGGCACGTTTGCGCCAAGGTTTGCGTTCCGGGTCCGGTTGTGCGGCGTAAGTGGTGACTTCGCCACCGTAGACATCTTTAAAGCGTTCAGCCTGGCGCTCTAGTTCTGCGCGCAGTTCGTCTTTTGTCACATGCAGTACCTGAATAAGTGTGATGACTGTTGTTATGCGTTGTGCAGCGTGCACATGCCTTGTTGGCCGCAACGGCTTGATACCGCGCAAGGTTCCACTGCCACGCAAGCGTCGGGCCTGTGCAGTCGATTATAGCAACCGATAATTTACCGAACATCGTTATTTACCCAACACTGACATCATCTGACATAAGTAAAGGGCGGTGCCGGGAAACTGTTTGCGCCTTTCGTACAAGTTTGAAAGGCATGGCGGATAAAAGTTCGCTGCAATGCCGGGCAAGGCCCGAATGAAAAACGGCCTCGCCAAAAGGCGAGGCCGTTGCCTGGGGACTTCTACGGTGGGTACCTGACCAGTCTCTCCAAAGAAGCCACAAGTGGCCAGAGAAAGGTATAAGCAAAAGTGTCGGCGGTCAATTGCGATTATCGGCCGTTTGTTCGATAATCGCACGAATGGGCGTTTTTTTTGAGGTGTGCGATGAGTGACGAAACCCTGGCCAACGATTCCGGCAATCCGGAGCCCGCGCGGCCCGCTTCGGCCATGGCACCACCGATCGTGGCCTCACCTGCCAAGCGTATTCAGGCGTTTACCGGCGACCCGGATTTCATGACCTCCCTGGCACGGGGCCTGGCGGTGATCCAGGCTTTCCAGGAGCGCAAGCGCCACCTGACCATCGCCCAGATCAGCCACCGCACCGAAATTCCGCGCGCAGCGGTGCGCCGTTGCCTGCACACGTTGATCAAGCTGGGTTACGCCACCACCGACGGGCGTACCTATTCGTTGTTGCCCAAAGTGCTGACGCTGGGGCATGCCTACCTGTCGTCGACGCCGTTGGCGATTTCTGCGCAACCTTACCTGGACCGTATCAGTGATCAGTTGCACGAGGCCGCCAACATGGCCACCCTCGAAGGTGACGACATTCTTTATATAGCCCGTTCGGCCACGGTCGAGCGGCTGATATCGGTCGACCTGTCGGTGGGCGGGCGCCTGCCGGCCTATTGCACATCGATGGGGCGCATCCTGCTGGCGGCGATGGACGACACCAGCCTGCGTGAGTACCTGGAGCGTGCGGACCTGAAGGCGCGCACTAGCCGCACCCTGAATGACCCTGAGTCACTGTTCGCCTGCATCCAGCAGGTGCGGGCCCAGGGCTGGTGCGTGGTCGACCAGGAGCTGGAGCAGGGGCTGCGTTCGATTGCGGTGCCGATCTATGACGCATCGGGGCAGGTGTTGGCGGCGTTGAACGTGAGCACCCACGTCGGGCGAGTGACGCGTAGCGAGTTGGAGCAACGGTTCTTGCCGATTTTACTGGCTGCCAGTCGCGACCTTTGCCATCAGTTGTTTGGTTGAGATTGCCGGCCCAATCGTCGGCAAGCCGAACTCCCACAAGTACTGTGCAGTTCTGGAGGACTGCGCGAAGCCTGTGGGAGCTGGCTTGCCGGCGATTGGGGCGCACAGCGCCCACATTCAAAAATTGAACAGGCAAAACCGTTTCTTGTGCGATAAACGCACAGTGTCGTTCCGGGTGAATTGCTTCACCTGCGCCCGCTGATTAATGTTTCTCGCAACGGTCGGCCCTGCCGATCGAACAAGAAAAACATAAGAGGCACTTACCATGAATACTGTCCCCTCGCTGCCGCGGCCGCACCTGCGCGCAGTTCCGTTGTATCCAGGCTGACGCAGGCCATATTCCCCAATCATCGTCCTCTGTGCCGGTTGCCCGTGTGCAGTGGTCTGGCTGTGCCCTACATTCTGGATAACAACAATGAACCAAGCGCAAAACAGCGTCGGCAAAAGCCTCGACGTTCAGTCGTTCATCAATCAGCAGCCTTTGTCCCGCTATCAATGGCGGGTCGTGCTGTTGTGCTTCCTGATCGTCTTCCTCGATGGCCTGGACACCGCCGCCATGGGCTTTATCGCCCCGGCGCTGTCGCAGGAGTGGGGGATAGACCGCGCCAGCCTCGGCCCGGTGATGAGTGCCGCGTTGATCGGCATGGTGTTTGGCGCCCTGGGCTCCGGGCCGCTGGCTGACCGCTTCGGCCGTAAGGGCGTGCTGGTAGGCGCGGTGCTGGTGTTTGGCGGCTTCAGCCTGGCCTCGGCCTACGCCACCAACGTTGACCAGCTGCTGGTGCTGCGCTTCCTGACCGGCCTGGGCCTGGGTGCAGGCATGCCCAACGCTACCACGCTGCTGTCCGAGTACACCCCCGAGCGCCTGAAGTCGCTGCTGGTGACCAGCATGTTCTGTGGCTTCAACCTGGGCATGGCCGGTGGTGGCTTCATTTCCGCCAAGATGATCCCGGCCTATGGGTGGCATAGCCTGCTGGTCATCGGTGGCGTGCTGCCATTGCTGCTGGCGTTGGTATTGATGGTATGGCTGCCGGAGTCGGCCCGGTTCCTGGTGGTGCGCAACCGCGGTACTGACAAGGTGCGCAAGACCCTGTCACCCATCGCGCCGCAGGTGGTGGCCGAAGCGGGCAGCTTCAGCGTGCCAGAGCAGAAGGCCGTTGCAGCACGCAACGTGTTTGCGGTCATCTTCTCTGGCACTTATGGCCTGGGCACCGTGCTGTTGTGGCTGACCTATTTCATGGGCCTGGTGATCGTGTACCTGCTGACCAGCTGGCTGCCAACCCTGATGCGTGACAGCGGCGCGAGCATGGAGCAGGCCGCGTTCATCGGTGCGCTGTTCCAGTTTGGCGGTGTGTTGAGTGCGGTGGGGGTGGGTTGGGCCATGGACCGCTTCAACCCGCACAAGGTGATCGGCATCTTCTACCTGCTGGCCGGGGTGTTTGCCTACGCAGTGGGGCAGAGCCTGGGCAACATCACCGTACTGGCGACGCTGGTGCTGATTGCCGGCATGTGCGTGAACGGTGCGCAGTCGGCGATGCCGTCACTGGCGGCACGCTTCTACCCGACCCAGGGCCGGGCCACCGGTGTATCGTGGATGCTGGGTATTGGCCGCTTTGGCGCGATCCTCGGTGCCTGGAGTGGCGCGACACTGCTGGGCCTGGGCTGGAATTTCGAGCAGGTGCTGACGGCGCTGCTGGTGCCTGCCGCACTGGCGACCGTGGGGGTGATCGTCAAGGGGCTGGTGAGCCACGCGGACGCGACCTGACGTAGTGGCCCAATCGCCGGCAAGCCGGCTCCCACAGGATTGCGCAAGGCCAGGGCCGGTGGCACCTGTGGGAGCTGGCTTGCCGGCGATGAGGACGGTACAGGCAGTGAAGGGGGTAGGTAGCAATCTAACAAATTGTTCGATAACCGCACATTGAGTCGATTATCGGATTGTAAGCCCCCCGCCAGTCTCCTTAATCTGAGCGCAACGAAGCACCCTGACCAGTAGCCTCCAAACGTACCGCCGCGGCCCATGGCCAGTGGCAGGAGAAGCCTAATGCGCGACGTATTTATCTGTGACGCCATCCGCACCCCGATCGGCCGCTTCGGCGGCGCGTTGGCGGGTGTGCGTGCCGACGACCTGGCTGCCGTGCCGTTGAAAGCGCTGATTGAGCGCAACCCGACTGTGCAGTGGGACCAGGTTGACGAAGTGTTCTTCGGCTGTGCCAACCAGGCCGGTGAAGACAACCGCAACGTAGCGCGCATGGCGCTGCTGCTGGCCGGCTTGCCCGACAGCATCCCGGGCGTCACCCTGAACCGCCTGTGCGCGTCGGGCATGGATGCCATCGGCACCGCTTTCCGCGCCATTGCCAGTGGCGAAATGGAGCTGGCGATTGCTGGCGGTGTCGAGTCGATGTCGCGTGCGCCGTTCGTCATGGGCAAGGCCGAAAGCGGCTATTCGCGCAACATGAAGCTGGAAGACACCACCATCGGCTGGCGCTTCATCAACCCGCTGATGAAGAGCCAGTACGGCGTGGACTCCATGCCGGAAACCGCCGACAACGTGGCCGATGACTACCAGGTTTCGCGCGCTGACCAGGACGCGTTTGCCCTGCGCAGCCAGCAGAAAGCTGCAGCCGCACAGGCTGCCGGCTTTTTCGCCGAAGAGATCGTGCCGGTGCGCATTGCGCACAAGAAGGGCGAAACCATCGTCGAGTTGGACGAACACCTGCGCCCGGAAACCACGCTCGAGGCGTTGACCAGGCTCAAACCGGTCAACGGCCCGGACAAGACCGTCACCGCTGGCAACGCCTCGGGCGTGAACGACGGTGCTGCGGCGTTGATCCTGGCGTCGGCTGAAGCGGTGAAGAAGCACGGCCTGACCCCGCGTGCCCGCGTGCTCGGCATGGCCAGCGGCGGCGTTGCACCACGGGTCATGGGCATCGGCCCGGTGCCGGCGGTGCGCAAGCTGACCGAGCGCCTGGGTGTGGCGGTAAATGATTTTGATGTGATCGAGCTTAATGAAGCGTTTGCCAGCCAAGGTTTGGCGGTGCTGCGTGAGCTGGGTGTGGCCGATGATGCGCCGCAGGTGAACCCGAATGGCGGCGCGATTGCCCTGGGCCACCCGCTGGGCATGAGCGGGGCGCGCCTGGTGCTGACTGCGCTGCATCAGCTGGAGAAGAGCGGTGGGCGTAAAGGCTTGGCGACCATGTGTGTGGGCGTTGGGCAAGGTTTGGCGCTGGCCATCGAGCGGGTTTGACCTGTACCGGCCTCTTCGCGGGCACGCCCGCTCCCACAGGGGAACCACGCCTCCCGCTGTGGGAGCGGGCGTGCCCGCGAAGAGGCCGGTATGTTCGACTCAAGGCCAATTGCCAGCTTCAAAGCGGAACGAGTGTGTTACCAGGTATGTCTAGACTTACCTGTGACCCTCCAGGAGTAAACCCGTCATGACCTCAACCTATTACACCGGCGAAGAGCGCAGCAAGCGCATCTTCGCTATCGTTGGTGCCTCATCAGGCAACCTGGTGGAATGGTTCGACTTTTACGTCTACGCCTTCTGCGCCATCTATTTCGCCCCGGCCTTCTTCCCCTCCGACGACCCGACCGTACAGCTGTTGAACACGGCGGGGGTATTCGCCGCTGGCTTCCTGATGCGCCCCATTGGTGGCTGGATTTTCGGCCGCCTCGCTGACCGCCATGGTCGCAAGAATTCCCTGATGATCTCGGTGCTGATGATGTGCTTCGGCTCGCTGATGATCGCCTGCCTGCCTACCTACGCCAGCATTGGCACCTGGGCCCCGGCACTGCTGTTGCTGGCCCGTCTGATCCAGGGCCTGTCGGTGGGCGGTGAGTACGGCACCACAGCCACCTACATGAGTGAAGTGGCCTTGCGCGGTCAGCGCGGCTTTTTTGCTTCGTTCCAGTACGTCACCTTGATCGGCGGCCAGTTGCTGGCGGTGCTGGTGGTGGTGATCCTGCAACAGTTGCTGACCGAAGATGAACTGCGTGCCTGGGGCTGGCGCATTCCGTTCGTGGTCGGGGCCATCGCTGCGCTGATCTCGCTGATGCTGCGCCGCTCGCTGCACGAGACCAGCAGCGCCGAAACCCGCAACGACAAGGATGCCGGCTCGATCGGCGGCCTGTTCCGCAACCACGCCGCCGCGTTCATCACGGTACTGGGCTACACCGCCGGCGGCTCGCTGATCTTCTACACCTTCACCACCTACATGCAGAAGTACCTGGTCAACACGGCCGGCATGACCGCGAAGAACGCCAGCTATGTGATGACCGGCGCGCTGTTCCTGTTCATGGTGCTGCAGCCGTTCTTCGGCATGTTGTCCGACCGTATCGGCCGGCGCAATTCGATGCTGCTGTTCGGCGCCTTGGGTACCCTGTGCACCGTGCCGCTGCTGATGGCGCTGAAAACCGTGACCAGCCCGTTCATGGCCTTCGTGCTGATCAGCCTGGCGTTATGTATTGTCAGTTTCTACACCTCGATCAGCGGCCTGGTGAAGGCCGAGATGTTCCCGCCACAAGTGCGTGCGCTCGGTGTGGGCCTGGCCTATGCAGTTGCCAACGCGGCATTCGGCGGCTCCGCTGAGTACGTAGCCCTGGGCCTGAAGACCCTGGGCATGGAAAACACTTTCTACTGGTACGTGACGGCCATGATGGCGATTGCCTTCCTGTTCAGCCTGCGCCTGCCGAAGCAGGCCGCGTACCTGCACCACGATGATTAAGGACGTGGCATGACCAACCAACTGTTCGACGCCTACTTCACCGCGCCGGCCATGCGCGAGATCTTCTCCGACCGTGGCCGCTTGCAGGGCATGCTGGATTTCGAGGCCGCGCTGGCCCGTGCCGAAGCCGCTGCCGGGCTGGTGCCGCACAGCGCCGTGGCTGCCATCGAGGCGGCGTGCCAGGCCGAGCGCTATGACGTTGGCGCGCTGGCCAATGCCATTGCCACTGCTGGCAACTCGGCGATCCCGTTGGTGAAGGCGTTGGGCAAGGTGATTGCCAGTGGCGTGCCCGAGGCTGAGCGCTACGTGCACCTGGGCGCCACCAGCCAGGACGCGATGGACACCGGGCTGGTGCTGCAGCTGCGCGATGCCCTCGACCTGATCGAAGCCGACCTGGGCAAACTGGCCAATACCCTGTCGCAGCAGGCCTTGAAGCATGCCGATACGCCATTGGTGGGCCGCACCTGGCTGCAACATGCCACCCCGGTGACCCTGGGCATGAAACTGGCCGGCGTGCTGGGGGCATTGACCCGCCACCGGCAGCGCCTGCAGGAGCTGCGCCCGCGCCTGTTGGTACTGCAGTTCGGCGGCGCCTCGGGCAGCCTGGCCGCCCTGGGCAGCAAGGCGATGCCGGTGGCCGAGGCCCTGGCCGAGCAACTGAAGCTGACCCTGCCTGAGCAGCCCTGGCACACCCAGCGCGACCGCCTGGTGGAGTTTGCCTCGGTGCTGGGCCTGGTGGCCGGCAGCCTGGGCAAGTTTGGCCGCGATGTCAGCTTGCTGATGCAGACCGAGGCGGGGGAGGTGTTCGAGCCTTCCGCGCCGGGCAAGGGGGGGTCTTCCACCATGCCGCACAAGCGTAACCCGGTGGGCGCGGCGGTTCTGATTGGCGCTGCCACCCGCGTACCTGGCCTGGTGTCGACCCTGTTTGCCGCCATGCCCCAGGAGCATGAGCGCAGCCTGGGCCTGTGGCATGCCGAGTGGGAAACACTGCCGGACATCTGCTGCCTGGTCTCCGGCGCGCTGCGCCAGGCCCTGGTGATTGCCGAAGGCATGGAAGTGGATGCAGCGCGCATGCGCCGTAACCTCGACCTGACCCAAGGGTTGGTGCTGGCCGAAGCGGTGAGCATCGTCCTCGCCCAGCGCCTGGGCCGCGACCGCGCCCACCACTTGCTGGAGCAATGCTGCCAGCGTGCGGTGGCCGAGCAGCGCCACCTGCGTGCCGTACTGGGTGACGAACCGCAGGTCAGCGCCGAGCTGTCTGCCGAGGAACTCGATCGCCTGCTCGACCCTGCCCATTATCTGGGCCAGGCCCGCGTCTGGGTGGCGCGGGCCGTATCCGAACATCAACATTTCACTGCCTGAAGGAGACTGCTGTGGCGCATTTGCAACTGGCCGATGGCGTTTTGAATTACCAGATCGATGGCCCGGAAAACGCCCCGGTGCTGGTGCTGTCCAATTCGCTGGGCACCGACCTGGGCATGTGGGACACCCAGATTCCGCTGTGGAGCCAGCACTTGCGGGTGCTGCGCTACGACACCCGTGGCCACGGTGCATCGCTGGTCACCGAAGGCCCCTACAGCATCGAACAGCTGGGCCGCGACGTGCTGGCCCTGCTCGATGGCCTGGACATCCAGAAAGCGCATTTCGTCGGCCTGTCGATGGGTGGCCTGATCGGCCAGTGGCTGGGCATCAACGCCGGTGCCCGCCTGCACAGCCTGACCCTGTGCAACACCGCCGCCAAGATCGCCAATGACGAGGTGTGGAACACCCGTATCGACACCGTGCTCAAAGGTGGCCAGCAGGCCATGGTCGACCTGCGCGATGCCTCCATCGCCCGCTGGTTCACCCCGGACTTTGCCCAGGCCCAGCCAGAGCAGGCCCAGCGCATTTGCCAGATGCTGGCGCAAACCAGCCCGCAGGGCTATGCCGGCAACTGTGCCGCGGTGCGTGATGCCGATTACCGGGAGCAACTGGGCCGCATCCAGGTGCCGGCGCTGATCGTGGCCGGTACCGAGGATGTGGTGACTACCCCTGAGCATGGCCGCTTCATGCAGGCTGGCATCAAAGGTGCTGAGTACGTCGACTTCCTGGCGGCGCACCTGTCCAACGTCGAAATCGGTGAGGCCTTCAGCCGCCGTGTGCTCGACTTCCTGCTGGCTCACTGAGGACAACGCCATGGACGAGAAACAACGTTACGACGCCGGCATGCAAGTACGCCGTGCGGTACTTGGCGATGCCCACGTGGACCGCAGCCTGGAAAAACTCAACGACTTCAACGGCGAGTTCCAGGAGATGATCACCCGCCACGCCTGGGGGGATATCTGGACCCGCCCGGGCCTGCCGCGCCATACCCGCAGCCTGATCACCATCGCCATGCTGATCGGCATGAACCGCAACGACGAGCTTAAACTGCACCTGCGTGCGGCGGCCAACAACGGCGTGACCCGTGACGAGATCAAGGAAGTGCTGATGCAGAGCGCGATCTACTGCGGCATTCCGGCGGCCAACGCCACCTTCCACATGGCCGAATCGGTGTGGGATGAGCTGGGCGTAGAATCGCGCAGTTGACTGTTGTGGGAGCGGGCGTGCCCGCGAAACTGGCGACGCGGTAGATGGCACCGGCGCTGCCGGTGTTCGCGGGCACGCCCGCTCCCACAGAGACCGCGTAAGTTTTTACAGGGCGCGCACGGCCACCGGCCCGGCGTTGGCTTCGACGGCGCGCTTCAGGCCCGGGCACAGGCCCAGCATGAACGCCGCTTCTGCGACCACGAACAGCGGCCCGATGATCAACCCGCTGACATCGTCGACAAAGGCCGGTTTGCGGCCTTCGTAGTAATGGCCGACGAACTGGATGACCCAGCCCACCACGAACGCCCCCAGCCCGGCGCTGAGCCATAGCGTTGTTGTCTGTACGGCCAGCACCTGGCCGACCCATAGGCACAGGCCCAGCAACAGCCCCATCACCAGCCCGAAGCGCAGGTCCAGGCGCAGGTAGAACCACACCGAGGCCGCCGCTGCCAGCAGCGCAGGGGATAGCCAGATACCGACTACTTCCCAGCCAGGGCGCGAGAGCAGGATGGTGACCGCCAGCACGATCATGGGGATGCCGACGAAGTGGGTGGCGATGTTGCGTGGGTCGCGGTGGTAGCTGGCGTACTGGCTCAGGTGGTCGACGAGGGTTTTCATTGTTGTGCCTCCCTGTTCAGTGTTGTTTTGCCTGTGCCGGCCTATTCGCGGGCATGCCCGCTCCCACAGGTAATCCACCCAGCTTCAAAACTGTGGTGATCCTGTGGGAGCGGGCAAGCCCGCGAAGAGGCCAGCACAGGCAACCCATATAGCTCAGGATAGCCCGCACCTACCACCATCATCAGCTCAGCGAATGGCAGCAGCCCGCACCGGCATATCCAGCCCCACCAATGTGTCGATCATCGCCCGCGCTGCAGGCGACAACCGGTAACCGCTACGGCTGACCACCCCGCAACGCACGCTCAGCACCTCCAGCGCCGGCGGCAGGTTGCGCCAGTGCAGGCGCACCAGTGTGCCGGCAGCCAGGTCTTCGGCCACGGCCTCTTCGCTGGCAGTGCCAACCGCGTCGCTGCCCTGTACAACGCTGCGCAGCACCGCCAGGTGTTCGGTTTGCAGGTGCGGGGTGAAGTCGCTGCGCCCACTGAGGTTGGCCAGGCGCTTGCGCACACCGGGGGCTAGCAGGGCACTGGCAAGCGGGTAGCTGAACAAGTCGTTGGTCGACAGGCTGTCCTTGGCCAGCAACGGGTGGCCCGGGCGGCAGAAGAACAGGCCGGGGCGGGGCGACAGGGGCTCGGTGTGGAAGTTGGGGTCGGCTTCGAACGGGCGGATATCATCGACGAAAAACTCGATCTGTTCACGGCGCAGGGCCTGGCCCAGGCGTTCGGCATTGTCCACCAGCAGCGAGGTGCGGATGCCCGGATGGCGCTCGATGAAGTGGCGCAAGGCGTCGGGGACCAGGCGCACGGCCAGCGCCGGGCCACTGCCAAAATGCAGCTCGCCGGCGTCGAGCTTGCTCATTTGCAGCACTTCGTTGCTCAGTTGCGCGGCACCTTGAACCAACCGCCGGGCATGTTGCAGTACCACCAGACCTTCGGGGGTAGGCGGTAGGGCTTTGCTGGCGCGGTCAACCAGCGGGCAGCCGAAGGCGTGTTCCAGGCTCTGGATGGCGCGGCTGAAGGCGGGTTGGGTGATGCCCATGGCCTCGGCGGCACGGACGAAACTGCGGTATTCGGTGAGGGCGATGAAGTAGCGCAGCTGACGGAGGTCCATGTCACGGCTCTGGGGCGGGGGGGCAGGGGCCTATTCAAGCTGTTACAGCTTATGTCGTCAAAGAAGGTTTATTGATTTGGTTATTTCTTATAGTTATTTGAAAGAGCTTCTGGCCTCTTCGCGGGCAAGCCCGCTCCCACAGGTAGGGCGCACGATTCAAGACGGGTGCAATCCCTGTGGGAGCGGGCTTGCCCGCGAAGAATTCAAAGAAGATTCAGCGGGTAGCTCACGATCAGGCGGTTCTCATCGAACGCGTTGGTGCTGAAGTCCCTGCGCATGGTGGAGTTGCGCCATTTCACCGACAGGTCCTTGAAGCTACCCGACTGCACCACGTACGCCACTTCGGTCTCCCGTGCCCATTCCTTGCCATCATCCACGCTGCCCACGGTGACGTTGTCACCCTTGATGTAGCGGTTCATCAGGGTCAGCCCGGGCACGCCAACGGTCGCGAAGTTGAAGTCATGGCGCACCTGCCAGGAGCGCTCCTTGGCATTGTCGAAGCTGGAGTTGTAGCTGTCGTTGGCCAGGGTACCGCCACTGGTGCCGTTGACCCGCATCCAGGCATCGTCGCCGCTGACCTTCTGCAAGCCTACGTAGAAGGTATGGCCCTGGTAGCGTGCCGAAAGCATGGCGGAGGCGGTGCGGTTGTCCAGCTTGCCGGCGCGCTCTGCGCCGTCTTCCTTGCCGATGAAGTAGCCCAGGTTGGCGCCCAGGGTCCAGTCGCCCAGCGGCTGGCTGTGGGTCAGGTTCAGGTACTGCTGGCGGTAGATGTCCTTGAGCTGGGCATCCCACAGGCCGATCATGGTGCGCTTGTCGTTGAAGGTGTACTCGCCGCCGCCAAAGTTGAAGCGATCGGAGGTGAACGCGCCTTTGCCGTTCATCGACATGTCTTCCATGCTGGCGTCGTTGCGCGGGCTGTTGCCGCGGAACTGGCCGGCGTACAGCGTCAGGCCGGCAATCTCCCTGGAAGTCAGCTGGCCACCGCGGAAGGTCTGCGGCAGCGAGCGGCCATCGTCCGAGCGCAGGATGGGTAACACTGGCATCCATTCACCGACTTTCAGCTCGGTTTCCGACAGCTTGGCTTTCAGCGCTACACCCAGGCGACCAAAGTCATCAGCCGGGCGGCCGTCGTCGTGCACGGGCAGCAGGTGGGTGTTGGTGGTGCCTTTGCCGCCGTCGAGCTTGACCGAGTACATGCCTAACACGTCCACGCCGAAACCGACGGTGCCTTGGGTGAAGCCTGAGCGGGCGTCGAGAATGAAACTTTGCGTCCATTCCTCGGCCTTGGCCTGCGGGTGAGCCGGGTCGACGAAGTTGCGGTTGATGTAGAAGTTACGCAGGTTAAGCGTGGCCTTGGCGTCCTCCATGAAGCCGCCCTCTGCGGCGAACAGGGGGAAGGCGCAGGACATGGCCAACAGGCCGGGCAGCAGCTGGCGTGCGGTGTGCGAAGTGCTCATCTGTCGTGGATCTCTTGTTTTTATGGGTGAGCCGGTGCGCTGCAGGATGCGGCCTGCAGGTGCGGGGCTTTTTTGATGAACTTGGGCAACGTTGCGTGGGGGGATGGTGCGGGCTAGGGCGGGGGTGAGGCAATTCGCCGCAAACGGAACGGGGCGATAATCGAACGGAATGTTCCAGTTGGTTAATAGTTTGTCTGTACTGGCCCTATCGCCGGCAAGCCAGCTCCCACAAGGACCGCACAGGTTCCAAGGCTTGTGCATTACCTGTGGGAGCGGGTTCACCCGCGAAGAGGCCGGCACTGGCAACAAAAAACAAAAAGCCCACCGCGAGGGTGGGCTTGATGCTGCTACAGGTTCAATCAGCCTTTCGGTGCTTCCACCGATGCCTGCTGGGTGGCCTGCCCGGTCTGCTCATACCAGCCACCACCAAGCGCCTTGTACAGGTTGACCTCGCTGGTCAACTGCGACAGGCGGTCGGTAATCAGCGACTGCTGGGCGCTGAACAGGTTGCGCTGGGCGTCGAGGAACGTCAGGTTGCTGTCGATACCGATGCGGTAGCGGCGTTCGGCCAGGCGGTAGTAGTCCTGGTTTGCCTGCACCAGGTCGCGCTGCGCCTGCAACTGCTCTTCGAAGGTCTTGCGCGCCGCCAGGCCATCGGAGACTTCCTGGAAGGCGGTCTGGATGGTTTTTTCGTACTTGGCGACGTTGATGTCTTTCTGGATCTTCGAGTAGTCCAGGCTGGCTTTCAGGCTGCCAGCGTTGAAGATCGGCAGGTTGATCTGCGGCTGGAACAGCCAGGTGCCTTGGCCACCTGCGAACAGGTGACCCATGTCGGGGCTCAGGCTGCCAGCATTGGCGGTGAGGCTGATGCTGGGGAAGAACGCTGCACGGGCGGCGCCGATGTTGGCGTTGGCGGCCTTGAGCAGGTGCTCCGCTTCCTGGATGTCCGGGCGACGCTGAAGGATGTCCGACGGCAGGCCGGCGGGTACTTCGGCCAGCTGGTCGGCATCCAGTTGCAGCGGCTTGGCCAGGTCGGCCGGAATGCCGGTGCCCAGCAGCACGGTCAGGCTGTTGACGTCCTGGGCGACCAGGCGCTGGTACTGCGAGTACTTGACCCGGGCGCCTTCCACGGCGGTGCGCGCCTGGCTGACATCCAGTGCCGAAGCCACGCCGACTTCATTGCTGCGACGGGTGAGGTTGTAGCTTTCCTCGTAGGTCTTCAGCGTTTCTTCGGTCAGCTTGAACAGCGCCTGGTCGGCCTGCCAGGTGTAATAAGCGTTGGCCACGCTGGCCACCAGGGCGATCTGCGTGGAGCGACGTGCCTGCTCGCTGGACAGGTAGGTTTCCAGCGCCTGCTCGGTCAGGCTGCGCACGCGGCCAAACAGGTCCAGCTCATAGGCGCTGACGCCCAGGGTGGCCGAGTACTGGCTGGTGATGCCCGATTCACCGGTTTGCGACATGTTCGCCGGCACCCGTTGGCGGCTGCCGCTGCCGGTGGCCGAAACCGCCGGGAACAGGTCGGCGCGCTGGATGCGGTATTGCGCGCGGTAGGCGTCGATGTTCAACGCCGCAACGCGCAGGTCGCGGTTGTTGACCAGCGACGTCTGGATCAGCTGCTGCAGCGCCGGGTCGTGGAAGAACTGGCGCCAGCCCTGTTCGGCAGCGGCAACGTCTGCCGACTGCGTCGGCGAGTACGCAGGGCCTTGCGGCCACTGCGCTGCCACCGGCGATTCCGGGGTCTGGTAGTCGGGGATCAGCGAGCAGCCGCCAAGAATGAAAGCGGTTACCGCCAGGGACAACAAAGACTTGGTCATTGCCCAGCCTCATAACGTGGAGTTTCAGGGGTGACGTCTTTTTCCGGCTCTTTGCTGCCGAACAGCGACGACACTGCGACGAAGAACAGGGGTACCCAGAAGATGGCCAGCACGGTCGCACTGATCATGCCGCCGATCACACCGGTACCGATGGCATGCTGGCTACCGGCGCCCGCGCCACTGGCGATGGTCAACGGTACCACGCCGAGGATGAACGCCAGCGAGGTCATGATGATCGGGCGCAGACGCATGCGGCACGCCTCGATTGCCGCGTCATACAGGCTGCGGCCTTGCTCATGCAGTTCCTTGGCGAACTCGACGATCAGAATGGCGTTCTTCGCCGCCAGGCCGATGGTGGTCAACAGGCCGACCAGGAAGTACACGTCGTTGGACAAACCGCGCAGGCTGGTGGCGATCAGTGCACCGATGATACCCAACGGTACGACCAGGACGACGGCGATCGGGATCGACCAGCTTTCGTACAGGGCTGCCAGGCACAGGAACACGAACAGTACCGAGAGGGCGAACAGCGCCGGCATTTGCGACCCGGAGAGTTTTTCCTCGTAGGACATGCCGGTCCAGGAGAAGCCGACGCCGCTTGGCAGTTCGCCAGCAATGCGCTCGACTTCGGCCATGGCTTCACCGGTACTGTAGCCTGGCGCTGGTGCACCCAGGATTTCCATCGCCTCTACACCGTTGTAACGCGACAGCTTCGGCGAACCGTAGGTCCATTCGCCCTTGGCGAAGGAGGAGAACGGCACCATCTCGCCAGCGCCATTGCGCACGTACCACTTCTGCAGGTCTTCCGGGCTCATCCGCGCGTTTGGTTCGCCCTGGATGTACACCTTCTTGACCCGGCCGCGGTCGATGAAGTCGTTGACGTAACTGGCACCCAGGGCAATCGACAGGGTGTTGTTGATGTCGGCGATGGTCACGCCCAGGGCGCTGGCACGTTCGTCATCAATGGTCAGCTGGTACTGCGGCTCGTCGTTCAGGCCGTTAGGGCGCACAGCCATCAGGATTTTGCTTTGTGCTGCCTTGGCCAGGAACTGGTTGCGCGCTTCCATCAACTTCGCGTGGCCGATACCGCCGCGGTCCTGC
This sequence comes from Pseudomonas sp. NPDC090592, assembly GCF_044769185.1. NCBI lineage: Bacteria > Pseudomonadati > Pseudomonadota > Gammaproteobacteria > Pseudomonadales > Pseudomonadaceae > Pseudomonas > Pseudomonas sp. NPDC090592. The sequence goes on from NZ_JBIVXJ010000002.1 coordinate 136,608, forward strand.
AGGAACACGTCGAAGCCGGTGGCGTTACCCAGTTCGAGCACTGCTGGCGGGGCGAAGGCGAACACCATTGCATCGCGGAAGCTGAAGAAGTGCTGCTGGGCGCGTTGGGCCAGGTTGAACACACTGTTCTCGGCAGAGCGTTCGCCCCACGGCTTGAGCATGATGAACGCCATGCCCGAACTCTGGCCACGGCCGGCGAAGTTGAAGCCGTTGACGGTGAACACCGAGGCCACTGTGTCGGCTTCTTCTTTCAGCAGGTACTCACGCATCTGGTCGACGACCACCTGCGTGCGCTCGGCGCTCGAACCAGCCGGCGTCTGCACCTGGGCGAACAGTACGCCCTGGTCTTCTTCCGGCAGGAACGCGGTGGGGATGCGGGCGAACAGCCAGATCATGCCGACCACGATCAGTGCATAGGCCAGCAGGAACGGCACCTTGTTGCGCAGGATGGTGCCGACACTGCGCTCGTAGCCGTTTACGCTGCGGTCGAAGTTGCGGTTGAACCAGCCGAAGAAACCACGCTTGGCCACATGGTGCTCGCCCTTCTTCAGCGGCTTGAGCATGGTGGCGCACAGGGCCGGGGTGAAGATAAGCGCCACCAGCACCGACAGGCCCATGGCCGAGACGATGGTGATGGAGAACTGCCGGTAGATCACACCTGTGGAACCACCGAAGAAGGCCATGGGCAGCAGTACCGCCGACAGCACCAGGGCGATACCCACCAGGGCGCCCTGGATCTGCTCCATCGAGCGCTTGGTCGCCTCTTTGGGCGGCAAGCCTTCTTCAGACATGACCCGCTCGACGTTTTCCACCACGACGATGGCATCGTCCACCAGCAAGCCGATGGCAAGCACCATGGCGAACATGGTCAGGGTGTTGATGCTGAAGCCTGCGGCGGCAAGGATGCCGAACGTACCCAGCAATACCACCGGTACGGTCATGGTGGTGATGATGGTGGCGCGGAAGTTCTGCAGGAACAGGTACATCACCAGGAACACCAGGACCACGGCTTCGATCAGGGTGTGGATCACGCCGCTGATCGACTCGGTGACCACCGGGGTGGTGTCATACGGGAACACAGCCTTCACGCCAGGCGGGAAGAATGGCTCCAGGTCGGCGATGGTCTGGCGCAGTGCCTTGGCAGTGTCCAGAGCGTTGGCGCCAGTAGCCAGTTTTACTGCAAGGCCGGAAGCCGGCTTGCCGTTGAACTGGGCGCTGACCGCGTAGTTTTCACCGCCCAGGCCGACCTGGGCTACGTCACCCAGGCGTACTTGCGAGCCGTCATTGTTGACCTTGAGCAGGATCTTTTCGAACTGCTCGGCAGTCTGCAGGCGGGTCTTGCCGATAATGGTGGCGTTGAGCTGGGTACCCGGCAAGGCCGGCAGGCCACCGAGCTGGCCGGAGGACACCTGCACGTTCTGCGCGGCCACGGCGGTCTTGACGTCGACCGGGGTCAGCTGGAACTTGTTCAGCTTGGCCGGATCGAGCCAGATACGCATGGCGTACTGCGCACCAAACACCTGGAAGTCACCTACACCGGCCGTGCGCGAGATCGGGTCCTGCATGTTGGAGACGATGTAGTTGGCCAGGTCGTCCTTGGTCATGCTGCCGTCTTCGGACACCAGGCCGATCACCAGCAGGAAGTTCTTGACTGCCTTGGTGACACGGATGCCTTGCTGCTGCACTTCTTGCGGCAGCAGCGGGGTGGCCAGGTTCAGCTTGTTCTGTACCTGTACCTGCGCGGTGTCGGCGTTGGTGCCTTGCTCGAAGGTAGCGGTAATGGTCATGCTGCCGTCGGAGTTGCTTTCCGACGACACGTAACGCAGGTTGTCGATACCGTTGAGCTGCTGCTCGATCACCTGAACCACGGTGTCCTGCACGGTTTGCGCCGAGGCGCCCGGGTAGGTCACGGCGATGGCGATGGCCGGCGGCGCGATGCTGGGGTACTGGTTGATCGGCAGCTTCAGGATCGACAAGGCGCCGACCAGCATGATCACCAAGGCGATCACCCAGGCGAAGATCGGGCGATCGATAAAGAACTTCGACATGGTTTACTCCGCTTTGGCGTCTGCTTTCGTCGCGTTGGCCTGATCAGGGCTACCCGGCTTCTTGACGTTGGTGGCTTCGCTGACCTTGACCTCGACACCTGGGCGCACGTACTGCAGCCCTTCGGTGATCAGGCGGTCACCCGGGTTGAGGCCTTCTTCGATCAGCCAGTCGCTGCCCAGGGTACGGTTGGCCTTGAGCTGGCGCAGTTCGACCTTGTTCTCCTGGTTGACCACCAGTGCGGTCGGTGCCCCTTTGAGGTCACGGGTTACGCCTTGTTGCGGGGCCAGAATGGCGTTCGCGTTGACCCCGGCCTTCAGCCGCGCATGCACGAACATGCCTGGCAGCAGGGTGTGGTCGGGGTTGGGGAACAGGGCGCGCAGGGTGACCGAACCGGTGGTTTCGTCCACGGAAACTTCGGAGAACTCCAGGCGGCCTTCCTGCTTGAACAGGCTGCCGTCTTCCAGTACCAGCTGCACCGAGGCGGCGTTATCGCCAGCCTTTTGCAGTTGGCCGCTTTCCAGGTCACGGCGCAGTTTGAGCAGCTCGGCGGTGGACTGGGTGACGTCGACGTAGATCGGGTCCAGTTGCTGGATAGTGGCCATGGCGTTGGTCTGGCCATTGCTCACCAGCGCACCTTCGGTGAACGAAGAGCGCCCGATGCGGCCACTGATCGGTGCCAGCACCTTGGTGTAGCGCAGGTCGATCTGTGCACTTTTCAGCGAGGCATCGGCCTGCAATCGTTTGGCATTGGCGTCGTCGTATTCCTGCTTGGACACCGCCTGTTCATCGATCAGCTGCTTGTAGCGTTCGGCCAGCGAGCGGGTAGCCTGCAGGTTGGCCTGGGCATTGGCCAGGGTGGCTTCGTATACGGCAGGGTCGATCTGGTAGAGCTGCTGGCCTTCCTTGACCTCACTGCCTTCCTTGAACAGGCGCTTGAGGATGATGCCGTTGACCTGCGGGCGCACTTCGGCGACGCGGTAGGCACTGGTACGCCCCGGCAATTCCGAGGTCAGGGTGAAGGCTTGGGGCTGAATGGTCACGACGCCGACCTGAGGAGCCTGCGCCGCAGGCGCTGCTTCTTCTTTCTTACAGCCACTGAGCAGGGTTGCCAGGGCGACGGCGGAAACCAGAGCGGTAACGGCTGGCTTGAATTGCATGAGGATCCTCGGGTCGCTGGAGCTGGGAGACGCTCAAGAGTAGTGGAAGAGTCTTGATCTGGAAAAATTGCTATCCGGTGGATAAATAGCTTGCTAAGGAATATACTTACATTCATGGTTGTTTGTAAATACCGCTGGGTTGTACCTGGGTACTGCCACAGCCCTTGATTAGCTCATCCGCGAGGCACCCTGCAGAGGCGCCCCGGAGCGTTCCCCGCACGCGCTGCGCGTTCGGGCCAGATGAGGTTGTACTGCCATGGTCCGTCGAACCAAAGAAGAAGCCCAGGAAACCCGTGCCCAGATCATAGAGGCGGCGGAAAAGGCTTTCTACAAGCGCGGGGTTGCGCGAACCACCCTGGCCGACATCGCCGAACTGGCAGGTGTGACGCGCGGGGCGATCTACTGGCACTTCAGCAACAAGGCCGAGCTGGTGCAGGCGTTGCTCGACAGCCTTCACGAAACCCATGACCACCTGGCGCGGGCGAGTGAAAGCGAGGACGAACTCGACCCGCTTGGCTGCATGCGCAAGCTGCTGTTGCAAGTGTTCAACGAGCTGGTGCTCGATGCCCGAACCCGGCGTATCAATGAAATCCTGCATCACAAGTGCGAGTTCACCGATGACATGTGTGAAATTCGCCAGCAGCGCCAGGGCGCGGTGCTGGATTGCCACAAGGGCATTACCTTGGCGTTGGCCAATGCCGTTCGCCGGGGCCAGTTGCCTGAAGCGCTGGATGTCGAGCGCGCGGCGGTGGCCATGTTTGCCTATGTCGATGGCCTGATCGGTCGCTGGCTGTTGCTGCCTGACAGTGTCGATCTGCTAGGTGATGTCGAAAAATGGGTCGACACCGGGTTGGATATGCTGCGCTTGAGCCCGGCGCTGCGCAAATGACACTTTGTTAAGGATTGTGAGGGAGTGTTTCCTCTTTGTATTAACAGAGGATTAATGAGCCAGGCACAGATCCTGTAGGAGCGGCCTTGTGTCGCGATCGGGCTGCACAGCAGCCCCAGGATTTCAGCAGCGGTACCAAAATTGCTGGGGCTGCTGCGCAGCCCGATCGCGACACAAGGCCGCTCCTACACAAACGCGCAGGTGCTTAGCGGCCGCGCAGTTGCCGGTCTGGCAATGCCACCGCTGCCAGTAGCCCGAGCACCGCAATCAGTGCACTCCCCATCAGCAACTGCCGGAACGTCTCCAGCAGGCGCCCTTGCGTCACCAGGTCTACCTCACCCGCTTTCAAGCTTCCCAGCAACGGATTACCGAGCAATCCGAACCCGCCCTGGTGCAGCAGTGCCAGCAACAGGCTGGACATGCAGGCTACGCCCATGGCCCCGCCCAGCGAGCGGAACAGGTTGGTGGTGCTCGTGGCCACGCCAATATCCTTGCTGTCTACAGCGCTTTGCGTGCCTACCAGCGATGTCGGGAACTGCAACCCGCAGGCAATGCCGGTCAGCAGCATGAACAGGGCGCTGAGCCAAGCGGATTGTGGCGGGGTCAGCGCCATGGCGAAAATGGCCGCTGGCATCAGCAACGCACCCGCGAGGATCTGCGGCTTGTAGCGCCCGGTCCGGCTGGTCATGCGGCCCCCGGTGAAGGCGCCCAAGGGCAGCCCCATGGCCAGCGGCAGCAGGTGCAGCGCGGCGCTGTCGGCGCCTGCACCGGTAATGCCCTGGTAGCGCAACGGCATGAGCATGGTCAGGGAAATCGACTGGAAGCTGGCGAAAAAGATCACCCCCCAGCACAGCACCGCCACCCGATTGCTGAACAGCCCCAAGGGCAATAGCGGCTCCGGGCAGCGCCGCTCATGTGCAATGAACAACGCCAGGCCCAGGACAGCGCAGGCGAACAGGGCCAGTACGGCAGGATCAATCCAGGTGTGGCCCTGACCGACCAGGGTGATGCCCAGCAACAAGCTGCCCAGGCCGAGGATGAGCAGCACGGCGCCGAGGTAATCCACCTGGGCCTCGCGTCGCTGCGCCGGCATGCCGCCGAGGGCACGGTGGATTGCCCACAAGGCAACCAGGCCTAGCGGCAGGTTGATCCAGAACACCCAGCGCCACGACAGGTACTCGGTCAGCCAGCCGCCCAGCACCGGCCCGGCGACGCTGGCCACGGCGTACATGCTGCTGAAATAGCCCTGGTAGCGGCCGCGCTCACGCGGTGGTACGAAATCGCCGATGATCGCCTGGCTGACCGAGACCATGCCGCCCGCGCCAATACCCTGCAGTACACGGGCCAGCACCAGCTGTTGCATGTCCTGGGCCATGGCGCAGGCGATGGAGGCCAGGGTGAACAGGCTGATACCGGTCAGGATCATCCGGCGCCGCCCGTACAGATCGCCCAGTTTGCCGTAGATCGGCACCGCCACGGTCATCGCCACCATGTAGCCGGAGATGACCCAGGCCAGCAGGCCGACATCGTTGAACCGGGCCGAGATTGCCGGCAGCGAGACGGCGACGATGGTCTGGTCCAGTGCCCCGAGGAAGATCGCCAGCATCAGGGCGGTGAGCACGTTGCGCAGGGTGGTGGGGGGCAGGGCGGCAGTCACGGAGATACCTTGGTTATCGGTTATGGCTTCTTCGCGGGCATGCCCGCTCCCACAGATAAGACTCAGGATCAAGCTACGTGCTGTACCTGTGGGAGCGGGCGCGCCCGCGAAGAGGTCCTCGAATTGTAACCTGAGTTAGGTAGCTTCCTATGTACTATCTGCATCCCCTATGCCGAATCGGCATTGGCGCATTCATCCAGTACTGCATGGCTGCGTGATATCGTTGGTATGCCACAGGGGTTGAAACCCGCGGCCTGCACCAGCTTGGTGCAGCAGTATGCCGCAGGCTTTTCGAGCCGCTGTTTCCCACACCTTTTATTCCTCTGCCTGCATGTCGAGCATGACCGCCCAGATGGCGACGGTTGGAACAGGTCAGGTAGACCCGATTACAGGGGTCGGTAGTTACCGTTCAAATTTCAACTTATTTGCGGAGTGATCATGCCCAAGGCTTCCCATCAAGATCTGCGTTTTGCCTTCCGAGAGCTGCTCGCTTCAGGTTCCTGTTACCACACTGCATCGGTGTTCGACCCGATGTCGGCGCGTATTGCCGCAGACCTGGGTTTCGAGGTCGGTATCCTGGGCGGCTCCGTCGCTTCGTTGCAGGTACTGGCCGCGCCGGATTTCGCCCTGATTACCCTCAGCGAGTTCGTCGAGCAGGCCACACGGATTGGCCGGGTAGCGCAACTGCCGTTCCTGGCTGACGCCGACCATGGCTATGGCAACGCATTGAACGTAATGCGCACGGTGATCGAGCTGGAGCGCGCCGGCGTGTCTGCACTGACCATTGAAGATACCCTGCTGCCGGCCCAGTTCGGGCGCAAGTCCACCGACCTGATACCGGTCGAAGAGGGCGTTGGCAAGATTCGTGCGGCGCTGGAGGCTCGGGTCGATTCGTCGTTGGCCATCATTGCCCGCACCAACGCTGGTGTACTCACCACCGAAGAAGTCATCGTGCGCACCCAGAGCTACCAGAAGGCCGGTGCCGATGGCATCTGCATGGTGGGCGTGAAGGATTTCGAGCAGCTTGAGCAAATTGCCGAGCACCTGACGGTACCGCTGATGCTGGTCACCTATGGCAACCCGAACCTGCGCGATGACGAGCGCCTGGCGCGCCTTGGCGTGCGCATCGTGGTCGATGGCCACGCGGCCTACTTTGCCGCGATCAAAGCCACCTACGATTGCCTGCGCTTGCAGCGTGGCCAGCAGAACAAGTCGGAAAACCTCAGTGCTACCGAACTCTCGCACACCTACACCCAGCCAGAGGATTACATCCGCTGGGCCAAGGAATACATGAGCGTCGAAGAGTGACCGGCGGCGCGCCGTCAACTCAACGGACGGCGCTCAAGGTTGCGGTGTGAGGCACGCAATGTGCCTGCTCGCAGCTGTTGGCGGCACTGGGCTGGCTACGTAGCAGCTCGGCGCGCCAACAGGCTGAGCCATACAGCCCTGCAACAGCAGTCAGGGCCATGACAAGGGCGACTCTTCTTGATTTGATGCCCATGGTGCTCACCTCCTGTTACAGCGACAGGTGACACCTTTAAGCGTAGGCCATTTCTGGCATTACATCACAGGTCCTGATCCCACTCCGGCTCGTCCTTGAACCGTTGCACGAGGAAATCCAGCATGCTGCGCAAGGTCGCCGGCATGTGCTTGCGCGACGTGTACACCGCATTCAGGTTCAGTTCACGCGGCTTGGCCTCGGGCAACAGGCGTACGAGTTCGCCCCGGCGCAGGGCCTCGGCAGCCTGGTAAGTTGGCAGCATCGCGATGCCCGCGCCAGCCAGCGCCGCCTTTTGCAGTGTCATCGCCTCGTTGGCGCTGATGTTCCCCGCCACGGGTACGGCAACCTGATGGCCGGTGACCTCGAAGTGCCACAGGCTGTGGCCGAAGTAGGCATGGGTCAGGCAGTTGTGCCGGCTCAGCTCTTCTACCTGTTGCGGGGCGCCATGTTCGCGCAGGTAAGCCGGAGCTGCGCACACCACCGAGCGGCATACACTCAGGCGCCGGGCGATCAGGTTGGGGTCCAGGTCGTTGCTGGTGCGGATGGCCAGGTCGATGCGCTCGTCTACCAGGTTGACCGTACGATCGAGCATTTGCAGCTCCACTTTCACACCCGGGTAGCGCCGCACATAGGCCGCTACCGCATCCACCAGTTGCGCCTGACCGAAAGAGGTACTGACGCTGATGCGCAATGCCCCCTTGGGCGCGTCGTCTGGTTGTTGCACGGCGGCCTGCAGGTCGCCGGCCAACTCCAGCAATTGCCGACAGCGTGGCAGGGTTTCCTGGCCAGCGGCGGTCAGGCTGAGCTTGCGTGTGGTGCGCTGCATCAGCCGCGCACCCACCCAGTCTTCAAGCTCTGCCAGGTAACGCGACACTACCGGCCGCGACAGTTGCAGATGGTCCGCCGCTGCCGACTGGCTGCCCAGGTCGACGACGGTGACGAAAACGCGCATGGCGTTGAGACGGTCCATGATTTGCCCGGTTTCAGAAACAAACTATGTTTGAGCATCGCATTTTTTGTGACGGATCGGGCAACTAAGCTGTTGGGCATTGTTCTGCTGAAGGTTTTCCCATGTCCTTGTTCACTCCCTTGCGTGGCCTGCTGCTGGCTTGCATTACCCTGGCCGGCCCGGTGCTGGCTGCCGAACCTTTGCAACTGGACGTCTACAACCCAGGGCACGAGGCGATTTTCCCGGTCAGTTCGGTGATCGTCAGTGGTGAGCACGACGCCGTGCTGGTCGATGCCCAGTTCGGCAAGGCCCAGGCCGAACAGTTGGTTCAGCGACTGCGGGCAGGTGGCAAACGCCTGACCAGCATCTATATCAGCCATGGCGACCCGGATTACTACTTTGGCCTGGATACGCTGACGCAGGCCTTCCCCGATGCCAAGGTGCTGGCTTCTGCCGCGACCGTTGCCCATATCCGGCAGACCATGGACGCCAAACTGTCGTACTGGGGGCCGCAGATGGGCGCAGACAAACCTGCGCGGCTGGTGCTGCCGCAGGTCCTTGAAGGCAACCACCTGACCCTTGAAGGGCAGGACCTGGAGGTGGTCGGCCTTGATGGCCCGCAGCCAGACCGCAGCTTTGTGTGGATCCCGTCGATCAAGGCGGTGGTCGGCGGCGTGGTGGTGTCCGAGCACATTCACGTGTGGATGGCCGATACCCAGACAGCCAAGTCCCATGCCGACTGGCTCGGCACCTTGGCGCACATCGAAGCGCTGGCGCCGCGTACGGTGATCCCGGGGCATTACCTGGGGGACAGCAGCCGCTCGTTGCAGGCCGTGCGTTTCACCGCAAACTACATACGCGACTTCGATGCCGAAGCGGCCAAGGCTAAAGACGCTGGCGCGCTGATCGAGGCCATGAAGCAACGTTACCCGGGCCTGGCCGATGAAAGCTCCCTGGAGCTGGGGGCCAAGGTCGCCATGGGCGAGATGAAGTGGTAATTCCGTTCAATTGATGGAGAGTGTCCCATGAGCAAGATCGCAATCATCGGTGCCACCGGTCGCGCTGGCAGCCAGTTGCTGGAAGAGGCCCTGCGCCGTGGTCACAGTGTGCTGGCCATTGCCCGTGACCCTTCGAAACTGCAGGGCCGGGACGGGGTGACCGTCAAGGCGCTGGATGCCAAGGATAGCGCGGCCCTGCAAGCTGCAGTCGCGGGTGTGGACGCTGTGCTGAGCGCAGCGCATTTTTCGACCATCGAGCCGCACGCAATCATCGAGCCGGTCAAGCGGGCCGGGGTCAAGCGCTTGCTGGTGGTGGGCGGTGCGGGCAGCCTGTTGCTGCCCTCGGGGCACCGGGTGATCGATAGCCCGGATTTCCCGGAGGCCTACAAGGCCGAGGCCGCTGCCGGAGTGCGTTTTCTGGAGGCGTTGCAACAGGAGCCGAACCTGGACTGGACCTTCCTGTCGCCGTCGGCGGAGTTCGTTGAAGGTGAGCGCAGCGGGCGGTATACGTTGGGCAAGGATCACCTGCTGATTGGCGCGGATGGCAAGAGCTGGATCACCTTTGCCGATTATGCGATTGCCCTGCTGGATGAGTTGGAGAAGCCGCAGCATTCGCGGCAGCGGTTCACCGTCGGGTACTGAGTCGCCTGCTTCGCGGGCATGCCCGCTCCCACAGGTACTGCACAGCTTGCAAATCCTGTGCTGTACCTGTGGGAGCGGGCGTGCCCGCGAAGAGGCCCTCACAGGCTGGCCTGGCCCTCCAGCCAATCCAGCAACTCCAGCAACCCCGGCGGCAAGCTCTTGCTCTGGCTCACCAGATAATATCCCTTACCGGTCACCACCTTGAGCGCAAACGGCATGCACAGCCGCCCGCCGCGCAAGTCATCGCCAATCAGCGACCAGTCGCCAATGGCCACGCCCGTCCCCTGCGAGGCCATGGCCATCGCCATGTCCAGCGTCTCGAAATGCTGCTTTGGCCCATGAGTGGCCAGCGTGACCCCGGCTGCCTGTAACCACAACTGCCAGTCATGTTCATCCCGCGAGGGGTGCAGCAACATGTGCCGCGCCAGGTCGTCCACTTGCTGCAACGGTACCGGCCCCTCACGCAGCGACGGTGCACATACCGGCGTCAGCTGTTCATCGAACAACTTGCGTACATGTAGCCCATAGTTCGGCGCGTCGCCATAGACCACCGCGGCATCGAAGCCCTCGCGACGAAAATCCACCCCGTGCTGCACAGTGGTGGTCAGCTCGACCGGCACATCCGGGCGCAGTGCCTGCCACTCCATCAGGCGCGGCAGCAGCCAGCGCATCACGCAGGTCGGCGCCTTGAGCTGCAAGGTCGTGCTGCGCCCGCCCACCTCATGCACGCCTTGCTCGATCAATGCAAACACCTGCTGCACCCGTGGCAGCCAGTCCTGGCCTTCACGGGTCAGGCTCAGCCCGCGGGCCTGGCGCTGGAAAAGCGCATAACCCAGGTGCTCCTCGAGGGCCGCGATCTGGCGACTGACGGCGCCTTGCGTGATGTGCAGCTGTTGCCCGGCACGGGTGAAGTTGCAGTGCTGTGCGGTCACCAGAAAGGTGTGCAGGGCGGGCAGGGGCGGTAGGCGTTTCATTGCGATAAGCCATGATTACAGGACATGGCTAGTATGTGTTTTTTTGCATTGTGGTGGTAGTCATGGGTTGGGTCCAATAAGCACATAACCCAACCAGATTCATGGTGAACCCTGATGGCAACTTGCGGCGAAGTACTGGTCAAACTCCTTGAAGGCTATGGCGTGGACCATGTCTTCGGCATTCCCGGTGTACATACCGTGGAGCTCTACCGTGGCCTGGCGGGTTCGTCCATTCGCCACATCACCCCGCGCCATGAGCAGGGTGCCGGGTTCATGGCTGATGGCTATGCGCGTACCCGTGGCAAACCCGGTGTGTGCTTCATCATCACCGGCCCGGGCATGACCAACATCACCACTGCCATGGGTCAGGCTTATGCCGACTCGATCCCGATGCTGGTGATTTCCAGCGTGCAGTCCCGTGACCAGCTGGGCGGTGGCCGTGGCAAGCTGCACGAACTGCCCAACCAGGCAGCACTGGTGTCGGGGGTAGCAGCGTTTTCCCACACGTTGATGAGTGCAGCAGACCTGCCGCAGGTACTGGCCCGCGCATTTGCCGTGTTCGACAGTGCACGGCCACGCCCGGTGCACCTTGAAATACCGCTCGATGTGCTGGTGGAACCGGCCGATTTCCTGCTGCCGGGCCGGCCCGTACGCGGCAGCCGTGCGGGGGCTGCGCCGCAAGCCATAACACAAATGGCCGAGCGCCTGGCCGGTGCCAGGCGGCCGTTGATCCTGGCCGGTGGTGGCGCGTTGGCAGCCGGTGCTGCCTTGGCACGCCTGGCCGAACACCTTCAGGCACCGGTGGCGCTCACCATCAATGCCAAGGGTTTGCTGCCGGCCAGCCACCCGCTGCAGATCGGCTCTACCCAGTCGCTACCGGCTACACGGGCGCTGGTGGCAGAGGCTGACGTGGTGCTGGCGATTGGTACCGAACTTGCCGAAACCGATTATGACGTGACCTTCAAGGGTGGTTTCGAGATCCCGGGCACCCTGCTGCGTATCGACATCGACCCGGACCAGACCGTACGCAATTACCTGCCAGAGCTGGCGCTGGTGGCTGATGCCGAACTGGCCGCCGAAGCCTTGCTCGGTGCTTTGCAGGCCCAGCCGCAACCGGTACGCGAAAGCACCTGGGGCATGGCCCGTGTGGCCAGCTTGCGCCAGGTACTGGCGGCAGGTTGGGACCAGCCGACATTGAGCCAGACGCGCTTGCTGAGCGCCATTCTCGAGCGCCTGCCCAATGCCATCCTGGTGGGCGACTCGACCCAGCCTGTTTACACCGGCAACCTGACCCTGGACATGGATCAGCCACGTCGCTGGTTCAATGCTTCGACCGGCTACGGCACCCTGGGTTACGCGTTGCCAGCGGCCATGGGCGCCTGGCTCGGGAGCGCGGAGCAAATCGGCCAGCGTGCGCCTGCGGTGTGCCTGATTGGTGATGGTGGTATGCAGTTCACTCTGCCTGAGCTGGCCAGCGCGGTGGAGGCGCAGGTGCCGTTGATCGTGCTGCTGTGGAACAACCAGGGGTACGAGGAAATCAAGAAGTACATGGTCAACCGGGCGATCGAGCCAGTTGGCGTGGATATCCATACCCCGGATTTCATCGGTGTGGCACGGGCCTTGGGCGCGGCTGCAGAGAATGTGGCGGATGTGACGCAATTGCAGGCAGCACTGGGGCAAGCGGTTGATCGCAAGGGGCCGACGTTGATCCAGGTTGATCAGAATCAGTGGCAAGGGACAGTTTCGGGTTGAAGTGAAGCTATTGTCTGTGCCGGCCTCTTCGCGGGCTTGCCCGCTCCCACAGGTACAGCGCAACCTTCAGAGTATGTGCAGCACCTGTGGGAGCGGGCAAGCCCGCGAAGAGGCCGGTGTAGGCAACAAGAAGTTCTAGCCAGCAGTAGCTCTCAACCTGGCAACATCCCGAATCGGCGGCGCACCATACAGCCTGCTGTACTCCCGGCTGAACTGCGACGGGCTTTCATACCCCACCCTATAGGCGGCCACCGCCGCTTCAAGCCCGTCATTGAGCATCAACCGCCGCGCCTCTTGCAGGCGCAGTTGCTTCTGGTACTGCAACGGGCTCATGGACGTCACGGCCTTGAAACGGTGATGCAAGGTCGAGGTGCTCAGGTTTACCTCACGGGCCAGGTCCTCGATACGCAAGGGCAGCTGGAAATTCTGGTTGAGCCAGGTGATGGCCTGGCAAACCCGGTGCGTCTGGCTGTTGGCCAAGGCGATTTCGTACAACCGATAACCCTGTGGCCCGCGCAGCAGCCGGTAGAGAATCTCTCGCCGGAACAGCGGCGCCAGCATCGCAATATCGCGCGGGGTGTCGAGCAGGCGGATCAGCCGTAGCAGCGCATCGAGCAGCGCTGCGTCGGTCTTGTCCACATACAGGCCGCGGCCGGAGGGCCGGTTAGGCACCAGCATCGGCCCGCTTTCGGCAATCAGCTGGCTGATCTCTGCCGGGTCCAGGTCCATGCGCAACCCCAGGCTGGGGTGCTCGGGGCTGGCGTCGAGCTTCACACCGCTTAGCGGCAAGGTAACCGAGACCACCATGTAGTGCAGCGGGTCGTAGGCGTACTGCTCGTCACCGAGAAACAGGCTCTTGCTGCCCTGGGCCAGGATGCACAGCGCGGGTTGTGCCAGGGTCGGTACCGAGCGCACGTTCTCGGTGTAGCGCACCAGGTACAAGTCATCAATGGCCGACGCCGGGCCGTGGGGGTCACCGGCATGTCGGCGGATCAGCTCGGCAAGCTCCTGGCGCTGGATTTCCAGGGTCGGATCGGTGGATGTGGCGGTGGTCATGATGGCTTTCCTCTACTGACCGACGCAGCATAGGTTTGGGCAATGGCGGGCGCTAGTCGAAAGCTGCACGCCGATTGCCTGATCCTGCCGTGCTGCAGGATCAGGCAATCGGCGTGCAGTAATGGCCTAACGCGTCGCGCGGGCGTGCCCCTAACCTTGGCAGCCTGGCTTTTCTGTCCGCCTGCTTCAAGGAGATTGTGCAATGACCTTAAAACAACCGGTCACCCACCTTGCTTTCATCCGTGCCAGCAGCGGGCGCTCGGCGGAGCTGGGCGCACGCCTGCGTGACTTGCTCGAGCCCTCGCTGCGCGCACCCGGTTGCCTCAGTTTTACCGTGCAGCGCTCGCAGGCCGATGCCGACTTGTGGTTGCTCAGTGGCAGCTGGCAGGATCAGCAGGCGATGAGTGGCTACTTCGCTTCGCCGACCCTGGACGTGTTTGGCGAGCTGGTGCAGGCGCAGGTGGTCAGCAGCCTGGACTTGCATACCTTCGATTGAGGGTGGATGAGGTAAAGTGACGCCCTTGTTCAATCAGGTGGATAGCAACATGGCACGTAGGGAATTCACTCATTTCGAAGCGGTATCGGCGATGGTGCCGGTGGAAGGTGGCGGCTACAACGCGGCCATTGCGGTCAAGGCCTTGAACATGGGCGGCGCACCGCGCTTTCACAAGGTGCTCGACGGCCAGGTGTTCAAGGGCGCCGTGGCTGCCGACGAAGCGGCCACGGCCGAGCTGCAACGCCTGCAGGGCGTCAGCGAAGAGGGTGAGCTGATCTGGTGATCAGGCCGGTGGGCGGGCCATCTTGAACAGGTTGCCCAGCTCGAAGTAGTCCGCCGGGCCACCACCACGCAGGATCGGTTCGGCGGCAGCGGTGTCGTAGATGCCGTTTTTCAGCAGATGCTCGGCAATGTGCACTGCCACCACCTCACCCAGGATCAGCCAGCTCGGCACCGGCTCTTGGTCGGCACGTTTGAGCTGGATAATCTGGCTGACCTTGCATTCGAAGGCCACCGGGGTTTCGCCTACACGGGGCACGCTGACGACACGCGACGGCGTGGCAGTGAGGCCGCTCAACTCAAACTCGCTCACCTCGGCGCCAACCGGCGCGCAACTCTGGTTCATTTGCTCGGCCAGTGGGCGGGTGGCCAGGTTCCAGACGAATTCACCGGTCTGCTCGATGTTGTTCAGGCTGTCTTTGCGCCCGACGCTGCAGAAACCGATGATTGGCGGGATGTAGTTGAAGGCATTGAAGAAGCTGTAAGGCGCCAGGTTCAGGCGGCCTTCGCGGTCTTGCGAGGAGATCCAGCCGATAGGGCGGGGGCCGACGATGGCGTTGAACGGGTCGTGGGGCAGGCCGTGGCCTTTGGCAGGTTCGTAGTAGTACATCTGTGCTGGGCTTGTGGCCCACCTCCTGGGTGACGAGGTGCCTAGTGTGCCAAGCCTGTGCCCGCCTGAAAATGATCAAGCCCGGCCAAAGCCGGGCTGGGTGCTCGCATCAGGGATCAGCTGATGCGGTGGGCGTTGGTGCGGTCGAAACCGTCTTCGGCGAAACGCTGGCCGCCAGTGCGGTCGAAGCCGTCTTCGGCGAAACGCTGGCCGCCAGTGCGGTCGAAGCCGTCTTCGGCGAAACGTTGGCCGCCAGTGCGGTCGAAACCATCTTCAGCAAAACGTTGGCCACCGGTGCGGTCAAAACCGTCTTCAGCGTAGCTGGCGGCCTGGCTTTGCACCGCGGCAAAGCTGTGAGCGTTGGTACGGTCGAAGCCATCTTCGGCGAAGGCGCCAACTGCGAAAACCGAGAGAGCCAAGGTGAGGATCAGTTTGCTTTTCATGGTCGTTGCTCCAGGGGTGAGAGGTTGTTCGTTTCTATGGGTTTAATGCTACGCCGATTAATTTGATTAAAAAGCGCAAAAAATAGCCGTTAAAAATCGAATTTATCGATGTGTGTGGGCGCTTGTACCGTGAATCAGGCGGGTGCCTGGCTCAGGGGGCGTCGACGCTTGCGCCAACGTTCTGCCAGCCATTGCAGCTTGATAGGGTTGAATTAATGGGGCGTTAAGAAGGAAAAATCTTACGGAGATGGCTGATGAACGTATTTTTCATCTATCACCAACCGATTTTTCAGACGCCGCTCAGCACCATCGCCGCACCTAAAACCGGAGCGGCACAACAATGAACAAATTCCCGCAAATCACCTTGGCCTTCTGGGTCATGAAGATCTGCGCTACTACCCTTGGCGAGACGGCAGGCGACTTGTTGTCGATGACATTGAATGTGGGCTATGCCGTCAGCTCGATGATGCTGATCAGCGTGTTCCTGCTGACGTTGCTCGGCCAGCTCTATTCGCGCCGCTACCACCCGATGCTGTATTGGCTGGTGATCCTCTCCACCAGTACCGCTGGCACCACCATGTCCGACTTCATGGACCGCACGCTCGGCCTTGGTTATGCCACGGGTTCGGCCGTGCTCATCGGTATCCTGCTGCTGACCTTCCTGGTCTGGCGCCTGAGCGGCAACCCGCTGGATGTAACCCGCATCAAGAATCGCTCGGGCGAGTTGTTCTACTGGGTAGCGATCCTGTTTTCCAACACGCTTGGCACCGCCCTGGGCGATTACCTGGCCGATGATTCGGGGCTTGGTTTTGCCGGCGGCGCACTGCTGATCGGCAGCGCCATCGCATTAGTGGTCGTGGCCTGTTACTGGACGCGGATTCCTGGTGTGGTGTTGTTCTGGGTGGCATTTGTACTCACCCGCCCGTTTGGCGCCACCTTGGGCGACTTCCTAACCAAGCCTCATGAAAAGGGCGGCCTGGACTTTGGCACGATCGGGTCGTCGGCGTTGCTGGGCGGGGTATTGCTGGTACTGGTGCTGATGGCCAGCTGGTACCAGCTCCGTGAGCCACGTCAGGCGTTGGACATGTCTTGAGCCAGGTTTCAGGAGCTGGTGAGCCGATTAATTGAGCTATTCGGCTCACATGATGAGCCGAATAGCTCAATTAATCGGCTCATCGAATCACACAATGCATTCACAAGCATGAAAAAGGGCGCTCCGAAACCGGTGCGCCCTTCTTCATGACAACGACCTGGAAATCAGTCAGTAGTAATCCGCGAGTGTTGCTTGGTGTCCTTCATGGTCGCGTAAACCAGCAGCGAACAGGCGATACAAGCGGTGACGTACCAGTAGAAGCCGCTCTCCATGCCGGCGCTCTTGAACCACAGGGCCACGTACTCGGCGGTGCCGCCGAAGATCGACACAGTCAGGGCGTACGGCAGGCCCACGCCCAGGGCGCGGATTTCCGTCGGGAACAGCTCGGCCTTGACCACGGCGTTGATCGAGGTGTAACCGCTGACGATGATCAGCGCCGCCATGATCAGGAAGAACGCGCCCCACCAGGTCTGGATGGTGTGCAGGGTGCTGAGGATCGGCACGGTGAACAGGGTGCCGAGCACACCAAAGGCTATCAGGATCGGGCGACGGCCGATCTTGTCGGACAGGCCACCGATCACCGGCTGCAGGCACATGAACAGGAACAGCGTGGCGGCCGAGATAGTGGTCGAGTCGCTGATGCTCATGCCCACGGTGTTGACCAGGTACTTCTGCATGTAGGTGGTGTAGGTGTAGAAGGCCAGGGTGCCGCCCATGGTCAGGCCGACCACGGTCATCAGCTCCTTGGGGTGGCGCAGCAGGGTGCGCATCAGGCTTTCCTTGGCCTTTTCCTTCTTGGTGAACGAGGCGGTTTCTTCCATGCCACGGCGCAGGTAAAGGGCAACCACTGCGCACAGCGCACCGATCACGAATGGCACGCGCCAGCCCCAGGCATACAGCTGCTCGGTGGTCAGGGTCTGTTGCAGGACAATCAGTACCGCCAGGGCAATAAGCTGGCCAGAGATCAGGGTCACGTACTGGAAGCTGGAGAAGAAGCCACGGCGGTCCTTGCTGGCCATTTCGCTGAGATAAGTGGCCGAGGTGCCGTACTCGCCACCCACCGACAGGCCTTGCAGCAGGCGGGCGATGACCAGCAGGATCGGCGCGGCGACGCCGATGGTTTCATACCCAGGGGTCAGGGCAATGACCAGCGAGCCCGCGCACATCAGCAGCACCGAGGCCATCAGCGCAGCCTTGCGGCCTTTGCGGTCGGCGTAGAGGCCCATCAGCCAGCCACCGATCGGGCGCATGAGGAAGCCCACGGCGAAGATCGCGGCGGTATTGAGCAATTGTGCGGTGGAGTCGCCGGCCGGGAAGAAGGCCTTGGCGAAGTACAGCGAGAATGCGGCGTAGACATACCAGTCGTACCATTCGACCATGTTGCCGATGGACCCGCTGAAGATCGACTTCAGGCGGCTGGCGGTGGTTTTTTCTGCGGCAGGCGCGGTGGCCGCCCCAGCGGGCAGGGAGGTGGCGTTATCCATCAGGGATACCTTCTCGTTGTTTTTGTGGAGCGCGCCGTGGCGCAGCTTGCACAGGTGATTGCAGAAGGTGTGCCAAATGGGTGCAGGGTGATCCAGACGGGGGCGCTATGCGCCCTTCGCGGGCACGCCCGCTCCCACAGGGACCGCGTTGCGCCTGATGTTTCACATTTCCTTGTGGGAGCGGGCGCGCCCGCGAAGGGCTGCAACGCAGCCCCAAAATTACGTTGTGATAAGCGACTTCCCGCCTACCAGGCGCTCACCATAAGCGGATTTCCGCTCATTCCCGGCCAACAAAATCCTCACGCACCAAGCCGTGCCGCTGCATTTTCTCGTTTAACGTACGCCGCGGCAGCTGCAACGCCTCCATTACCGCGCTGATCGATCCCCCATGCTGGCGCAGCGCCGCACGCAAGCACTGTGCCTCGAACGCTTCCATTTGCTCTCCCAGCGACTGCCCGGCAGGCGCTACCTCGATATTCGGTGAACCTAGCCCCAACGCGTGCCGCTCCGCCGCATTGGCCAGCTCCCGCACATTGCCTGGCCAGTCATGCGACAGCAGCTGCGCCAGTTGTGCCCCCGAAAGCGGCGGTGCGGCACGCCCAAGCTTGTCGCCGGCGGCACGGGCAAAGTGCTCGAACAGCAGTGGAATGTCCTCACGCCGCTCGCGCAGTGGCGCCAGGCGCAACTCCGCCACATTCAGGCGGTAGGCAAGGTCTTCACGAAAGCGCCCGGCGCGTGCCTCTTCGAGCAGGTCCGGCTTGGTCGCGGCAATGATACGCAAATCGATGCTGATGCTCTGGTTGGCCCCCAGTCGCTCCAGCTTCTGCTCCTGGATAACCCGCAACAGTTTGGCCTGCTGGGCCAGCGGCATGCTCTCGATTTCGTCAAGGAACACCGTGCCGCCATTCGCGTACTCCAGCTTGCCGATGCGCTTGCCCTGGGCGCCGGTAAAGGCGCCGCTCTCATGACCAAACAGTTCCGCCTCGAACAGCGATTCGGGGATGGCTGCGCAGTTGAGGGCAACGAAAGGCTTGTCGGCGCGAGGGCCGAAATCGTGCAGGCAACGGGCCACCCGCTCCTTGCCACTGCCAGTTTCGCCACGGATCAGCACGTTGACCGGCAGGCTGGCCAGGTCCAGTACCTGCCGGCGCAGCTGTTGCAGGCCTTGAGATATGCCCAGCAGGGTGTTTTCCAGGCGTGACTTGAGGTCGGCCTGTTCATGCAGGCGGCGGTTTTCCAGTACCAGTTGACGCTTTTCCAGCGCCCGGCGCAGGCTGCCCAGCAGGTGTTGTGGGGTGAACGGCTTTTCCAGAAAGTCATAGGCCCCGCCACGCATGGCGTCCACCGCCATCGGCACGTCGCCGTGGCCGGTCAGCAGAATCACCGGCAGGTCGGGGTCGTCTGCCTGCAGGCGTTCGAGCAGTTGCAGGCCGCCCATGCCTGGCATGCGCACATCGCTGATGATCACCCCGGGAAAGTGCTGCGGCATGTGTGCCAGGCACGCTTCGGCGCGGTCGAACAGCTGCACGCTGAAGCCCGACAGGCTCAGCCACTGCTCGACCGCAGTGCGGATACTGGCTTCATCATCGACGACGATTACTGAATTCAACATACAGGCTCCAGATCGCGGGGCAGGGTAAGGCTCAGGCGCGCGCCGCCAGGCAGGTTTTCGGCCTGCAACTGGCCGCCGGCCTCGTGGACGATGCCGTAGGAAATGGCCAGCCCCAGTCCCAGCCCTTCACCGACCGGTTTGGTGGTAAAGAACGGGTCGAAGACCTTGGCCAGGTCAGCCTCGGCGATACCTCCGCCCGAATCCAGTACGCTCAGGCGCCACAGCTCGCCATCAGGTTCGATGCGGACCTCCAGGCGTTTGTAGCGTTTGTCGGCCATGGCGTCGAGGGCATTGCGCAGCAGGTTGATCAGTACCTGCTCCAGGCGAATGGCGTCGCCGCGCACCCAGGCCGGGCGTGCCAGGTACAGGGCCACTTCTACCTCTTCGCTGCGGATGCGGGTTTCCAGCAGGTGCAAGGCCTGGTCGACCACTGTGGCCAGGTCAAGGCGCTCGCGCAGGCCCACCGGGCTGTTACGGGCAAATGTTTTCAAGTGACTGGTGAGTGCGGCCATGCGCGTGAGCATTTGCTCAAGCGGTTCCAGGGCCTGCCGCGCTTCGTCATGCCGGCCGTGGTCGAGCAGCAGGCGCAAGGTTTCCAGTTGCATGCGCTGGGTGGTCAGCGGCTGGTTGATTTCGTGGGCCATGGCTGCCGACATCTGCCCGAGGGCGGCCAGTTTGGCCGATTGCACCAGGCCCTCCTGCGCGGTACGCAGCTCGCGGGTGCGCTCTTCGACCTGGCGCTTGAGCTCTTGCCGGCTGCGCTGGCGCAGGCGGGCCAGGCGCAGGCGCTGGCTGACGAACAGGGCGGCGAACACCAGGCTCAGCCACACGGCCGCGGCGCCCAAGGCAGCATTGCGGCCATCGGCGGCTACCTGCGGCTTGCGCAGCAGGTGCAAGGTCCAGCTTTCACCTTCCAGCGGCAGGCTCTCCCACAGGTATTGTGCACTACCCTCCGGGCCTTGCACGCGACTAAGGGTGCTGTACTCGGCAAAACGGGTCAGCACTTGATGCTGCAAGGGCACCAATGGCTGCTTGTCGTATTGGCGGGTCTCGGCCAGCTCGGCACGGTCAGCGCCACTGAGTGGCTGCAGCTCGCGATAGCGCCAGCCGTCCTGGTTGGCGATGAAGGTGATGCCGCGGGCGTCGCTGACCAGCAGAATGTCGCTGCCCTGGCGCCATTCGCGCTCCAGTTCGGGGAACTCCAGCTTGACCACCATGGCGCCGAGGAAGCGGCCATGCTCGTCATTTACCGCGCTGGCCAGGAAATAGCCCGGCACGCCACTGGTTACGCCCACGGCGTAGAAGCGGCCACTGCCCTGGCTGCGGGTTTGCTTGAAGTAGGGGCGGAAACCGTAGTTGGAGCCGACGTAGCTGCTGGGCAGCCGCCAGTTGCTGGCGGCGATGGCCAGGCCGGTGCGGTCGAGCAACTCCAGGGTAGAAGAATTGGCGGCGCCGTTGATGCGTTCAAGCTTGCGGTTCAGGGCGTCCTGGACCTGTTCGGTGACCGGGCCGCGCAGGGCTGCGATCAGCTCCGGGTCCAGTGCCAGCACAGCGGGCAGGGCACGGTAGCGGTCGATCAGGGTGTGCAGGGCATTGGCGTACAGGCCCAGTTGCTGGCTGGCACGCTGGGCGTCGTCTTCCATGGCCTGGCGCTTGGCCTGCTGCATGGCCCAACCGGCACTGAGCGCGGTGCCCAGCAGGATGAGCAGGGTGATCAGCCCCAGACGCAGGGCGCGAAAGGAAAAGGGCATCGGGGCGGATCCGGAAGATTGGGATATCAGGGCCGGCCTCTTCGCGGGCTTGCCCGCTCCCACAGGATACTCACAGCTCAATGGATCTGTGCAGTACCTGTGGGAGCGGGCAAGCCCGCGAAAGGGCCAGTACAGGCGACTTCAGGGTTACAGCAGTTCGAAGCTCTGCTGCTGCACCGCCTGGGAATCCAGCCCGACCTGGACATTGAATTCCCCTGGCTCGGCAACCCGCTGCAGCTGGCCATTGTAGAACTTCAGGTCGTCCTCGCTGATGCGGAAGGTCAAGGTTTTCGACTCGCCAGGCTTGAGCATCAGCTTCTGGAAGTTCTTCAGTTCCTTGACCGGGCGGCTCATCGATGCCGATACATCCTGCAGGTACAGCTGCACGACGGTTTCGCCTGCCACCTTGCCGGTATTCTTCACCGTCACCTTGGCTTCCAGGTTCTCGCCGCGCTTGAGGTCCTTGTTCGACAGCTTCAGGCCCGACAGCTCGAAGCTGCTGTAGCTCAGGCCATAGCCGAACGGGTACAGCGGGCCGTTTGGCTCTTCGAAGTACTGCGAGGTGTAGTTGCCCGGCTTGCCCGGCGTGAACGGCCGGCCAATGCGGGTGTGGTTGTAGTACATCGGGATCTGCCCGACGGAGCGCGGGAAGGTGATGGCCAGCTTGCCGGACGGGTTGTAGTCGCCAAACAGTACATCGGCAATGGCATTGCCACCCTCGGTGCCGGCGAACCAGGTTTCGAGAATGGCGTCAGCCTGCTCGCGTTCCCAGCTGATCGAAAGCGGGCGGCCGTTCATCAGCACCAGTACCAGCGGCTTGCCGGTAGCCTTCAGCGCCTTGATCAGCTCACGCTGGCGGGCGGGGATTTCCAGGGTGGTGCGGCTGGACGACTCGTGGGACATACCGCGTGATTCGCCGACTACGGCCACGACCACGTCGGACTGCTTCGCCGCCTTGACGGCTTCGTCGATCAGGACCGCAGGTGGGCGCGGGTCATCGACGATTTCCGGGGCATCGAAGTTGAGGAAGTTCAGGTAATCGAAGATCGCCTTGTCGCCGGTGACGTTGGAGCCTTTGGCGTAGACCAGTTTGGCCTTGCCCTCCACGGCGCGACGCAGGCCTTCGCGCACGGTCACCGAGTGCGCGGGTTTGCCGTCGGCCGCCCAGCTGCCCATCATGTCGATCGGTGCATCGGCCAGCGGGCCGACCAGGGCGATGGTGCCGGCCTTCTTCAGTGGCAGGGTCTGGTTGTGGTTCTCCAGCAGTACCAGGCTGCGGCGTGCCACGTCGCGCGCGGCGTCGCGGTGCAGGCGGTCGTTGCCGTAGTAGTCTTTCAGGTCGGTTTCGGCCTTGCCGATGCGTACGTACGGGTCCTTGAACAGGCCCATGTCGTATTTGGCGCCCAGTACTTCACGCACTGCCTGGTTGAGCTCGCCCTGGGTCACTTCGCCGGACTTCAGCAGGCCTGGCAGCTCTTCGCCGTACAAGGTGTCGTTCATGCTCATGTCGATGCCGGCCTTGATCGCCAGCTTGGCGGCCTCGCGGCCATCACGGGCTACGCCGTGGCGGATCAGCTCCTGGATGGCACCGTGGTCGCTGATGGTCACGCCCTTGAAGCCCCACTCCTTGCGCAGCAGGTCGTTCATCAGCCAGGTATTGGAGGTGGCCGGCACGCCGTTGATCGAGTTCAGCGCCACCATCACCCCGCCGGCACCGGCGTCGAGCGCCGCGCGGTAGGGTGGCAGGTAGTCGTTGTACATTTTCGGCAGGCTCATGTCGACGGTGTTGTAGTCGCGCCCGCCTTCCACTGCGCCATACAGGGCGAAGTGCTTGACGATGGCCATGATGCTGTCGGGGTTGGCCGGGCTGCTGCCCTGGAACGAGCGCACCATCACCTGGCCGATTTTCGAGGTCAGGTAGGTGTCCTCGCCGAAGCCTTCACTGGTGCGGCCCCAGCGCGGGTCGCGGGCGATATCGACCATGGGAGCGAAGGTCATGTCCAGGGCGTCGGCCGAGGCTTCGATGGCTGCGGTGCGGCCGACCTTGGCAACGGCGTCCATGTCCCAGGTGGCGGCCATGCCCAGGCCAATCGGGAAGATGGTGCGCTCGCCATGGACGGTGTCGTAGGCGAAGAACATCGGGATCTTCAGGCGGCTGCGCATGGCCGCGTCCTGCATCGGGCGGTTTTCAGGCGCGGTGCGCGAGTTGAAAGTGCCACCGATACGGCCGGCGGCGATTTCCTCGCGGATCTTTTCGTGTGGCATTTCCGGGCCGATGCTGATCAGGCGCAACTGGCCGATTTTTTCGGCTTCGGTCATCTGGCTGATCAGATGGTCGATGAACGCCTGCTTGTCTTGCAGGGGCGGGGCGGTGGGGGCGGCGAGGGCCGCCTGACTGGCAAGGCCCATGGCCAGGCCCAGCAAAGACAGTTTCATCATCAATTCCGTTGTGGGGCCTGTGCCGTATCCAGGGTGGTACGCGCGCGGCCGAAGTTTTCAGGCGGCTATTGTTGTACGATTCGCAGGCTTACTTTCCAGCAGCGGATTATGCCTGAATATGTCGCCTGCGGATGAAGCCCCGAATGCCGGGACAACAACTATAAGAACGCTCAAGAGACCGACGGCATGACCTCCTTCGACGAGTACCATCAACGGCAGATTGCCGAAGCGATTGCCCGTGCCGAACGGCGCACCGATGCCGAACTGGTGACCGTGTTGGCGCGGCGCGCCGACGATTACGCCTATTGGCCACTGTTCTGGGCCGCAGTGCTGGCACTGGCCGTGCCAGGCCTGTTGCATTGGCTGCTGGGGTGGCCCAGCGTGCGTGGCTTGCTGGTCGCCAACGTGCTGTTGTTCGTCGGCTTGTGCCTGCTGCTGCGTCAGCCGCGCCTTGCCGGCTGGATGATCCCGCGAGCCCTGCGCCGCTGGCGCGCCTCCAGGCTGGCTCGCCAGCAGTTTCGCGAGCAGAACCTGCAGCGCACCGCAGGCGCAACCGGTGTGCTGATTTTCGTCAGCGAGGCGGAGCGGCATGTGGAGATACTGGTCGACCGGGGAATAGAGCACTGCCTGGATGCCAAAGCCCGCGCAGCCATCGGTGCCCGCTTTGCCGAACAGGTGCGTCAGGGGCGGACCTTGCAAGGTTTTGTCGAGTGCATCGATGCCTGCGGCGAGTTGCTCAGCGAGCACGTACCGCCTACCCATGCGCGCAACGAGTTGCCCAACCGTTTGGTGATCCTGGATTGAAGAATCCTGCCGCGTAAAGTCCCCTGTGGGAGATTGCCCAGCCCATTGGGCTGGGCGGTCGCGCAGAGAACTGATGCTGGGCGCTCCGCGTATCCTGTGGGAGCGGGCGCGCCCGCGAAGAATCAAACGCGGTGCATGGCACCGGCTGCGCCGGTGTTCGCGGCGGCTCGACGCCTGGACATGCCCGCTCCCACAGGAAGATCACCTCCCTGTAGAATGTGCGCATTGCGCCAAGCGCTTCCCGCTATTCGAGGCACCGTTTCTCCATGTCCGCCAGTACTTCCGCCCCCTCCGCGCCGGATGCGCGCGCCCAGTTTCTCGACCTGCTGAACGCCGCCCTGCACGGCAACACCTTGGTCAAACTGGTGCTGGCGCGCCATGTCGGTGCCGACCAGACCTTGCAACGGATCATCGCCAAGCCGCTACAGGCCAAGGGCCAGGCGTGCCTGTCGCTGGTCTACCGTCACCAGACCCGCGACATCACCCGCAACCTGCCGCTGGATCAGGCGCAGGCGCTGGTGGCCGAACTATTGCCGGACAGCTTCCGCAACGCCCACCTGTTCGATGCTGACGGCGAGGTGCAACTGACGTTCAGCAAGAAGGGCAAGCCGATGTTGCAACGCCATGGCACGCAGGCGCCACGCGAGGCAACGGCGAGCAGCGGCCATGATCGCGAGAAGAAGCGCTACCTGGATTTGTCGAGGCCGTTCCTGCGTGACCTTGGCGTGACCGACGCACAAGGTGCATTGATCCCGTCCATGTCGCGCAAGTGGAAGCAGATCAACAAGTTCATCGAGGTGTTCGATCACGCCCTGACCGGTGCGCCGGTACCTGCGAAGCAGGCACTGCGGGTGGCCGACTTCGGCTCAGGCAAGGGCTACCTGACCTTTGCCATGCATGACTACCTGAGCAACAGCCTGGGCCGCGAGGCACAGGTCACCGGTGTGGAGCTGCGCCAGGACATGGTCGACTTGTGCAACGCCGCTGCTTCGCGCCTGGAGCACCCGGGCCTGGAATTCCAGTGCGGTGATGTACGCAGCGTGGTGCCCGAGGCCATCGAAGTGATGATCGCCCTGCATGCGTGTGACATCGCCACTGACTACGCCATCCACACCGGTATCCGCTGCAACGCCGCGATCATCATGTGCTCGCCGTGCTGCCACAAGCAGATCCGCCCACAACTGCACAGCCCGGGGTTGCTGCAACCCATGCTGCAATACGGCCTGCACCTGGGCCAGCAGGCCGAAATGCTCACCGACAGCCTGCGCGCGTTGTACCTGGAAGCCTGCGGTTACGAGACCAAGGTGTTCGAGTTCATCTCGCTGGAACACACCAACAAGAACAAGATGATTCTTGCGGTGAAGCGGCAGAAGGCGGGGGGCAACGAGGCGTTGCTGGAGAAGATTGGCCAGCTCAAGGCGTTCTATGGGGTGCAGGAGCATTGCCTGGAGACGTTGCTGCGGGCGGATGGGTTGCTTTAAAAGCAACCCAGCAAGCCTGTTGGCAGCGCTCCTGCCAGTGAGCGTGCTAGCCTCGAGCGGCTGGTAACTCGATCGCCAGATTTGCCGGGCCCAGCGGATGCGTACTGGCATCAAAGAAATGCAACTGCGTCCCCGCCAAATCTCCAAATCGATCAACAAAATGCTGCTTCTGGTTGATCACCGAGGCCTCGCTCAACGGCCTGATGGCAATCGACAGATGCTGCGGCCTGGCCTGGCGGATGGCTTCGAGCAGGTGCTGGTCGCTGCTGTCCAGGTGCTGCCCGAAAAGGCATAGCCCGTTGCTCTCATGTGCCAGTTGCCCAAGGCACCAGCTCAAATAATCTGAGTGGCGGATGGCCCGCAGTTTTTCGTCGCTACGGTCTTCGTTCACGAAAAGCGGTACTTCACCGGGTATATTTACGGCAAAGCCGTCAAGCAGTTCGGCGCTGTCGGCGCTGCGCTGGCGGGTGGTGCCATCGGGTAGCTTCAGCAGGTGCAGGCCACCATGCAGGTGCAGTAGCCGGGTGCCTTCGCTGTGGGTGCGGCGCACGTCGAAGAAACCTTGCTCGTCGAACAGTTCGGCGAAGCCTTGCGAAGCGTGTTGCACGGCCCAAGGCAACAGCAGGTCGTAGTTGCTGGTGTAGACGCTGCGGTAACCGCGCAGGGCCTGGTTGAGCGTCGCCAGGGTGGCTGACGGCAGCAGCGGCCACGGCAGGTGTACCGTGCGCACGGCGTGGATAAGCGCTTCCTTGATCGAGTAATAGCGGTTCAGCGGCGCGGTGGAGTTGATGGCCAGCGCAGCGTTGGCGCGCACGGTGGTGTTGAGGGCGCTGAGCACGGGTTCGAACAGTTCCGTGCCCAGGGACTTGAACAGGGCCTGGTCACTGACCGCCAGGCCTTTCTTGCGGCCTGCGCGTTGTGCTTCCTCGAACAGCGAGAAATAGCCGAACGGTTTCCACACTGCACGGCTGGCGCCGTTGCCCAGCAGCAGGGCATCGCAGGGATGGCGGGCGGCGAGTTCTGGCCAGGGAGTGAGGGTGGCGTCAAGTGCAGGCATGCTGGAGTCCGTTGGGTGGAGCGGGGAGCGGGGGGACTTTATCATGTCGTGCAGGGTGTGCGATGCCTACAGGCCCTTGTCAGTGTGCAAGGGCCTTCAATACATGATCAGGATCATTACGTATTGCACGTAGTAATGCTTTGGCAGGCCCGGTTGGTTCTCGCCGCCCTTGTTCCCAATTCCTCAATGTTGCTACCTGAACATCGATAATCTCGGCAAAGCGTGCTTGGGTGAGCCCTGTTGCCTTACGGATGTTGCGCACCAGCAGCGCATCGATCTCGAATTCTCGAGAAGGCGCCTGCTTTCCTTGGACGATGTCGTCCATTTGTTGCACGCTTTCCATCAGTTCGTCAAAAAAACGGTTCATGCGTGCCTCCAGTGTTCAATGATCGACCGCAGCGCTTTACGTTGCTCGGTGGACAGGTCGGGTTGGTCATTTTTGCGGTAGATGTACAGCATGGCTATCTGTGACCTGGCGGTGAAGTGGTAGTAGATAACCCTGGCACCACCGCGTTTTCCGTGCCCGTTTGCGGCCACACGTAGTTTGCGCAGGCCGCCTGTTCCCTCGATCAGGTCACCTGCCTCAGGTGAAATCATGAGTCGGACTTGGAGCAAGCGATAGGCATCGTCATCAAGGAGTTCCTTGACTCGCTTGGTGAACAAGGCAGTTTCGGTAAAAAGCATAGCAGGTTGTACGCCAACGGCGTAGCTGCTGGTCGTCCAGCGCCACAGAGATGGATTGCCCGGTCGCATTCAGGATCGGGTCAGCGAGGCTAGCGAATCCGCTCCTCGCTGGGCGATCATCCTTTTCCGGGGGGCGGGTAGTCCTTTTCTCTGTAGGGGCCGAACGGATTGCGATAGCGTCGTTCTGTTCAGCTCTGCCCGGCAATGTGCGTGCTGCGGTTGCGGTTACGCCAAACCCGATACGCCCGAATCCCCGCCCGCACCGAGCCGAACAGCAGTTTTTCTTCCATCTCCCGCGCCATCCCCGAGCGCACCAGCATGCGCAGGAACGTGCCGCGTGCGCGTGCGATGGCAAAGAAGATGCCCTGCGCTGCCAGGGTGTCGCGCACCTCGCGCAGGGCCGCGATGCCACTGACGTCAATGTTGGTGACCGCTTCGGCATCGAACAGCACGGCTTTGGGCTGGTCCTGGCTTTGCACGGCTTCGAGCAAACGCATCTTGAAGTAGTCGGCGTTGAAGAACAGGATCGCGTCGTCGAAGCGGTATACCACCAGGCCCGGCACGGTGCGAGCGTCCTTGAATTTGCGGATGTCGACCTGGCCCTCGGTGCCCGGTAGCCAGCCCAGCACGGCATCGGTGGGCTGGTAGATGCTGTACAGCAGGCGCAGGATCGCCAGGGTTACGGCAAACACGATGCCAGGCAGCACACCCAGCCCAAGCACGCCGACCGTGGTCAGCAGGCACAGCCAGAACTCGAAGCGGCTCAGGCGGCGGATGCGCCCCAGCGAATTGATGTCGATCAGCCCCCAGCCGGCCATCAACAACACAGCACCCAATGCTGCCTGTGGAATCCACGCCATCGGTGCGGTGAAAAACAGCAGGATCAGGGCGATCACCAGTGCAGCGATGATGCCCACCAGCTGGCTTTTGCCACCCACCATGTCATTGACAGCGGTGCGTGAGTCGGCGCCGCTGATGGCAAAACCCTGGGAGACCCCGGCTGCCAGGTTGCTCACGCCCAGGGCGACGAATTCATGGTTGGCGTTGATCGCGTAGCCGTGCCGTGCGGCAAAGCTGCGGGCGGTGAGCATGGCGCTGCAGAAGCTGACGGTGGCAATACCCAGGGCGTCGCGCAACAAGCTTTTCATTTCTGCCAGATTACTGTGCGGCCAGGCCAGTTGCGGAATGCCGGCAGGCACCGGGCCGAGGATGGCGACGCCAAAGCGGTCCAGGCCAAACAGGCCGACCAGCAACATGAACAGTGCCACCACGGTTAGCGCTGCAGGCAGGCGCGGGTAGCGCCGTGGCAGCCAGATCAGCAGGCCCAGGGCGGCCAGGCCGATCAGCAACGTGGCCCAATGGATTTCACCCAGGCGCTGGAGGAAGTTGACCAGGCTGAGGATAAAACCGTCGCCTTCGATCTTGAACCCTACGACCTTGGACAACTGGCCGGCGATCAGGCTCAGGCCGATGCCATTGAGGTAGCCGATCAGGATCGGCCGCGAGAAGAAGCTGGCGATGAACCCGGCACGGGCCAGGCCTGCGGCAATCAGCATCACCCCAACCAGCACGGTGACGATCACCGAAAGTTCGGCAATGCGCTGCGTGTCGCCCATGGCCAGCGGCGCCACGGCGCCGGCGATCATCGCGCAAGTGGCGGCGTCGGGGCCGACCATCAGCTGGCGCGAGCTGCCGATCAACGCGTAGACCATCATGGGCAGCACGCAGGCGTACAAGCCGTACTGTGGCGGCAGGCCGACGATCTGGGCGTAGGCAATGGCGATGGGGATCTGGATGGCCGCGACCGAAAGCCCGGCCTGCAAATCGGCATGCAGCCATTCGCGGCGGTAGTGCAACAGGTTGGCAAGGCCCGGTAGCCAGCGGGAGAGAAACATGCGTCGTCCTTTCGAAATGCTTCACGTAACCATCTACGCATTGAAGCGGATCGACAGGCAATTGGCCATGGGCCAGGTCAAAACCGGGAGGGCGGAAACGAAAAAAGGAGCCAAGGCTCCTTTTGACTGCGATGACGTTACCGGAACGCCATGCTGGAATGCGATGTGGAGCGGGTAGAGGGAATCGAACCCTCAACTAAAGCTTGGGAAGCTTTCGTTTTGCCACTAAACTATACCCGCGTCTGCGCAGCACTTTTTACCAGAACCTTCCACGAATTAGAAGCCCAAGTTATAAAAAAGCTTGTCGGCACCCTGTGGCCTGCGGGTATCTGCCAGAGGGCGCCGAGCTGCTCAGATGGCCAATGCATGCTGCCCCTGTTGTGCTTGCTGGTAGCGATGACGCGTTTCACGCACGGTCGGCTTGAGGAAACCGAGCAGCACGCTGCGAGTGTCTTCACAGGCAGTTTTATTCTCCATGTCCAGGAAGTGGCCAGCGTCACGGATCACGCTGAACTGGCTCTTGCCCACATGTTTGCCGAACTGCCGGGCATCTTCGACCGTGGTGTACTCGTCGCGGTCACCGTTGACGAACAGCACCGGTATGTCGATATTGCGCGCACCCTGCAGCGCTCGCTCCAGGTCGTGTTGCAGCACCTCGTTGATGTGGAAGTGCATCTGCGCGTACTCGTGGCTGTCCAGGCTGCTGACATGCCGGTAGTTGAAGCGCTTGAACAGTGACGGCAGGTGCTTGCCGATGGTGTCGTTGACCAGGTTGCCGACCTGATACCGGTCGCAGGCGGCCAGGTACTGGCAGCCACGGTCCAGGTAGTCGCGCATCGGCTCGTTGATCACCGGCGAGAACGAACTCACCACTGCTTTCTTCACGCACCGTGGCTGGTGCGCCAGCGCCAGCAGCGTGCTTGCGCCACCCCACGAGAACGACATCACGTGGTCTGCCTGGAAGTGCTCGATCAGCTCAAGCAGGATATGCGCCTCGGTCTCCTTGCTGATCAGGCGTTCCTGACGGTTGTGCGGCTTGGACTTGCCGGCATACGGCTGGTCGAACAGTACTACGTTGAACTGCGGGTGCAGGTTACGTACCGTTTGGGCGAACGAGGCGGTGGTAGCCAGCGAGCCATTGATCAGGATGATCGTATTCTCGGCCGCTTCCGCGCGATAGAACTCCGTGTAAACCCGATACTGACCTTGGATATCAAGTACAGCAATTTCTGGCCTCATGTCATCGACTCCTGGCGCAAAAAGGGTATTCGCGTCACCTAGGGTGCACGTTCTTTATGACAGGTAGGCATTTGCCTGAAGAGAAACCGGGGGCCCTGTGTCGATCCTTGGCACGTGCGTCGACGATATTGTTTTTGGCGGGCAATTTGCCGTGCCCCAAGGCATCTAGGCCCTGGGTAGCCGGCAAAAGGTGTCTTCGACTGCGGGCGTGACTAAGCGGTCACATGCAGACTGACGATTTGGATTCAAGCAGTGGGTCGGTGATCCTGCAAGTGCCGTTCGGGAGAATTTGTGACTTTTGTCGCCGAGCGGTCGTATGACGACCTTGGGCTGTCTGTTCCGGCCCTTTCGCGGGCACGCCCGCTCCCACAGGGATAGCACATACCCTGAACAGTGTGGGGTGCCTGTGGGAGCGGGCGTGCCCGCGAAAAGGCCCGGGCAGGCGCCTTAGACGGTGGCTATTTCCTCGGCCGTCAGCTCACGAAACTCCCCAGGCGCCAAACCAGGGTCCAGGCGGATCGCCCCCATGCTCTCCCGATGCAACCCCACCACCTTGTTGTCAAAGAACCCGAACATGCGCTTGACCTGGTGATAACGCCCTTCGACGATCGCCAGTCGGGCCTGATGCGGGCCAAGGATGTCCAGTTGGGCGGGCAGGGTGGTGAGGTCTTCAAAGGCGAAATAGAAACCCTCTCGGAACTTGGCCTGGTAATGCTCGCCAATCTCGTCCTCGGTTTGCACCAGGTAGTGCTTGGGCAGCTTGGTAGCCGGCTGGGTCAGGCGCCGTGACCATTGGCCATCGTTGGTCAGGATCATCAGGCCGGTGGTGTTGAAGTCCAGGCGCCCGGCGATGTGCAGGTCGGCCCGCAGCGCGTCGGGCAGCAGGTCGAGCACGGTTGGGTGTTGTGGATCCTGGGTGGCGCTGACGCAACCAGCGGGTTTGTGCAGCATCAGGTAACGCGCCGGGCGGCCAGCCTGCAGCAACTGGTCGTCCAGTTGCACACGGCTGAATTCGCGCACCTCGGTCAGCGGGTCGCTGACCACCTGGCCATCTACCTGCACACGGCGTTGCGCCAGCATCAGGCGGACTTGCTGGCGGTTGTGATTGGGCAGGTTGGCGAGGAAACGGTCGAGGCGCATTGCAACAGGTCAGTGAGCAGTGGTTGAACGGAGTTGTTCTTCAACGGCGGCGCAGCGCGGGCACAGGCAGGCTTTGTCTCGCAGTTCGGCGGGCAACGCCTGGAGCACGGCCGGGTCGATACTCACGTTGAAACACCAGCAGGCCTGGGTGGCGCGCCGAGGGTCGGCCAGGCTGCATTGGTTGAGGGCGCCGCAAGCGGGGCAATGTTGGCTGTCATTCATCTTGGGTTTCACTGCAGACGCGGTTGCGGCCGGCCTGCTTGGCACGATAGAGCGCACGGTCGGCGCGGGTCAGCAAGGCATGCAGGGTGTCCCCTGGCTGCAGGCTGCTCAGGCCGATGCTGGTGGTCAGGCGCAGCGGTTGTTCGTCGTAGCTGAAGGTGAGCTGTTCGGTACGGCGGCGGATCTTTTCCGCCACTTCGATGGCCTGCCGGCCTTCGGCTTCACGCAGCAGCACGATGAATTCTTCGCCGCCCCAACGGCACAGTATATCCGACTGGCGCAGGCTGGCTTGCAGCACATTGGCGAACTGGCGCAGCACTTCGTCGCCTGCCAGGTGGCCGTGGGTGTCATTCAGTGCCTTGAAGTGATCCAGGTCGATCAGCAGTGCCACCAGCGGGCCGCTGTCGCGTTGGGCTTCATGCAGGGCTTGGGCAGCGAGCAGGTCGAAGCTGCGCCGGTTGGGCAGGCCCGTGAGGCTGTCGAGGGTGGCCAAGGCCTCGATGCTGGCCTGATGGCGGCGGACCATGGCATGCACCAGCGCCAGCACCACCAGGGTGATCATCGCGCAGATCGCCAGGTTCAGGTACAGCGAGTGGCGGATGCGGTCGAGGGCGCCGGTTTCGCGCTTGTCCACCAGCAGGTACCAGTCCAGCTCGGGCAGGTGGCGCACGTTCAGGAAGTGGCTGTGGTTGTCGCTGTCACGGTACTCGTGGCTGCCTTCGGCGGGCACTGGCTGCTGCGCCAGCAGGTCACTCAGCTCGGGGTTATCGCCCAGTGGCTGGCCAACCCTCAAGCCATGCGGCCCCCCTTCGGAGCCGGTGAGCAATACCTTGCCCTTGGCATCGATGAACAGCACTGAACGCTGATAGCGGCGCTGGTACTGATCGATCAGCCTGACCACCGACGAAACGCTCAACCCCACCCCGGCGGCGCCGATGAAGCGGTGCTGGTAGTCGTGCACCTGGTAATTGATGAACACGGTCAGGCTGTCCTGGTTGGCCATGTCCAGATCGACGTTGATTTCGTAGGGGGCCTTGAGATCGCGCAGGCGGAAATACCAGGCATCGCGCCAGGTGCCTGGCTCTACGTGCTTGAGTACACCTTTGGCCTGGTAGTACACAAGCGTGCGGTCAGACACGAAAAAGGAGGTGAAGGTGTCTTGCTTGCCCATGACTTCGCCAAGGTAACGCGTCATGCGCTGGGTGTCCTTTTCACCGGACAGTACCCAGTCACGCAGGAAGGTGTCCTGGGCCATCATCGAGGCGATCAGTACCGGGCGGATCAGGTCTTTCTGGATTTCCGAATAGACCGTGTCGGAGGTCAGCGGCAGTTCGGTATTGATGATGCCGTCGCGTATGGCACTGCGCGAGGCGAAGTAGCTGAGCAGGGAGGTGGCGAGGAAACCGCAGGCCAGTAGCACGAGCAGGGTCAGGATCAGCGAGCGCTGCGAAAACAGAGCGGAACGTAAGGGCATGATCTTCCCATGATGTGTGCCTGGCCGCTCATTCTAGTGAGATGACCGGTAAATGACTGCAAGTTTTTCAGGGTTATCGCACCTGTATCAAATTTTTGCAGAAAGGGCACTGCACCTCGGCGCTGCGGTCTTATTCAATGTCGATGAACGCATTACGCATCGACGCTCGCCAGCGCCGCTGTTCGGGCACTCCAGCGGTCCAGGAGGCCGCCATGTCCTATCGAATCCTGTTGATCGCCCTGCTGGGGCTGATGACTTCCGCCTGTGCCCCGTACTACGAGAGCGGGGGCTATTATCGTTCGGATTACTACTCCACCGACCGCTATGTTTCGCCTGGCTATTACCGCTACGACCGCTATTACGTGACCCCGCAACCGCGTTATTACTACCAGCCGGCACCGCGCTATTACTACCGGCCAGCGCCTGCGCCGCAATACCGGCCGTATCCACAGCCGGGGATGAACCGGTGGCACGGCAACCCGCGCTATGACTATGGCAATCGCCAGCGGCAAGACTACAGACAGGATCGCGACCGGCATGACTATCGCGATGGCAGCCAGCGTTACCAGCATGGCGATTCGCACTCCAACGGGCCGGGGAACGGCGGCGGGCGCTGGGATGGCCGGCGTGGGCAGGGGCAAGGAGGCAACTGGCAGCGGTAGGTGAGTGAAAGCTGGGGTGCTGTGCGCCCCTTTCGCGACACAAGGCCGCTCCTACAACGAGATCGCGGCCCCTGTAGGAGCGGCCTTGTGTCGCGATAGGGCTGCAAAGCAGCCCCAAATTATCGAAGCTGACCCAGATCCGCCAGCGGGTGCCGCCCCTCCCATGCCTTGGCAAAATGAGCCTCGACCACCGTCGCGGGCACCTGCGCCACGTCAGGCCAATGCCAGCGCGGCTGGTCGTCCTTGTCCAGCAAGCGCGCGCGTACGCCTTCGCTGAACTCAGGGTGGCGGCAGCAGTTCAGGCTCATGCTGTATTCCATCTGGAATACCTGAGCCAACGACAAGTGCCGTGCCCGGCGAATCTGTTCCCACACCAGGTGCGCCGTGAGCGGGCAACCCTGATGCAGCCGCTGGCCGGCATCAGCCAGCAGCGGGTCGTCATGATGCTTGAGCCCTTCCAGCGCCCGCCAGGCCGCCGCCGCATCGGCCACGTCGAGCAACGCATCGATCACCTGCCGGCGCGGCAGCCACTGGGCTTCGGGTAGCTCGGCGCAGGCGCGGTGCTGTTCGGCCTTGAGCAGGCTGTTCAGTTGCAGGGCAGTCTGTTCCTGCCAGTTCAGTTGCAGCAACTCTTCGATCAACGCCTCTTGCTGGTGCTCGCCCAGAAAACGGTCGGCCAGGCCCAGGTCGAGGGCGTCGCGGGCGTTGATCGGCGCGCCTGTCAGCCCCAGGAACAAACCCAGCTTGCCCGGCAGCCGAGCCAGGAACCAGCTGGCGCCCACGTCCGGGTACAGGCCGATGCTGATTTCCGGCATGGCCAGCCGACTGCTGGGCGTGACGATGCGCACATTGGCACCTTGCAGCAGCCCCATGCCGCCCCCCAGCACATGCCCATGCCCCCAGCACAGCAGCGGCTTGGGGTAGGTATGCAGGGAAAAGTCCAGGCGATATTCGGCGGCAAAGAAGCTCGCGGCCAGCGGCGGTACGCTGCCGGGGTGGTCACGGCAGCCTTGTGCCAGGGCCCGTACATCGCCACCGGCGCAAAAGGCTTTGGCGCCGTTGCCACGCAGCAGCACGCAGACGATGCCCGGGTCGTGTGCCCAGGCATGCAGTTGTTCGCCCAATACTTCGATCATGGGCAAGTTGATGGCATTGAGTGCCTTGGGTGCATCCAGGGTGGCAATGCCGATGCGGGCGCCATCGGCGCCGGTAAGTACCTCGCAGTGAATGGCCATGGACTACCTCGCTCAAGTCATCGCTCAAGTATGGCCTGCCTGGCCGAACATGCCGGTCGTCGGTCGGATCGTTTGACAAGCGGGGAGGGCTTACCTAGTGTCGCGCCATTGATTACGGATGGCCCCATGACTGACGACGATCGCATCAAACTCGAACCCAGCTGGAAGGCCGCACTGCGCGGCGAATTCGACCAGCCCTACATGCATCAGCTGCGCGAGTTCCTGCGTGGCGAGTACGCTGCCGGCAAGGAGATCTACCCGCCTGGGCCGCTGATCTTCAACGCACTCAATTCCACACCGCTGGACCAGGTGAAAGTCGTGATTCTTGGCCAGGACCCCTACCACGGGCCGGGCCAGGCCCATGGCCTGTGCTTCTCGGTACAACCGGGCGTGGGCACGCCGCCGTCGCTGGTCAACATCTACAAGGAACTGCAGCGCGACCTGAACATCCCGATTGCCAGCCACGGCTACCTGCAAAGCTGGGCCGAGCAGGGCGTGCTGCTGCTCAACACCACCATGACCGTGGAGCGTGCCAATGCCGCTTCGCATGCCAAGAAAGGCTGGGAGTTCTTTACCGACCGGGTCATCCAGGTGGTCAGCGAGCAGTGCCCTAACGTGGTGTTCCTGCTGTGGGGTGCGCATGCACAGAGCAAGCAGAAGCTGATCGACGGGACCAAGCACCTTGTGCTGAAGTCGGTGCACCCGTCGCCGTTGTCGGCTTACCGAGGGTTTCTGGGCTGCGGGCATTTCAGCCGCACCAACAGCTTCCTCGAACAACGCGGCATGGCGCCGATCAACTGGGCGTTGCCGCCGTTGTGATCACCTGACAGAACGCGTCGCCTGCTTCGCGGGCTTGCCCGCTCCCACAAGTACAGCGCCGCCCTCACGGCTTGCGCCAAACCTGTGGGAGCGGGCAAGCCCGCGAAGCAGGCGACACGGTTATTCCGGGGTTGTGTTCCACAAGCGGAACAACGGCTCCGCCAGAAACAGCACGAACAGCAAGCGCATCACCTGCAGCGCCGTCACCAGCGGTACCGACAGTTGCAGGGTCTCCGCCGTCAGGCTCATTTCAGCAATCCCTCCCGGCATCATCCCCAGTGTCAACGAGCGCAAATCCAACGCGGTCATCACGCTGAGCACCCATGCGGCGCTGGCGGCAATCGCCATGCACAGCGCCGTGGCCACCAGGGTACGCCCGAGAAATGACGGTGCCCGGCGGAAGAACGCACGGTTGAAGTGGCAGGCAAGGCCACTGCCAATCAACCACTGGCCAATCTGGCTGGCGCCATTGGGCAGGGCGATTTGCAGGTTGCCGGCCAGGCTCACCGTAGCCGCCACCAGCAATGGCCCGAACAGCCAAGGGTTAGGTTGGCGCAACCGTTGCCACAGCAGCGCAACGGCGACGCCCAGCGGCGCGATCAAGGCCAGCCAGCCCCAGCTGACGCTGCCGGCGTGATTCAGCGGCACCCCGTCACCCAGCAAGAACTTGAACAGCGCCGGTACGCACAACACCACCGCCAGCACCCGCAAGCTCTGTGCTGCGGCCACCTGGCTGAGGACTGCGCCATTACGTGCGCCGAGGTTGACCATCT
Organism: Pseudomonas sp. NPDC090592; assembly: GCF_044769185.1. NCBI lineage: Bacteria > Pseudomonadati > Pseudomonadota > Gammaproteobacteria > Pseudomonadales > Pseudomonadaceae > Pseudomonas > Pseudomonas sp. NPDC090592. The sequence continues at coordinate 173,924 of NZ_JBIVXJ010000002.1, forward strand.
CCCCCGATCCGCCAGGCATGCTGGCAAAAAACGCCGTGGCGCGGTCTTCGCCGGTGCGCCGCAGCAGCCAAACGCTGATCACGCTGGACAGGGTCGTGAACAGCGCGCCGAAGAAAATCAGCGCAAAATGGCTACCCACTTGCTCGATCACGGCCGGGGTAAAGTGCAGGCCAATGCCGATGCCGATGATGCACTGCCCGCACTTGCGGCCGTTGGGGATTTCCGACAGCTGCCAGGGCGTGAGGCAGCGCACCAGGATGATTGCCAGCAACGAGCCGACCATCCACGGCAAAGGCCAGCCGACCTTGCTGGCGATGTAACCACCAGCAAGGCCGACCAGCCCGGTTGCAATAAACAGCGGCAACGGTCTGTCAGGCATCGGCCAGGGCCCGGCGCTGCAGGCTGCGTTTGCGCCAGATGCGCAGCAGCGGCAGGGTGAGCATCAGCACCACCATTGCCCAGACGCCCATGCTGATCGGGCTCGACCAGAGGATGCCCAGTTCACCGTTGGAGATCGACAGCGCGCGGCGCAGGTTCTGCTCCATCAGCCCGCCGAGGATGAAGCCGAGCAGGATCGGCGACAGCGGGAAGTCCAGCTTGCGCAGGATGTAACCCATGATGCCGATGCCGACCATCAGGAACAGGTCGAAGGTGGTGGCATGCACGGCGTACACGCCGATGGCGGTGATGATGGCGATCACCGGTACCAGCGCCCAGTTCGGCACGGCAAGGATGCGGGTGAAGATGCGGATCATCGGGATGTTGAGGATCACCAGCATGATGTTGGCGATGAACAGCGAGGCGATCAGGCCCCAGACAATGTCTGGCTGCTGCTCGAACAGCAGTGGGCCGGGGGTGATGTTGTAAAGGGTGAGGGCGCCGATCATCACTGCGGTGGTGCCAGAGCCGGGTACACCCAGGGTGAGCATCGGTACCAGGGCGCCACAGCAGGACGCGCCTATGGCCGTTTCCGGTGCGGCCAGGCCACGGGCATCGCCCTTGCCGAACTTGCCGCTTTCCCCGGCCATGCGTTTTTCGGTCATGTAGGCCACGGCACTGGCCAGCGTTGCGCCTGCGCCGGGCAGCACGCCCATGATGAAACCGAGCAGGCCGCAACGGATGTTGACCACGAACACCGAAGCCGCCTCCTTGAAGTTGAACAGCATGCGCCCGGTGGCTTTCACCGCCTGATGGCCATGGTGGGTCTTTTCCAGCAGCAGGAGGATTTCGCTGATGGAGAACAAGCCCAGTACCAACACCACGAACTGGATGCCGTCGGCCAGGTGCACGCTGTCACCGGTAAAGCGGTAGACGCCGCTGTTGGCATCGATGCCGACGGCGGAAAGGAACAGGCCGATCAGCGCGGCAATGAAGGTTTTCAGGGGTTTGTCACCTGCCATGCCGCCCAGGGCGACAATGGCGAACACCATCAGCACGAAGTACTCCGCCGGGCCGAAGGCAATGGCCCATTTCGCCAGCAGCGGGGCGAACAGCACCATGCCGCAGGTGGCGATGAAGGCACCGATGAACGAACTCCAGGCCGACAGCGAAAGCGCCACGCCAGCCAGGCCTTGGCGGGCCATCGGGTAACCGTCGAGGGTGGTCATCACCGTCGAGGCCTCGCCCGGGATGTTCAGCAGGATCGAACTGATACGCCCGCCGTACTCGCAGCCCAGGTACACCGCTGCCAGCAGGATCAGCGCCGACTCCGGCGGCAGGCCCAGGGCGAAGGCGATGGGGATCAGCAAGGCCACGCCGTTGATCGGGCCCAGGCCCGGCAGCAGGCCGACCACGGTGCCGATCAACGTGCCGGAGAGGGCGGTGACCAGGTTATAAGGGGACAGGGCGACGCCGAAGCCCTGGCCCAGGTAGCTCAAGGTATCCATGTGTCAGTTCTCCAGTACGCTCAGCAGGCCAAGGGGCAGGGGCACGTCCATGACGCGGTCGAACAGCCAGTAGAGGAAGATGCTCATGCCGACCACCACGATGGCGCTGTACAGCCAGCGGCCACCGTACAGGCGGGCCATGGGCAAGCCCACCAGGATGGCGCTGAGGATGAAGCCAAGGGGCTCGAAGGTAGCGGCGAAAACGACCAGCAGGCCGACACAGGCGGCGATCTTGGTCAGGGTTTCGCGGTCCAGCTCCGGTTCGTCGTCCTTGCGCACGATAGGCGTGGGGCGAAACACCAGGTACAGCAGGCCAAGGCTCATCAGGCCGAGCATCAGCAGCGGGTAGGCGCGAGGGCCCACCGGCTCATAGGAAAACGCCGCCTGGTAGGGCCAGGCCATCACGGCCAGGGCGGCGCACACCGCCAGCAGGGCCAGGGCGAAGATGCGTTGCAGGATCATGAAGGAATCCTCTAAGGAAGCAGCTTTGAGACTTCCCTGTGGGAGCGGGCGTGCCCGCGAATGCGATTGATCACACAACAATGCTGTTGCGACTGGCGCATTCGCGGGCACGCCCGCTCCCACAGGGACCGAGTGGGTGCTCGAATTACTGGATCAGGCCAAATTCCTTGGCCAGTGCCTTGTAGTCAGCCACTTGCTTCTTCACATAGCCGTCCAGCTCTTCGCCGGTCATGGCGAACGGGAACAGCTCACGCTGGTCACGCAGCTGGGCGAAGTCTTCCGAGGCCAGCATCTTGTCGAACGACTGCTTCCACCAGGCGTAATCCTCGTCGCTCACCTTTGGCCCCAGGTAGAAGCCGCGTACCACCGGCCAGACGATGTCGTAGCCCTGTTCCTTGGCGGTGGGGATGTTCTTCATCTCGGGTTCGTCCAGGCGGTTTTCCGAGAACACCGCGAGGATGCGCATGTTGCCGCTCTGGATGTGTGGCATGGAGTCGGAGATGTCGGTAGAGCCGACCTGGATGTGGCCACCGAGGAGCGCCGTGGCAATTTCGCCGCCGCCCTCCAGGGCCACGTAACGCAGGTCACGCGGGTTGATGCCGGCAGCCTTGGCGATCAAGGCGGTCTGCATCCAGTCCTGGCTGCCGACGGTGCCGCCGGAGCCGATTACCACCTTGCTCGGGTCTTTCTTCAGTGCCGCGACCAGGTCGTCGAGGGTCTTGTAGGGCGAATCGCTTTTCACCGCGATGGCGCCGTAGCTGGTGCCGACAGCAGCCAGCCACTTCACTGCGTTTTCGTCGAAGCGGCCGAACTTGCCTTGTGCCAGGTTCAGCAGCGAACCGCTGGACCACGCCACCAGGGTGCCGGCATCCGCCGGGCGCTGGGCAACCACCGCGTTGTAAGCCACCGCGCCGACGCCGCCGGGCATGTAGGTGACGCGCATCGGTTTGCTGAGGATCTTTTCCTGCACCAGGGCGCTTTGCACCAGTTTGCAGGTCAGGTCAAAGCCACCGCCGGGCGAGGCGGGGGCGATGCATTCAGGGCGTTTCGGTTCGGCAGCCAGGGCGTTGCCGGCCAACAGCAGGCAGCCGGTAGCGAGGACGAGGCGGCACAGTGAAAAGGTCATCGTCTATCTCCGTGAGCATTGTTGTTATGGGGTTACCACAGGGCGACGCTATAGCTCACCAGCAACCGCACCTCGTCCGCATTGCGGGCAAAGTTGGAGCGGAAGGTGGCGTTGCGCAGGCGCACGGCGACGTTCTTCAACGGGCCGCTTTGTACCACGTACTTCAGTTCGGTGTTGCGTTCCCATTCCTTGCCTTCGCCACCCGCGGCGCGGCTGACGTTGTCGCCGCTGATGTAGCGGGTCATGAAGGTCAGGCCGGGCACGCCGAGGGCGGCGAAGTTGTAGTCGTAGCGCGCTTGCCAGGAGCGCTCGTCGGCGCCGGCAAAGTCGTTGATCTGGACGAAGTTGACCAGGTAGGGGTCGGCGCCATCGACGTAAGGGAAGGCGCTATCCCCGGACAGCTGCTGCCAGGCGGCGCTGACCTTGTGCCCGCCCAGGGCGTAGCTGAGCATGCCGTTGACGGTGGTGTTGTCGATGTTGCCGGCCTTGGCGGCACCGGCGTCGTCGCTAACGGCCAGGCGCAGGTCGGCGCCGAAGGTGCCCGGGCCCCACGGCTGGGTGGCGACCATGCCAATGAAGTGCTGGCGGTAGATGTCGTCGAGCTGGGCGAAGTGATAGCTGCCGGTGATGCGGTCGGTGAACTGGTAGTCCAGCCCGCCCAGGGCCAGGTTGTCCGCGCTGAACGTGCCACCAAATCGGCCGTTCTTGTTGTTCAGTGCCAGGTCTTCCCAGTTGGTGTCGTTGCGGTCCTTGGCCTTGTCCAGGCGCCCGCCGGTGAAGGTCAGGCCCTTGATCTCCTTCGAGGTGAGCAGGCCGCCTTCGAAGGTTTGCGGTAGGATGCGCCCGTCGTTGGGCTGCAGGGTCGGCAGCTCCGGGATCAGGGTGCCGATTTTCAGTTCGGTCTGGGAAATCTTCACCTTGCCGGTCAGGCCGAGCTTGGAGTACTCGTCGGCAGCCTTGCCGTCATCGTGGGTGGGCAGCAGGCCGGTATCGGTGCGATCGGGGCTGGAGTCGAGCTTGATGCCGAGCATGCCCAGCGCGTCCAGGCCGAAGCCTACGGTACCATCGGTGTAGCCCGACTCGAAGTTGAGGATGAAGCCCTGGGCCCACTCGTCACGCTTGGATTGCTGCGCGCTGGTGCCATCGCGAAAGTCGCGGTTGAAATACATGTTGCGGGTTTCGAAAGTGGCTGTGCTGTCTTCGAAGAAGGCGGCCTGGCTCATCGGGGCGACACCGGCAAGCGCAAGGGCGCTGGCGATGGCACAGGGGCGTGCGGCAAAGGAACGGGTAGGCGTGAGCGCCTGCGGCTGCGATGACAGCATCGTCGATGACTCCGTTTATTGTTCTTATTCGTTGCACCTTGCTGGTGCTTTTTTCGGCGCGAAGCGCGACCGTGGTGCGATGCTAGGCAACGAACCTTTCGCTAACCTTTCAGCGAGAAAGGTTTGTTACAAGGGGCTTCACAGGCTTGGCGACAGCGGTACACTCCGCGCCACCGCCCCACCCGAGCAGGGAGAATCCGATGCGTGTGCTGCTGGTCGAAGACCACCTGCAACTGGCCGAAAGCGTGGCCCAGGCCTTGAAGAGCCACGGCCTGACCGTGGATGTGCTGCATGACGGCGTGGCTGCCGACCTGGCCCTGGCCAGCGAGGAATATGCCGTGGCTGTGCTGGATGTCGGCTTGCCGCGCATGGACGGCTTCGAGGTGCTGGCGCGCCTGCGCGGTCGTGGCAAGACCGTGCCGGTGCTGATGCTGACCGCGCGCAGCGACGTCAAGGACCGGGTCCATGGCCTGAATCTGGGGGCCGATGACTACCTGGCCAAACCGTTCGAACTGACCGAGCTGGAAGCGCGGGTCAAGGCCCTGTTGCGCCGCAGCGTACTGGGTGGCGAGCGCCAGCAACGCTGCGGGCCGCTGGTCTACGACCTGGACACCCGGCGCTTCACCCTCGGCGACGACAACCTGACCCTGACCTCGCGCGAGCAAAGCGTGCTGGAGGCGCTGATTGCCCGCCCGGGGCGGGTGATGAGCAAGGAGCAACTGGCAGCCCAGGTGTTCGGCCTGGACGAAGAAGCCAGCCCCGATGCTATCGAAATCTACATCCACCGCCTGCGCAAGAAGCTCGACGGCCACCCGGTGGCCATCGTCACCTTTCGTGGGCTGGGCTACCTGCTAGAGCACCGCGATGCGTGACAACGGCAGCCTGCGCGGGCGCCTGCTGGGCAACCTGGCCCTGCTGCTGGTGGTGTTGATGCTGGCCAGTGGCCTGAGCGCTTACTGGAATGGCCGTGAGGCGGCCGACACTGCCTACGACCGCACCCTGCTGGCCTCGGCGCGGACCATTGCTGCCGGCCTGTCGCAGCGGGACGGATCGCTGAGCGCAGATGTGCCCTACGTGGCCCTCGATACCTTCGCCTACGACAGTGCCGGGCGTATCTACTACCAGGTGCTGGACATCAAGCAGCGGCTGATTTCCGGTTACGAGAACCTGCCGCCATCGCCGCCGGGCACCCCACGTACCGACGATTACCCCGCATTGGCGCGGTTCTACAACGCCACCTACCTCGGCCAGGATGTGCGTGTGGTCAGCCTGCTGAAGGCGGTGAGCGAGCCGAACATGAACGGCATGGCGGAAATCCGTGTGGCCGAGACCGAGGAGGCGCGGGTGCGCATGGCCCGTGGGCTGATGGCCGATACCCTGCTGCGCCTGGGCATGCTGGCGCTGGGCGCGCTGGTGATGGTGTGGTTTGCCGTGAGTGCCGCGCTGCGGCCGCTGGAGCGGCTGCGTACGGCGGTGGAAGAGCGCCAGCCGGACGACCTGCGGGCGTTGCCGGTGGTGCAGGTGCAGCGTGAACTGGGTCCGCTGGTAAGGGCCTTGAACCACTTTACCGAGCGCCTGCGCGGTCAGTTCGAGCGCCAGGCACAGTTCATTGCCGATGCTGCCCACGAACTGCGCACGCCGCTGGCTGCCTTGAAGGCGCGGGTGGAGCTTGGCTTGCGCTCATCCGCGCCACAGGAGTGGCGGCAGACACTGGAATCTGCAGTCCAGGGCACTGACCGCCTGACCCATCTGGCCAACCAGTTACTGTCGCTGGCGCGGGTCGAAAACGGCGCACGGGCGATTGCCGAAGGTGGCGCACAGCGCCTGGACCTGAGCCAGCTGACCCGTGAGCTGGGTATGGCGATGGCGCCTCTTGCGCACAAGCGCGGGGTGGCGTTGGCGCTGGAAGCCGAGGCGCCGGTGTGGCTCAAGGGCGAGCCGACGCTGCTCAACGAGCTGCTGAGCAACCTGGTAGACAATGCCCTGGCGCATACGCCAGAGGGCGGTAACGTGATCTTGCGGGTGGTGGCGCCAGCGGTGTTGGAGGTGGAGGACGATGGGCCAGGCATTCCCGAGGCCGAGCGCGAGCGGGTATTCGAGCGCTTCTACCGGCGCAGTGCCCAGGGCAGTGGGCTTGGTCTGGCAATTGTCGGCGAGATCTGCCGGGCGCACCTGGCGCAGGTGAGCCTGCATGATGGGGCCAATGGCGGGTTGCGGGTGCGGGTGAGCTTCATTGCCGACTGATGGGTTGCCTGTGCTGGCCTCTTCGCGGGCGCGCCCGCTCCCACAGAGACGGCGCAGCCCGTTAAAGCAGTGAGGTCCCTGTGGGAGCGGGCATGCCCGCGAAGAGGCCGGCAAGGCTAAGACCCTTTAGCGCAACATGCTCCGCGCCTCAAGCAGCTCATCCACTTCCAGTTCGGTACCAAACGGCAACCCCAGGTGGCGGTACGCCGGCAGCGCCGCCAACGGTCGATGGCGCCCACGCTGGCTGATGCAGCGGGCGATCTGCACGATGTCGATGTAGTCGACCTTGTCGGTCTGCCGGTCCAGGTCCTGAAGTTGGCTTGGCAGGTTGACCAGCTGTTCTGGAAACTCCCAGGCCTTGAGGATCTTGTCCCCCAGCACCGGCTGGATCTGCTCGATCACGTAATGCAGGCAAACAGGGTCTGACAGCAGCTCATTGTGCTCCTCTGCGTAGATCAGCACCGGCAGTGCGCCAATCTGGTTGACCAGCCCGCCCAGGGTGGCCTGGTCAGGCTTGAGCTGGGTGTAGCGCCGGCATATTTCGTAGCTGATGCCCGCAACTTCAAGGCTGTTGGCCCAAATGTCCCGCAGTTTTTGCTCTACCGCTGAAGAGCGAGCATGGAAGATCTGCTCGATCACCAGGCCGATGGCCAGGTTGCAGCTGTAGTTGATGCCCAGCCGCGTGATGGCGGTGTGCAGGTCGGTAACCTCGACCGCTGCACGCAGCAGCGGGCTGTTGACTACCTTGATCAGGCGCGCTGAAAGGGCCGCGTCGCGACCGATCACCTTGCTCAGGGCCGCTACGCTGATCTCGCTGTCTTCCGCTGCCTCACGGATGCTCAAGGCAACCTCGGGCAGGGTCGGCAGGACCAGGTCATCCTTTTCGATGGCATCGAGCAACTGTGCTTGAACCATCTCGGCCAGCTTGTTCATGGGCGTGTCTACCGCAGTGGTGGTGCCGCCCCGCCGCACAGGCGGGGCAGGCTGGTCAGCGCTGGATTTCCCGGTCGCGGTCCAGTTCGTAAGGCAGGGTCAGCACTTGAAGGCGCGGGCCTTCCAGGCTGCCCAGGTGCAGGTTGTCGTCTGCCACTGCCTCGGCGCTGAGCACTGCAAGCAACTCGCAGCCTGCGCCATTGCCAGCTGCAATGACCACTTCACCGACTGACGAACCATGGGTCGGCGAGAAAATCTCGGCACCCGGGGCCGGAATGGCTTGTTGGTCCAGTGCCAGGCGGTACTGGCGGCGCTTGAGCTTGCCCAGGTACTGCATGCGGGCGACGATCTCCTGGCCGGTGTAGCAACCTTTCTTGAAGCTGACGCCGTCAACGGCCTGCAGGTTGATCATCTGCGGGATGAACAGCTCGCGGGTCGGCCCCGTGACCTGGCCGATACCGGCGCGCACCTGCCCCAGCAGCCAGTCGTTGAGGCTGCCCTCAGGCAAGGCGCTGGCGAGGGCCTGGCGTACCGCGTCGGCCTTTTCCGCCGGTACCCACAGCTCTACCCGGCCGGTAGAAACGGCAATGGCGATCAGGCCTTCATGGCGCACGGTGCTGCCAGCGGCTGCGGGCACGTCGAGCCCCAGCGCCTGCAACGCAGCTTCGCCACCTTGCAGGCCAAAACGTGCCCAGGCGGCGCTTTCATCGGTCAGCGTGGCCTTGGAGAACACGGCGTACTTCTTCAGGTCGGCCAGTTGTGCTTCAAGCAGTTCGCTGGCCATGGCCAGCAGGTAGCCGTTGCCTTCGGGCAGGATGCGGAAACTCGACTGCATGCGCCCCTTGACCATGCAGCGGGCGCCGAGGCTGGCGTGTTCCTGGCTGAGATAGTTGATGTTGCAGGTCAGCTGGCCTTGCAGGAACTTGCCTGCATCGGAGCCGCGGACGGCGAGGATGCCCTCGTGGGACAGGGGGCAGAAGAAAGCGGAATCGGCCATGGGTCATCGCGGTGGCTAAAGACTGGCGGCCATCATAGAACGCCAGTAACAAAATAGGTAGGTGACTAGACCAACGCCCGGTGTCGCATCGCTCGCCTGGCTGTATACTGGCCGGCCATTCGAGGAGGGCCCCATGGTCGAACAAACTGAACTCAACCGGCTTTTCTGGCACAGCCGCCGCGGCATGCTGGAACTGGACGTACTGCTGGTGCCTTTCACCCAGGAAGTCTACCCGACGCTCAACGACGCCGATCGCGAACTGTACGTGCGCCTGCTGAGCTGCGAGGATCAGGACATGTTCGGCTGGTTCATGGAGCGCACAGAGTCCGAAGACCCGGAACTGCAGCGCATGGTCCGCATCATCCTGGACCGTGTCCAGCCCAAGTGAGTGTTTCGAGTGCCGCTGGCAAGGCTCGCGCCTGCTGCTAGCGGCCTACCTGGCTTGCCAGGTACTGGCGTGGCTTGCCGTGTGGGCGAGCCCGCTGCCTGGGTGGTTGGCCCTTGCCATTGCCGCCGCCTGTATTGCCCACGCTGGCTGGGCCATTCCCCGACGTATCCTGTTAACGCATGAACATGCCGTGGTCGGCTTGCGCCGTGATGTGCGCGGCTGGCAGGTGTTCAGCCTTGCCCGTGGCTGGCAGCCGGTTCGGCTGTGCCGGGATAGCGTGGCGTTGCCGGGGTTGGTGGTGTTGCGCTTCGAGCGGGCGGGGCTATGGGTGGGGGAGAGCCAGTGCATACCGCGGGATGCGCTGGGGGCGGATGAGCACCGGCGTTTGCGGGTAAGGTTGAAGTTCAGTCGGCGCAGGTGGGCCGAGGTGGGGGCGAGTCAGGGCTGACAGGTGTTCGCCTTGACAGTTTCAGCGCCTGTGAGATCGAGCGCCGCCCGCGCGGCGCTTCGCGGGACGAGCCCGCTCCCACATTTGTTGCAACGTGGCCATGCCTGTGGAAGAGGCGTTGTCTGCCTTGGTGCAAGACTGAAGACGGATGAGGCGGTAGTATCGCCAGCCAAGACATTGCGTCAAGGCAACAAGGCTGGCAACCATGGCCTGACAGGTTTGGCACGTTGCAACAAATGTGGGAGCGGGCTTGTCCCGCGAAGCGCCGCGCGGGCGGCGCTCGGTCTCACAGGCACCGCAAATTTCAGAGCGGGCTGAGAATGGTGTCCTTGGCCTCGTCCAGCATCCCTGGATAATCCAGGGTGTAATGCAAGCCACGGCTCTCCTTGCGCTGCATCGCCGACAAAATCATCAACTCGGCCACCTGCGCCAGGTTGCGCAGTTCGATCAAGTCACGGCTGACCTTGTAGTTGCTGTAGAACTCGTCAATTTCATCCAGCAACAAACGAATGCGGTGCTGCGCCCGCTGTAGCCGCTTGCTGGTCCGCACGATGCCCACGTAGTCCCACATGAAGCGCCGCAACTCGTCCCAGTTGTGCGCAATGATCACGTCTTCATCCGAATCGGTCACCTGGCTGGCATCCCAGCCGGGCAGCGCCTTGGGCATGACCACTTGCTCCAGATTCGCCTGGATGTCGGCAGCTGCGGCGCGCCCATAGACGAAACACTCCAGCAGCGAGTTGCTGGCCATGCGGTTGGCGCCGTGCAGGCCGGTGAAACTGGTTTCGCCAATGGCGTACAAGCCCGGCACGTCGGTGTGGCCACGGTCGTCCACCATCACCCCGCCGCAGGTGTAGTGCGCAGCCGGCACCACCGGGATCGGCTGGCGAGTAATGTCGATGCCAAACGTCAGGCAGCGCTCGTACACGGTAGGGAAGTGGCCCTTGATGAAGTCGGCGGGCTTGTGGGTGATGTCCAGGTACACACAGTCCACGCCCAGGCGTTTCATCTCGTGGTCGATGGCGCGGGCCACGATGTCGCGCGGCGCCAGCTCTTCGCGCGGGTCGAAACGTGGCATGAAGCGCTCGCCATTGGGCAGGCGTAGCAGCGCGCCTTCGCCGCGCAGGGCTTCGGTAACCAGGAAGCTCTTGGCCTGTGGGTGGTACAGGCAGGTCGGGTGGAACTGGTTGAACTCCAGGTTGGCCACCCGGCAACCGGCCCGCCAGGCCATGGCAATGCCGTCGCCGCAGGCGCCGTCGGGGTTGCTGGTGTACAGGTAGACCTTGGCCGCACCGCCGGTGGCCAGTACGGTGAAGCGGGCACCGAAGGTGTCCACCTCGCCAGTGTTGCGGTTCAGTACATAGGCCCCCAGGCAACGTTCGCCCGGCAAGCCCAGGCGGCGTTCGGTAATCAGGTCGACCGCCACGCGCTGCTCCAGCAACTGGATGTTCGGGCGCAGGCGGGCCTGTTCCAGCAGCGTGGTGAAGATGGCTGCGCCAGTGGCGTCGGCGGCGTGGATGATGCGCCGGTGGCTATGGCCGCCCTCGCGGGTCAGGTGGAACTCGAAGCCGCCGTCGTCGACGCTGTAGTGCTCGTCGCGGGTAAAGGGCACGCCTTGCTCGATCAGCCACTGGATGGCTTCGCGGCTGTGCTCGACGGTGAAACGCACCGCGTCTTCATGGCACAGGCCGCCGCCAGCATTGAGGGTGTCCTCGACATGCGACTGAACGGTATCGGTGTTGTCCAGCACGGCGGCAACGCCGCCCTGGGCCCAAAAGGTCGAGCCGTTGGCCAGGTCGCCCTTGCTGAGCACGGCAACGCGCAGGTGGCTGGGGAGGTTAAGTGCCAGGCTGAGACCGGCGGCACCGCTGCCGATCACCAGGACATCATGTTGGAATTGTTGGCTCATGTCGGGACACTAGTAATCTTCAGAGGGGGCGCGGCACAATAGTCACGCGCAGATGGCATTGTGAAACTATCGTTAAACTTGGCCGGGATGCCTTTATAGCAGCCCCGGGTGGCCAATTTCCATGCCACTTGCCGGGTCGAGACAACCTTTGTGGGAACTTTCCGACATTGCCGGAAATCCTATGAAGGCTGTCCGCACGTCACAATTTGCCGCGGCGACGCAGGGTGGCAGGCCTGTCCAGGCTGCTTCTGCGTATTCAGAACCTGATTATCGACGTAGCCGGCCGTGACCGTGCCGCGTCTTCCGTGCAAGCCGACCAAGGGCTGCAGGAAACTTGCTTGGAGGGGAGAACTTTTGCGAAAAGCCCGAGTCTATGGTTGCAAGCCTGAACGATGGCTGTTGCAACGCTCCTTCGAGTTCACTGAGGAGTGTTCATGCTAACCCAGGAAGAGGATCAGCAGCTTGTCGAGCGTGTTCAGCGCGGTGACAGGCGAGCGTTCGATCTGTTGGTGCTGAAGTATCAGCACAAGATTCTCGGGTTGATCGTGCGGTTCGTTCACGATACCCACGAGGCCCAGGATGTAGCACAGGAAGCCTTCATCAAGGCGTACCGTGCGCTTGGCAATTTCCGCGGTGACAGTGCGTTTTATACCTGGCTGTACCGCATCGCCATCAACACGGCGAAAAACTACCTGGTGTCCCGTGGAAGACGGCCGCCAGACAGTGATGTGAGCTCCGAGGATGCGGAGTTTTACGACGGCGATCATGGTCTCAAGGATCTCGAGTCCCCAGAGCGCTCGTTGTTGCGGGATGAAATCGAAGGCACTGTCCATCGCACCATCCAGCAACTGCCCGAAGACCTGCGTACGGCCCTGACCCTGCGCGAGTTTGACGGACTGAGTTACGAGGACATTGCCAGCGTCATGCAATGCCCGGTGGGTACCGTGCGCTCTCGAATCTTTCGCGCTCGGGAGGCCATAGATAAAGCCCTGCAGCCGTTGTTGCAGGAAACCTGAGACAGCGGCGACAGCCAAGAGAGGAACCGCCATGAGTCGTGAAGCTTTGCAGGAATCGCTGTCCGCGGTGATGGATAACGAAGCGGACGAACTGGAACTGCGTCGGGTGCTGAGCGCCGTCGACGATGCTGAAACCCGTGCCACCTGGTCGCGCTACCAGGTTGCCCGTGCAGCCATGCACAAGGAGCTGCTGCTGCCCAACCTGGATATCGCCTCGGCGGTGTCTGCGGCGCTGGCTGACGAAGCCGTGCCGGCCAAGGTCAAGAAAGGCCCGTGGCGCAGCATTGGCCGCCTGGCGGTCGCTGCGTCGGTTACCGTGGCCGTGCTGGCTGGGGTACGCATGTACAACCAGGACGAGATCACTGGCGCCGAGCTGGCTGCCCAGCAACCGGTCCAGCAAGGCTTGAGCGTGCCACAAGCACAGGGCCCGGCTGTTTTGGCAGGCTATAGTGAGAGCAGTGAGCAACCGACCGGGCCGATGGCCAACGGTGTGCTGCAGAACCAGGCCGGCTGGGATCAGCGTCTGCCGGGCTACCTGCGCCAGCATGCCCAGGAGTCTGCGCTCAAGGGCACTGAAACCGCATTGCCGTATGCCCGCGCTGCCAGCCTGGAAAACCGCTAAGTAAGGAGGATCATGCGCGCGCTACCTCTCCTGTCGCTGCTGATTGGCAGCTGCATGACGGTGCCAGCATTGGCGGCCAACTCATCGCCCCAGGCGAGTGAGTGGTTGAACAAGCTGGCACAGGCCGAGCAAAAGCAGAGCTACCAAGGCTCTTTCGTCTACGAACGCAACGGCAGCTTCTCTTCCCATGACATCTGGCACCGGGTCGAGGGCGGCAAGGTCAGCGAGCGGCTGTTGCAGCTCGATGGCGCCGCCCAGGAGATCGTGCGCGTGGACGGGAATGTGGAATGTGTCAGTGGGGCCTTGGTCAGCAGTGTGGCAGCACCGCCAGACACTGCGCCGCGTGTGCTTGATCCGCTGAAATTGATGGGCTGGTACGATTTGAGCGTGGCGGGCAAGTCACGGGTCGCCGGGCGCGATGCCGTGATCGTGACGCTCACGCCCCGCGACCAGCACCGCTATGCCTTCGAACTTCATCTGGACCGCAATACCGGCCTGCCACTGCGCTCGTTGATGCTCAACGACAAAGGGCAATTGCTGGAGCGCTTCCAGATGACCCGCCTTGATACCGACCAGATGCCCAGCGAGGCTGACTTGCGCCCCAGTGCTGGCTGCAAGCCAGTGCAGCATGTTGCGGCTGCCAGCAATGATGCCGTCGCCGGCTGGCGTTCGGACTGGCTGCCGCCCGGGTTCGAGTTGGTCAACAGTTCGGTACGTCGTGATGCCAAACTCGACAGTGCGGTCAGCAGCCTGATGTACGACGATGGCCTGGCGCGCTTCTCGGTGTTCCTCGAGCCTGTGAAAGATGATGGCGGTACCGACATGCGTACGCAGCTGGGTCCGACCTCCGCGGTTTCGCGCCGCCTGAATACGCCAAAGGGCAAGGTCATGGTCACCGTGGTGGGCGAAATCCCGCTGGGTACGGCAGAACGCGTCGCGTTGTCGATGCGCCCTCAGGATGCCCAGGCGCGCCAGTGATGGCGTGCCTTACCGGGCTATGCCAAGGCGGGCTGGCATGCGGCTGAAATGAAATTAAAGCATTGTCATTTGCAATCCACCGGCAAATTTTCTATAGGTCAGGCTTTCAGGAGCCTGGCCTTTCCTGCGTTGTGCAGGGGCCTTTCTAAACTACCGCTCGTTGTGACGGGAGCCGTATGTCAACACCACGCTTGAAATCCTACCTATCGATGTTCGCCGCCGTGCTGATGCTCGGCCAGGTGCTCACCGCCCAGGCCGAAGAAGCCCTGCCGGACTTCACCACGCTGGTCGAGCAGGCCTCGCCGGCCGTGGTCAACATCAGTACCAAGCAGAAGCTGCCGAACCGCGTCGCTTCCGGGCAGATGCCCGACCTGGAAGGCCTGCCGCCGATGTTCCGAGAATTTTTCGAGCGCAACATGCCGCAGCAGCCTCGATCGCCGCGTGGCGACCGCCAGCGTGAGGCCATGTCGCTTGGCTCGGGCTTCATCATTTCCAGCGATGGCTATGTGTTGACCAACAACCACGTGGTAGCCGATGCCGACGAGATCATCGTCCGCCTGTCGGACCGCAGTGAGCTGCAGGCCAAACTGATCGGCACCGACCCACGTACCGACGTGGCCCTGCTGAAAGTCGAAGGCAAGAACCTGCCCACGGTAAAGCTGGGTGATTCCGAGAAACTCAAGGTGGGCGAGTGGGTGCTGGCCATCGGTTCGCCGTTCGGCTTCGACCATTCGGTGACCAAAGGTATTGTCAGCGCCAAGGGCCGCACCCTGCCAAACGACACCTATGTGCCGTTCATCCAGACCGACGTGGCCATCAACCCGGGTAACTCCGGCGGCCCGCTGTTCAACATGAAGGGCGAAGTGGTGGGTATCAACTCGCAGATCTTCACCCGTTCCGGCGGCTTCATGGGCCTGTCGTTCGCCATCCCGATCGACGTGGCAATCGACGTGTCGAACCAGCTGAAGAAAGACGGCAAGGTCAGCCGCGGCTGGCTGGGCGTGGTGATCCAGGAGGTCAACAAGGACCTGGCTGAATCCTTCGGCTTGGACAAACCGGCCGGTGCCCTGGTGGCGCAGGTGCTGGAAAACGGCCCGGCAGCCAAGGGCGGCCTGCAGGTGGGTGACGTGATCCTGAGCATGAACGGCCAGCCGATCGTCATGTCGGCCGACCTGCCGCACCTGGTTGGCAGCCTGAAAGATGGCGAGAAGGCCAAGCTGGAAATCATCCGTAACGGCAAGCGCCAGACCCTGGATGTAGCCGTGGGTGCGATGCCGGATGACGACGCCGACATTGGCACCGGCGCCGAGGGCAGTGCAGAGCGCAGCAGCAACCGCCTGGGTGTATCGGTCGCAGACCTGACCGCCGAGCAGAAGAAATCGCTGGAGCTCAAAGGCGGCGTGGTCATCAAGGAAGTGCAGGATGGCCCGGCAGCGCTGATCGGCCTGCGTCCGGGTGATGTCATCAGCCACCTGAACAACCAGGCCATCGGTTCGGCCAAGGAATTCACCGAAATCGCCAAGGAACTGCCGAAGAACCGTTCGGTGTCGATGCGCGTGCTGCGTCAGGGCCGTGCCAGCTTCATCACCTTCAAGCTCGCTGAATAAGCGGTCTGGCGAGGAGAAAAGGGCAGCCTCGGCTGCCCTTTTTCATGAATATTCACAATTGTGGGAGTGTTTGCTGTGTACAGTCGGACAGAGGAATCTCCCATATCCCAGCAGCTTAAGGTACAATTCCCGGCTATTTTTCGGCGGGCGTCCGGCTCGCAGCCTTTTCGAGTGTTGACCCGTGAGTGATTTGAGTCATATCCGCAATTTCTCCATCATCGCCCACATCGACCATGGCAAGTCGACGCTGGCCGACCGTTTCATCCAGATGTGCGGTGGCCTGTCGGCACGCGAGATGGAAGCCCAGGTGCTCGATTCCATGGACCTGGAGCGTGAGCGCGGTATCACCATCAAGGCCCACAGCGTCACGCTTCATTACAAGGCGCAGGACGGCAAGACCTATCAGCTGAACTTCATCGACACCCCCGGTCACGTCGACTTCACCTACGAAGTCTCGCGCTCGCTGGCGGCCTGTGAAGGTGCACTGCTGGTGGTCGACGCCGGCCAGGGTGTCGAAGCCCAGTCGGTTGCCAACTGCTACACCGCCATCGAGCAGGGCCTTGAGGTCATGCCGGTCCTGAACAAGATGGACCTGCCCCAGGCCGACCCGGACCGCGTCAAGGACGAGATCGAGAAGATCATCGGCATCGACGCCACCGACGCCGTGGCCTGCAGCGCCAAGAGCGGCATGGGCGTGGACGAGGTGCTCGAGCGCCTGGTGCACTCCATTCCAGCACCTGAAGGCGAAATCGATGCCCCGCTGCAAGCGCTGATCATCGACTCCTGGTTCGACAACTACCTGGGCGTGGTCTCGCTGGTGCGCGTGCGCCAGGGCCGCGTCAAGAAAGGCGACAAGATCCTGGTCAAGTCCACCGGCAAGGTGCACCTGGTCGACAGCGTCGGTGTGTTCACCCCGAAGCATACCCAGACCGCTGATCTGAAAGCCGGCGAAGTAGGCTTCATCATTGCCAGCATCAAGGACATCCACGGTGCCCCGGTAGGTGACACCCTGACCCTGTCCTCGACCCCAGAGGTCGAAGTGCTGCCAGGCTTCAAGAAGATCCAGCCGCAGGTATACGCCGGCCTGTTCCCGGTCAGCTCCGACGACTTCGAGGACTTCCGCGATGCACTGCAGAAGCTGACCCTGAACGACTCGTCGTTGCAGTACATGCCGGAAAGCTCCGACGCCCTGGGCTTCGGCTTCCGTTGCGGCTTCCTCGGCATGCTGCACATGGAGATCATCCAGGAGCGCCTGGAGCGCGAATACGACCTGGACCTGATCACCACCGCACCTAGCGTGATCTATGAGCTGGAGCTGAAAACCGGCGAAACCATCGTCGTCGACAACCCGTCCAAGCTGCCGGACGTTTCTGCTGTCGCAGATTTCCGCGAGCCGATTGTCACCGCGACCATCCTGGTGCCGCAGGAGCACTTGGGCAACGTCATCACCCTGTGCATCGAGAAACGTGGCGTGCAGCGCGACATGCAGTTCCTCGGCAGCCAGGTGCAGGTGCGCTATGACATGCCGATGAACGAAGTGGTGCTGGACTTCTTCGATCGCCTCAAGTCCACCAGCCGCGGCTATGCTTCGCTGGATTATCATTTCGATCGCTACCAGTCGGCCAACCTGGTCAAGCTGGATGTACTGATCAACGGCGACAAGGTCGATGCCCTGGCATTGATCGTGCACCGCGACAACGCGGCCTACAAAGGCCGTGCGTTGACCGAGAAGATGAAGGAACTGATCCCTCGGCAGATGTTCGACGTGGCGATCCAGGCAGCCATTGGCGGCCAGATCATCGCGCGTACAACCGTCAAGGCGCTCAGAAAGAACGTACTGGCCAAGTGCTACGGTGGTGACGTCAGCCGTAAGAAGAAACTGCTGGAGAAGCAGAAGGCCGGTAAGAAACGCATGAAACAGGTCGGCAACGTGGAAATTCCACAAGAAGCCTTCCTCGCCGTGCTCAGGTTGGATAGCTAGGTCCTATGTCGCTAAATTTCCCGCTGTTGCTAGTCATCGCCGTCTTCGTCTGCGGCCTGCTGGGCTTGATCGACCTGCTGTTCCTGGCCCCGCGCCGGCGTGCGGCAATCGCCAACTACCAGGGCAGCGTCAGCCAGCCCGAGATGGCCGTGGTCGAACGCCTGAACAAGGAGCCGTTGCTGGTCGAGTACGGCAAGTCGTTCTTCCCGGTGCTGTTCATCGTACTGGTACTGCGCTCGTTCCTGGTCGAGCCGTTCCAGATCCCTTCGGGGTCGATGAAGCCGACCCTGGAAGTGGGCGATTTCATCCTGGTGAACAAGTTCTCGTACGGCATTCGCCTGCCGGTGATCGACAAGAAGGTCATCGAGGTCGGTGACCCGCAACGCGGTGATGTGATGGTGTTCCGTTACCCGAGCGACCCGAACGTCAACTACATCAAGCGTGTGGTCGGCCTGCCGGGCGACCAGATTCGTTACACCAACGACAAGCGGCTGTTCGTGAATGGCCAGCCGATTGCCGAACAACTGGTGGGCACCGAGCCGGGCACCCTGGGCAGCGCCGAGCTGTACAAGGAAAAGCTCGGTGAGGCAGAACACCTGATCCGCAAGGAAATGAGCCGTTATCGCATGCCGCCGGACCAGCAGTGGACCGTGCCGGCAGGCCATTACTTCATGATGGGCGACAACCGCGACAACTCCAACGACAGCCGTTACTGGGATGACCCGAACATTCCCAAGGAACTGCACGGCATGGTTCCGGACCGGAACATCGTCGGCAAGGCCTTCGCAGTCTGGATGAGCTGGCCAGAGCCCAAACTCAGCCACTTGCCCAACCTGTCGCGGGTCGGCCTGATCCATTGATACCCATCGGCGCTGTCCAGCAGACAGCGCCGAATGCATTTCTGACATAGGCTGTGTTCTCAGGGATCGGGAGATTCGCCGCAGATCGCGCGGCGGACCACAGCCAAACAGTCTTTCAGGATGTTGATTTGAACAACGCGTTGAACAACGAACGGGTGGCCGCATGAGTGCTTCCCTTGCCCCTCTGGAGCGAAAGCTCGGTTATACCTTCAAGAACCAGGACCAGATGCTCCTGGCGCTGACCCATCGCAGCTACGCCGGGCGCAACAATGAGCGCCTGGAGTTTCTCGGTGACGCCATTCTCAACTTCGTCGCCGGCGAAGCGCTGTTCGAGCGTTTCCCGCAGGCCCGTGAAGGCCAGCTGTCGCGCCTGCGTGCGCGCCTGGTCAAGGGTGAGACCCTGGCCCGTCTGGCGCGTGGTTTCGACTTGGGCGATTACCTGCGCCTGGGGTCGGGAGAGCTCAAGAGTGGCGGCTTCCGTCGCGAGTCGATCCTGGCCGACGCGCTGGAGGCACTGATTGGTGCCATCTACCTGGACGCCGACATGGACACGGCCCGGGAGCGCGTGCTGGCTTGGCTGGCTGATGAGTTCGAAGGCCTGACCCTGGTCGATACCAACAAGGACCCGAAAACCCGCCTGCAAGAGTTTCTGCAATCGCGCAGCTGTGAGCTGCCGCGTTACGAAGTAGTGGATATCCAGGGTGAACCGCACTGCCGTACCTTCTTCGTAGAATGCGAAGTCGTGCTGCTGAACAACAAGAGCCGTGGTCAGGGCGTTAGCCGGCGTATTGCCGAGCAAGTCGCCGCCGCGTCTGCACTGATCGCCCTGGGCGTGGAGAATGGCAATGACTGATAACAACCCGACTCGCTGCGGCTACGTGGCCATTGTCGGCCGCCCCAACGTGGGCAAGTCGACCCTGCTCAACCACATCCTCGGCCAGAAGCTGGCGATTACCTCGCGCAAGCCGCAGACCACCCGCCACAACATGCTCGGCATCAAGACCGAGGGTGACGTGCAGGCGATCTACGTGGATACCCCCGGTATCCACAAGGCCAATGACAAGGCCCTGAACCGCTACATGAACCGCAATGCGTCGGCGGCCCTGAAGGACGTCGACGTGGTGATCTTCGTGGTTGACCGCACCAAGTGGACCGACGAGGACCAACTGGTACTGGAGCGTGTGCAGTATGTGACCGGCCCGGTGATCATCGCGGTCAACAAGACCGACCGCATGGAAGAGAAGGCCGAGTTGATCCCGCACCTGCAGTGGCTGCAGGAGCAACTGCCGAACGCTGAGGTGATGCCGATCTCCGCGCAGCAGGGGCATAACCTGGAGGCGCTGGAAGCGCAGATCGCCAAGCATCTGCCGGAAAACGATCATTTCTTCCCGGAAGACCAGATCACCGACCGCAGCAGCCGCTTCTTGGCGGCCGAGCTGGTGCGCGAGAAGATCATGCGCCAGTTGGGTGCAGAGCTGCCGTACCAGATCACCGTGGAAATCGAAGAGTTCAAGCAGCAGGGCCACGTGCTGCATATTCACGCGCTGATCCTGGTAGAGCGCGACGGCCAGAAGAAAATCATCATTGGCGACAAGGGCGAGCGCGTGAAGCGCATCGGCTCCGAGGCGCGCAAGGACATGGAGGTGCTGTTTGACTCCAAGGTCATGCTCAACCTGTGGGTCAAGGTGAAAGGCGGCTGGTCCGACGACGAGCGCGCCCTGCGTTCGCTGGGCTATGGCGACCTCTAAGTAATGCTCTTGGGGCCGCTATGCGGCCCATCGCAGGCAAGCCAGCTCCCACACTGACAGCATCGACTTCAAGTCATGTGCAGTACCTGTGGGAGCTGGCTTGCCTGCGATGGGCTGCACAGCAGACCCAATTAGCAGTATTGCCGGGGCGCAGGTAACGAGTGAACTTTATGGAACAGCCAGTCGGTCAACCGGCCTACGTCCTGCATAGCCGTGCCTACAAGGAAACCAGCGCACTGGTGGACTTCTTCACGCCGCAGGGCCGCATGCGTGCCGTACTGCGCCGTGCGCGTGGCAAGGGCGGCAGCCTGATGCGGCCGTTCGTGCCGCTGGAAGTGGAGCTGCGCGGCCGCGGCGAGCTGAAAAATGTCGGGCGGATGGACAGCGCCGGCATCGCTGCCTGGTTGAACGGCGATGCCCTGTTCAGCGGGCTGTACCTCAACGAACTGCTGATGCGCCTGCTGCCCGCCGAGGCGCCGTTCCCGGCCCTGTTCGAGCACTACACCCTGACCTTGCAGGCGCTGGCAGCCGGGCGCCCGCTGGAGCCGCTGCTGCGTTCGTTCGAATGGCGGCTGCTGGACGAACTCGGTTATGCGTTTTCGTTGAGCCATGACGTGAACGATCATCCCATCACCCTCGACGGCCTTTACCGTTTGCGTGTGGATGCCGGCCTGGAGCGGGTCGAACTGGTACAACCCGGGCTGTTCCGCGGCACCGAGCTCCTGGCGCTGGCGGAAGCCGACTGGGACGCACCCGGTGCCTTGCTCGCCGCCAAGCGCCTGATGCGCCAGGCCCTGGCCGTTCACCTGGGCGCAAAACCGCTGGTCAGCCGGGAACTGTTTCGCAAGCGCTGATCACGACGTATGCTGTGGGGCTCAACCTTCAGGAGAGCCTTTCGTGACTCACAGCAACCGCATGCTTCTTGGCGTAAACATCGACCACGTGGCGACCCTGCGCCAGGCCCGGGGCACGCGTTACCCTGACCCGGTGAAGGCAGCCCTGGACGCTGAAGAAGCGGGCGCCGATGGCATTACCGTGCACCTGCGTGAAGACCGCCGGCATATCCAGGAGCGTGACGTGCTGGTGCTCAAGGATGTGCTGCAGACGCGCATGAACTTCGAAATGGGCGTCACCGAAGAGATGATGGCCTTTGCCGAGAAGATCCGCCCGGCGCACATTTGCCTGGTTCCCGAAACCCGCCAGGAGCTGACCACCGAAGGTGGCCTGGATGTGGCAGGGCAGGAAGCGCGGATCAAGGCCGCCGTGGAGCGGTTGTCGCGCACCGGTGCCGAGGTGTCGTTGTTCATCGATGCTGACGAGCGCCAGATCGAGGCCTCGCGCCGGGTCGGCGCGCCCGCTATCGAACTGCACACCGGGCGTTACGCCGATGCCGAAACCCCGACTGAAGTGGCTGAAGAGCTCCAGCGTATTGTCGATGGCGTGGCCTTTGGCGTGGGGCAGGGGCTGATCGTGAATGCCGGCCATGGCCTGCATTACCACAACGTCGAGGCGGTGGCAGCGATCAAGGGCATCAACGAATTGAACATTGGCCATGCGCTGGTGGCGCACGCCCTGTTCGTTGGCTTCAAGGCCGCAGTGGCCGAGATGAAGGCGCTGATCGTGGCGGCTTCGCGCTGATTTAAAGGTCTCCTGTACCGGCCTCTTCGCGGGCAAGCCCGCTCCCACAGGTGTCGCGCCAGTTCTGAATGTTGCGCTGTATCTGTGGGAGCGGGCTTGCCCGCGAAAGGGCCGGTACAGGCGGTGCATTACTCGGCAGGAAATACCAAGGTGAAGCAGGTGGGACCCAAAGGGCTGCTGTTCACCTCAACCCGCCCGCCATGCAACTGCATGATCGACTTCACGATCGCCAACCCCAGACCAGTCCCGCCTTCCAGCCGCGAGCGCCCCGAGCCCACCCGGTAAAAACGCTCGAACAGGCGCGGCTGGTGTTCGGCAGCAATGCCAGGCCCTTGGTTCTGCACCGATAGCCTCACTTCGCCGCCCGAGCGCTCGATACGCAATTCGACGGGCGTAGCGTCAGGGCAGTGTCGTATTGCATTGCTCAGCAGGTTTGACAACGCACGCTGGAACATCAGCCGATCACCCTGCGCCGTGCCCCAGCCCTGAACACGCAATTCAACCTCCTTCACCTCGGCGCTGAAGGCAAAAAGCTCGACAACCCTTGCCGTCTCGTCGGCCAATGCCATGGGTTTGCGAGCGACCTGTGTCTGCGGCTGGCTGACCTGGGCGAGAAACAACATGTCATTGATGATGCGATTGAGCCGGGTCAGTTCCTCGATGCTGTCCTCCAGTACTTCGCGGTAGCTGGCGTTGTCCCGCTCACGGGCCAGGGTCACTTGCGCCTTGCCCATCAGGTTGCTCAATGGCGTACGCAGTTCATGGGCCAGGTCGTCGGAGAACTGCGACAACTGGCTGACACCCTGATCGAGGCGGTCGAGCATCACGTTGATGCTGGTAGCCAGTTCTGCCAGTTCGTGTGGCAGGCCGGTGGCGGGCAGGCGATGCTGAAGGTGCTGGGCCGACACTTGCCCAGCAATCCGCCGGAAGCGCCGCAGCGGCTTCAGGCCGCGTTGCATCAGCCACCAGGCGCCTGCGCCAATCAATACCAGCAGCAGTGGCAATGCCAGCAAGGTTGAATGCAGATAGGCCTGCAGCAGGGCGTTGTCGTCGGCGCGGTTGAGCGACATCATCACCTTGACTGGGGTGTTGTCACGCAGCTGCATCAGCCGCGTCACGGTGAGCATCTGGTTGCCATTGCTGTCGCGCCATTGATGAAAAGCCAGGCGCGCAGCGGTGGGCAAGTCGCCGACCCGCGACTCCAGGGCCGGGCCGAGGCTGAGCAGGTGCGGGTGGCGACTTTCCAGGGCCAGTACGCTAAGGCTGAGGTTGTCATGCCCCATCACCAGGTCGAGCAGTGGATGGGCGCGGCTGCCCAGGTCCTCGCTGCGCAGGTCGACGCGCAGGTTGTGCTCGACTTGCAGCATCTTGCGCGCCAGGTCCTTGCGTGCACGGCTGTCCAGTTCGTGATCCAGGGCGAACACGGCCAGGCAGGCCAGCAACAGCACCAGTGCGGCCCCCATCAGCGTCACGCTCAGGCCCAGGCGTAGCGACAGGCTGGCGTTTTTCAAAAGCGCGCCTCAAGTACATAGCCTACCCCACGCAGGGTATGGATCAGCTTGTCGTCGAACGGGTCGTCGATCTTTGCCCGCAGGCGCCGGATCGAGACCTCGACCACGTTGGTGTCGCAGTCGAAATTCATGTCCCATACCAACGAAATGATCTGTGTGCGCGAAAGCACTTCGCCGGTCTGGCGCATCAGCAGGTGCAGCAGGGCGAATTCCTTGGCAGTCAGGTCGATACGCTGGCCGGCGCGGTAGGCGCGGTGGCGACCGGGGTCAAGCTCCAGGTCGGCGACGCGCAGGGTACTGGGCAGCATTTGCTGGTCGTTGCGGCGCAGCAGGCTGCGGATGCGGGCCAGCAGCTCCGGGAACTCGAAGGGTTTCAGCAGGTAGTCGTCGGCACCCAGGTCCAGGCCTTTGACCCGGTCGGCCAGGCGGCCGTGGGCAGTCAGCATCATGATGCGCGTGGCTGACCCGGCGCGCAGCCGTTGCAGCACGGTCCAGCCATCAAGTTCAGGCAGGTTGACGTCGAGGATGACCAGGTCGTAAGCGTGCTGGCGGGCCAGGTGCAGGCCGTCTATGCCGGTATGGGCACAGTCGACTACATAGCCGTTCTCGCGCAGGCCCTGTTGCAGGTAGTCGGCGGTACGCAGTTCGTCCTCGATGATCAGTAGGCGCATTGGGGGCTCGGTGTGATGAAAGGGGGCGATTCTCGACCCTGTAGTGACATCAGGGTCAAGGGGCAGGATGTTACGGCATGAGTAAGGGCCGGCGGTGCAGATAACGGATTTGTAATCCTGCAGTTATCTGGTTGTCTGTTCCGGCCCTTTCGCGGGCACGCCCGCTCCCACAGGATCATCACAGGGCTTGGAACTGTGCAGTACCTGTGGGAGCGGGCGTGCCCGCGAAGAGGCCGGTGCAGGCAATAGAAGCCCACATTGCAGGACTGTAATCCCCGTCTCACCTTGCTGTTAGCTGCCCCTCGCTAGGATGGCCGTGTCTGATCGGTTATCACGAGGCAAATACGATGAACCTGACCAAATACCTGCTGTTGGCCACCCTCGCCCTGGGCAGTGCCAGTGTCTACGCCGAGGGCGGTGCGGAGCGCTCCAGACAGTTCTGGCAAGCGTTCCGCGAAGACCAGCAGCGTCTGCATGGCGACAAGCAACAAGCCGTTGCCGAACGCGAGCGCAAAGCGCAGGAAAAGGCCCGGGAATTGGCCAAGGATTGAAGCAACAGCACCTGCGCTGCGAATGCTCCTCGTCGCAGGTGTATTCAGGCGCCCAACCGGGCGCCTTTTTTTATTTGCGTGCCAGCAACGTGGCACGGCGTGGGGCAGGCAGCCCTTCGATGGTCTTGCTGTGGTCGTTCGGGTCGAGGAAGTCACCCAGCGACTGGTAGCGCATCCACTCGGTGCTGCGCTGTTCCTCGATGCTGGTCACGCTGACATCGACGCAACGCACATCGCTGAAACCGGCACGGCGCAACCAGCGTTCCAGGGCCGGCACCGATGGCAGGTACCACACGTTGCGCATCTGCGCGTAGCGGTCTTCTGGTACCAGTACCTGGTTTTCGTCGCCTTCGATCACCAGCGTTTCCAGTACCAGTTCGCCACCTTTGACCAGGCAGTCCTTCAACGCCAGCAGGTGCTCGATGGGCGAGCGGCGGTGATAGAACACGCCCATGGAAAACACTGTGTCGAAGCCTTCCAGGTTGGCAGGCAGGTCTTCCAGGGCGAAGGGTAGGTGCCAGGCCGGCAGCTCTGGCAGGTACTGCTGCACGGCCTGGAACTGGCAGAAGAACAGCCAGTTGGGGTCGACACCAATCACCATGTCGGCGCCGGCGCCGAGCATGCGCCACTGGTAGTAGCCGTTGCCGCAGCCGACGTCGAGCACGCGCTTGCCCTTGAGGTCCAGGTGCGGGCTTACCCGTGACCATTTCCAGTCCGAATGCCATTCGGTGTCCACATGCACGCCGAACAGATCGAACGGCCCTTTGCGCCAGGGCGACAGGCCCATGAGCGCCTGGCGCATCTGCGCGCGGGTTGCGTCATCGCAGTCGCAGTCCAGGCGCAGCCCGTTGATCAGGTCGACTTCGCTGGGTTGCAGGGCGGGCAGCGCTTGCAGCGCGCCGCGCCAGCGGTCGAGGTCACCGTGGCCTTTCTCCAGCTTGGCTTCCAGTTGTGCTTGCAGGCCTTGCGACCAGCAAGCCAGGGGCGTGCCCGCCAGGCGGCGGACGAGGGGGGACAGATCGATCATGGCAGGGCTATCAACGAGGCAAAGTTAAGGCATTGGAACCACGGCACCACCTTGGAGAAGCCGGCGGCACGCAGGCGCTGCTGGTGGGCTTCAAGGGTGTCGGGCCGCATCACGTTCTCGATGGCGCTGCGTTTCTGGGCGATTTCCAGTTCGCTGTAGCCGTTGGCACGCTTGAAGTCCAGGTGCAGTTCATTGAGCAGGTCCTGCTCTTGCTCATCGGCAAAGCGCAGCTTTTCCGAGAGGATCAGCGCGCCGCCGGGCAACAGCGCCTGGCGGATACGGCCGAGCAGCTCCAGGCGCTGGTCGGGGGCAATGAACTGCAAGGTGAAGTTCATTGCCACTACCGAGGCGGGCTCGAAGGGCAGGGCCAGGATATCGGCTTCCAGTACTTGCACCGGCAGCAGCTCCTGGAACATCGAGTCCTGGGCGGTGAGGTACTGGCGGCAGCGCTCGACCATGGCGGCAGAATTGTCCACGGCAATGACCCGGCATCCGTCACTGCGCACATGGCGGCGTAGCGATTGGGTGACGGCACCTAATGATGCACCCAGGTCGTACAGCGCAGTGTGCGGCTGGGCGAAGCGCGCGGCCAGCACGCCGAGGTTTTCGACGATGGTGGGGTAGCCAGGCACCGATCGCTTGATCATGTCCGGGAACACGCGCACCACGTCTTCGTTGAAGACGAAGTCGGGGACCTGCTCCAGGGGTTGGGAGAAAAGGCGGTCGGGTTGTTTGCTCACGGCGGGCTCGAGACAGGGTGAAACGGGGGCGCATTTTATCCAATGGCCACGCATCTTGCCATGGCAACGCTTGAAGGGTCGGAGGGGCATGCCGGAGATAGTGAAGTTTCCTACACGGTTAAGTTATCTGGGCGAATGATTTTAATGTGGTTCGGGAGGACACTCCACCCTCGTTACTTTATTGGGTTTGTGGATTGGGAAATGAATGCCATGAATGAACGGGAAGAACTACCCGTAGATGAACTGGACCCCGTGCTCAGGGTGAAAATGTTGCCAGAGCGCTACTTTTCATTCATCGAGAGCCGATTGGGCAGCGGTCAACAAGTTGGTAGTTTGCTGACGGCTGATAACCTGAAAGTCATCAAGAAGTATGTCAATGTCGTAAACCAGTTGCCCCGCACTCAGGCAGACATCGAAAGGGATGTCGATTATGCGGCGCTGGGTGTTAATGCCTCGATGGTTAACGATTTGTATGTGGCGTTGCACCGGCATGTCTATGAGTGGGACATACTGGAGCGCAGCATAAAGCAGTTAGGACCTGAGATTGAGCTGTTCGCCGAGAGCCTGGTGCAGCGTGGCGGCAGCCTGTTGGAGAATCTTGAAAGCAGCGAAGTTTTCATGGCGATTAAAAGTCGCAAGGCCGAGCAGGGCGAGGATGTCTATACCCTGGAGTTGAGCGAAGAAGAGCAAGCTCAGATTGCCAGCGTGCTGACAGTTGGCATTAACGATTTGGTCAGGGAAATTGAAGGCACCCGGCGACGGATCGATGACGTCGATGCTCGCGCTAATTGGTTTAATGGTGAAATCAAGCGTGAGCTGAAACCGCGCATGGCCCGGCTGCTAAAGCACTTCGACGAAAAGGTCTCTCATGAGGATACGCTGAAAAAGCGCGAGCAACTGGATCAGTGGGATGAAGAGATTGATCAGTTGAAATCCGAATACGATGCCAACGTGGGATATGCGTTCACAGGCATTGTGCTGGGGCCGGTAGGGCTGGTGATAACCGGTGGTGTGTTTGGCAGCAAGGCAGAAAAAATCAGGGCTAGAAAGAATGCGCTGATCGAGAAGCGCGACGAACTGGCCGGTGCATTGGGAAAAATTGCACCCGCCCTCAATGACTTCGAGCGTGTCTCGACGTTGGTCAGGGATTTGCAATTCAGGTGCAAGGACCTGTCGGCGGCCACCAAGCGATTGGCAGACGTCTGGCTGTTCCTTGCCTCGTATGCCAGTACGTCTGTCAATGAAGCGCAGGAACTGAGCACTATCACTCAACTTGAGTCATTTGTTCACGACTTCTCTGAAGTCATCAAGCCGTGGAGCAAGATAAGTAATATTTGCCATACGTTGTCTGAATTGTTCAACGAGCTGGTTGAGGAGTATGAGGATGCCTGATATGGACGTTACGTATATTAACGCCAGAACACCTGATTTTGTGCAGATGCAGGCAGTACAAGATGAAATATTCCTGCTGATGGAAGACTGGGAGATGAAAGTGCTTCCAGGCGCACGAGAGCAACTGGGAGAACTGCGCGCACTGCTGCTACTTGTCGAACGTGCGTTCAAGGAGAGCCTGATTGGCGGTATCACATTGCTGGAAGACCGGGATTTCATACCGGGTGTACAGGAAGCAGATACGCACCCGAGGCTTGCCAGTGTATTGGAACGCTTGAACCAGCATCATGTCCGCTTGGCTGGGAAGCTTCTACGGTTGGAGCTGTTTTCGTTATCGGCCTTGGTCGAGTCATTGGCAGAGTTGGTAAATCGCACTGCCAGCCTTCAAGAACAGGCCGCTGCGTTCGATTTACGATTGGAACAGCTGCGGCAACAACGGGCAGATATTGTTCAGGCGATCGAAGTATTTGAGAAGCCTTCAATTGCAAGCGCACTGAAGGGCTTGATCCCGAGTGATGCCGAAATCGACCAGATAGCAGGATTGATCACTGATCCGAAATTCGATGCTGGGTTGCTCAAGGCTGTAACGCAGAAACTCTCCAAGCACGCTGATGCGTTGGAAGGGGCCAAGACTTTCACCGACCTGAGCAAGGCCCGTTCCAGGCTTGATACAAAAATCGAAGCTGCAGTGGCCGACCAACGGCAGGTGCAGCGATCATTGCAAGCTGCGCAAGATGAACTGGAAGCGGTCAAAGCATTATCGGGCATTGTGCCACTCAAGAACGCGTGGCTGCACGAGCTTCGCAAGGTGGAACTGGAGTGGCATTCTCAGGCCTCCAGGCTCAGCACAACGATGGGCCTGGAAGCCGCTACGGTCGCGTTGAAAGATCTGTGCGAATACCTGAAGGCGGTACAGCTGATGTACGACCGCAGTTGATCGCCTTTAGCGGACGATAATCTTGCAGTCGAAGCTTTGCACCGGGGCGACGTCTGCTGCCCAAGGCTGCTGGTAGACCAGCACCAGTTGTGCTTCCCCGGTGCTGCTGGCGAGGAAGCGCCAGGTTGAGACCCCGGCACTGCCGACCACGTCTTGCTCTTCGGGGGCGCTGTAAACCTCTGGGCCGAGGCTGCGCAATACGCTAGAGGCGGGGTTTTCTACGCGCCAGCGATAGCCTGTTGACGGGTTGCTGGGCAAGCTCAGGGTCAGTGCCTGGCCAACCTGCAGCCGCGTTGGGCATTCACTTTCGGCGTCCAGTTCGACGGGCTGTGTGGGTTGTTGCGCGCAGGCAGAAAGCAGGGCGAAGCTCAGGGGAACGAGCAGACGAGGGGCGGTCATGTTGGCTCCGGGGGCTGGCGATGGCCTGAGGATAACCGATGATCGATGAGTTTTGTGTTGTCAGTGCCGGCCACTTCGCGGCTAAAGCCGCTCCCACAGGGTCACCGACGCCTTCAAGGGCAGTGACATCCCTGTGGGAGCGGCTTTAGCCGCGAAGTGGCCGGTGCAGGCTAGAACAGCACTTTGGCCACGTCGGCAAAGCGCTTGGCGAAATGCACGGTCAGGCCTTCGCGCAGGTAATCGGGCAGTTCGTCGAAGTCCCCACGGTTTGGCTCAGGCAGGATCAACTCGAAAATCTTCTGCCGCCGCGCCGCAATCACTTTCTCGCGCACACCGCCAATCGGCAGCACCTGGCCGGTGAGGGTCAACTCGCCGGTCATGGCCACGCCTTTTTTCGGGGCCTGGTCACGGGCCAGCGACAGCAGGGCACTGGCCATGGTGATGCCGGCACTCGGGCCGTCTTTGGGCGTGGCGCCTTCAGGTACGTGCAAGTGAATGAACGCTTCATTGAAGAACCCGGTGTCACCACCAAACTGCTTGAGGTTGGAGCTGACGTAGCTGTAGGCAATCTCGGCCGACTCCTTCATTACATCCCCCAGCTTGCCGGTCAGCTTGAAGCCACGGTTGAGGGTGTGGATGCGGGTCGCCTCGATCGGTAGCGTGGCGCCGCCCATGCTGGTCCAGGCCAGGCCAGTGATCACGCCTTTGCCAGCCAGTACCTGCTCGCTGCGAAACACCGGCGTACCGAGCGCGGCCTCCAGGTCCTTGGTGCCGATCTTCAGCTTGGCTTCAGGGTCTTCCAGCAACTTGATGACGGCCTTGCGCACCAGCTTGCCCAATTGCTTCTCAAGCTGGCGCACGCCGGCTTCGCGGGCATAGCCTTCGATCACCATGCGCAAGGCACTGTCGCTGATGCTGAGGCTGGTCTTGGCCACGCCAGCCTTTTCCAGCTGCTTGGGCCACAGGTGGCGCTTGGCGATGGCCAGCTTTTCTTCGGTGATGTAACCGGACAGGCGGATCACTTCCATGCGGTCGAGCAACGGCCCGGGGATCGAGTCGAGGGTGTTGGCGGTGCACACGAACAGCACTTTGGACAGGTCCAGGCGCAAGTCGAGGTAGTGGTCGAGGAAGTCGACGTTCTGTTCCGGGTCGAGGGTTTCCAGCAGCGCCGAAGCCGGGTCGCCCTGGTAGCTCTGGCCCATCTTGTCGATCTCGTCGAGCATGATCACCGGGTTCATCACTTCGACGTCTTTCAGCGCCTGCACCAGCTTGCCGGGCTGGGCGCCGATGTAGGTACGCCGGTGGCCCTTGATCTCGGCTTCGTCACGCATGCCGCCAACGCTGAAGCGATAGAACGGCCGGCCCAGCGACTCGGCAATGGACTTGCCGATGCTGGTCTTGCCCACCCCGGGCGGGCCTACCAGCAGTACGATCGAGCCGCTGATCTCGCCTTTCCAGGCGCCCACGGCGAGGAATTCGAGGATGCGTTCCTTGATGTCGTCGAGGCCCGCGTGGTACTGGTCGAGCACCTTGCGCGCATGCTTGAGGTCGAGCTTGTCCTTGCCGTACACGCCCCACGGCAGGGCGGTGGCCCATTCGAGGTAGTTGCGGGTGACGGCGTATTCCGGCGAGCCGGTTTCGAGGATAGCCAGCTTGCCCATCTCTTCATCGATGCGCTTTTGCGCCTGGGGCGGCAGGGTCTTGCCTTCGAGGCGCTGTTCGAACTGTTCAAGGTCGGCACTGCGGTCGTCCTTGGTCAAGCCCAGCTCCTGCTGGATGACCTTGAGCTGTTCCTTGAGAAAGAACTCACGCTGGTGTTCACCGATCTGCCGGTTGACCTCGGCCGAGATCTCGTTCTGCAGGCGCGCGACTTCCACCTCTTTGCGCAGCATCGGCAGGACCTTTTCCATGCGTTTGAGCATGGGCACGCAGTCGAGTACTTCCTGCAACTGGTTGCCGGTGGCCGAGGTGAGTGCGGCGGCGAAGTCGGTGAGCGGCGACGGGTCGTTGGGGCTGAAGCGGTTGAGGTAGTTCTTCAGTTCTTCGCTGTACAGCGGGTTGAGCGGCAGCAGCTCCTTGATCGCGTTGATCAGCGCCATGCCGTAGGCCTTGACCTCGTCGGTCGGTTCGGCGGGCTGGCGCGGGTATTCCACTTCGACCAGGTAGGGTGGGCGATGGTGCTTGAGCCAGCTGCGGATGCGTACCCGGGTCAGGCCTTGGGCGACGAATTGCAGCTTGCCGTTTTCGCGGCTGGCGTGGTGCACCTTGACCAGCGTGCCGTACTGCGGCAGCGCCGAGGTATCGAAATGGCGATGGTCTTCTGGCGGGGTGTCCATGAAGAACAGTGCCAGGCAGTGGTCCGGTGACTTGGCCACCAGGTCGAGGGTTTCGGCCCAGGGTTCTTCATTGACGATGACCGGCAGTACCTG
Organism: Pseudomonas sp. NPDC090592; assembly: GCF_044769185.1. Lineage (NCBI taxonomy): Bacteria > Pseudomonadati > Pseudomonadota > Gammaproteobacteria > Pseudomonadales > Pseudomonadaceae > Pseudomonas > Pseudomonas sp. NPDC090592. Next base: position 205,746 of record NZ_JBIVXJ010000002.1, read on the forward strand.
GGCCGGGAAGAACGGGCGGTTGTGGATCGGGATCACGTAGACCTTGTCCGGCAACTGCTGGCCGGGCAGGGCGAGGGCGTGGCCGGTTTCGGCCTGGGTAGTGGTGTGCTCGACTTCGCTGTGTTCGTCGGGGTGTTCCGGGAAATCCTGCTGGTCGCTCATGGGGCACCTGCGTGAATGACTATGGTGCTTAGATGGGGCGGGGGGGATTGGGTTTCAAGCTTCAAGCTTCAAGCTTCAAGCTGCAAGAAAAAAGCGGGACCGCATTGGCCCCGCTTTTACTTGCAGCTTGTAGCTTATGACTTGCAGCTTACTCAGCGAGTTTGTAAGCGATGATGTAATCGCCCATTTTGGTGCCCAGCGAGCCATGGCCGCCGGCAGTCACCAGCACATACTGCTTGCCATCCTTGCCGGTGTAGGTCATTGGCGTGGCCTGGCCACCTGCCGGCAGGCGGGCACTCCACAACTCCTTGCCGTTGTTCACGTCATAGGCGCGCAGGTACTGGTCCAGGGTGCCGCTGAGGAAGCCGACGCCACCGGCGGTGACTATCGAGCCGCCCATGCTCGGCACGCCAACCGGCAGGCCGATTGGCACCGGGGTGCTGTCGCGGGTGGTACCGTTCTTGTGCTTCCACACCACCTTGTTGGTGAACAGGTCGATGGCGGCGACATAACCCCAGGCCGGGGCCTGGCACGGTACACCCAGCGGCGACATGAACGGGTGCATGGTCACCGCGTACGGCGCCCCGGTGTTCGGCTGCACGCCGCTGGTCTCGCTTTCGCGCTTGCTGCCTTCGGCAACCTGCTCACGCGGCACCATCTTCGACACGAAGGCCATGTAGTTGGGCGAGGTGAACAGCAGCTGGCGTACCGGGTCAACCGACACGCTGCCCCAGTTGAACACGCCGACGTTGCCTGGGTAGACCAGCGAGCCCTGCTCGGACGGCGGGGTGTACTGGCCTTCGTAGCGCAGTTCACGGAACTGGATACGGCACAGCATCTGGTCGAACGGCGTGGCGCCCCACATGGCCTGTTCGGTCAGTTCCGGGCCGAGCAGGTTGAGGTCGGAGCGGGCCTGGGTCGGCGAGGTGTGGTCACCTTTCACCGCGCCTTGCGGGGTAGGGATTTCGCGGATCGGCACGATTGGCGTACCGTCGCGGCGGTCGAGCACATACAGGCTGCCTTGCTTGGTCGGTACGATGATTGCCGGTTTCACGCCATCGTCAGTCTTCAGGTGGACCAGGGTCGGCTGGCTGCCGACGTCCATGTCCCACAGGTCGTGATGGGTGAACTGGTAGTTCCAGCGGGCCTTGCCAGTGGCCAGGTCCAAGGCCACTACGCCAGCGCTGTACTTCTCCGCGCCTGGGGTGCGGTCGGCGCCCCACTGGTCCGGGGTCTGGTTGCCCAGTGGCAGGTAGATCATGCCAAGGTCTTCATCAACGCTGGCGATCGACCACATGTTGGCCGAATTACGGCTGTACTGCTTGCCGGGGGCCAATGGCTTGGTGTCGTCCGGGTTGTTGCTGTCCCAGTTCCACACCAGGTGGCCGTCGTGCACGTCGTAGGCGCGGATCACGCCGGACGGCTCGTTGGTCGACTCGTTGTCGGTGACGTGGCCACCGATGATCACCAGGTCGCGGGTGACCGCAGCCGGCGAGGTGGAGTAGTAGCCGCCGGCAGTGAACGGGCCGATGCCGGTGGTCAGGTCGATCACGCCTTGGTTGGCGAAGCCTTCGCAGACTTTGCCGTTGTCGGCGTTGATGGCGATCAGGCGGGCATCGGCGGTTGGCAGGTAGAGGCGCCGCGGGCAGGCCTGGGCCACGGCCTGGCCTGCGTCGGTGATTTTCGGTACCGGGCTGCCGTCGCGGCTGACGTAGCGGTTTTCGTCATAATACGAAACGCCACGGCAGGTCATGTGGGCAAAGCCTTTGAAGGTGCCGACCGGGCTTTTCACCTGAGGGTCGTAGCGCCAGATTTCCGCACCCGTGTCCGGGTCCAGGGCCAGCAGGCGGCTGTGTGCGGTGCAGGCATAGAGCATGCCGTTGACCTTCAGCGGGGTGTTCTGGTTGGTCAGCTCCACCGGGTCGTTTTCGGTGGGCAGGTCACCGGTACGAATACGCCAGGCTTCTTCCAGGCGATAGGCGTTCTGCGGGGTGATCTGGCGCAGTGGCGAATAGCGGTCACCATGCTCGGTACGGCCATAGGCCTGCCATTCGCCATCGGGCATGGCCGGGGCGGCGCTGGCCATTTCGCTGCTTTCGCGGCCCAGTTCGCCGAACACTTCACCGGGGTGGGTGAACTGGCTGGCGATTGCGCAAGCCCCCGAAGCGACCACTGCAACGCTGAGCAAAGCGGTATTGGCTTTGACAGCTGGGCCGATCAGCGGGCGACGTGCCCATGGCAGCAACAGCACTACGCCGATGGCAAACCAGATGGCCAGGCGTGGCACCAGTTGCCACCAGTCCAGGCCCACCTCGAGCAAGGCCCATACCGTGCTGCCCAGCAGCACCAGGCCGTACAGGCCCAGGGCAATGCGACGCTGGGCCAGCAGCAGGATGCCCGACAGGGCAAAGCCGATACCGGCGATCAGGTAGTACAGCGATCCGCCCAGCTGGCTCAGCTTGATGCCGCCAGCCAGCAGGGCCAGGCCCATCAGCAACAGCAACGCGCCGACCAGGCGCGGTAGCCAGCGGCTTCCATTGTTGGCACTTTCAGTGCTCATCGTAGGTTCTCCGTCAGGTCAAAAAGGGGTTAGAAACTGCTCTGGATCTTCAGGCCGCCGACCAGCGCGCCATCGACCTGCGACACCCCGCCCGGGTGGCGGATGTACTGCAGGTTGGGGCGTACCGTGAGCCAGTCGGCCAGATGGATGCCGTAGTACAGCTCAGCGCTGTACTCGGTGTCCTGCACCGGCAGGAAACCGGGGTTGTCGTAGTCGTCGAGGCCGGCGGCCTGGTTGGCCAGGCGGGCGTTTTTGCGGTAGGCAGGGTTGACGTGCACGCGAGCCAGGGCGAAACCGATGTCGTCCTTGGCGCGGGCGTCAAAAGGCCCTTTGTATACCAGTCCTGCCTGCACATAGTTGTCGATGGCATTGGTCTTCTTGTCGTGCACCGTGGCGTTGGCGAACAGGCTCAGGCCACGCGACTGGTCTGACGCCAGCGAGGTCACCTGCTGCTGGGCGCCGAGCCACATGCCGTGCTTGCTCGAGCTGCTGCGGTAGGCGGCGCCGCTGAGGGCTGCCGGCTGACCGTTGCTGTCCTTGAGAACATCTTGTGCCTTGGCATTACTGTAGTAGTAGCCGGCGCGATATTCCCCTTTCAGGTCTTGGATACGTGGGGTCCATACCAGTTCGACTGGCATTACTGCGCCTTGGGTGCCGCTGCCGCTGAGCTTGAAGCCGTTACCGGATTCGAGGTTGGAGGGGTTCTGCTCGAACACGCCGACCTGTGCGTACAGTTCGGGGGTGAGGTTGTAGCGCACGCGCAGGGCCCACTGGCTGACGGGCCAGTTGTACCAGATGCCGCCGACCCAGTTGCCCACCTGCGAGCCGCAGAAGGCCAGGTTCTGGAAGTCGCAAGGGAAGCTGTTGAAGTCTTCGCCTTCGCCGAACCGGCCGAATTTCACGTCCAGCGCGCCATCGAAATACTTCTGCTTGATCCACATCTGCGTCAGCCGCCAGGTTTCGCCACGGCCCCATACTTCCTGGGCCGAGGTGAAGCCGCCGACCCGTGGGTCGTTGATCCGGTCGTTGCTGATGTTGTCGCCGTGACGTTCGGTGATGGTCAGCTGCAACTCGGCGTCATGCCAGCCGAGGATCTTGTCCAGATCCAGGTGGCTGCCAAAGGTGAACTGGTCGCTGTAGCGTGCAGTGCGGTCGTGGTCGTAGCCGCCGTGCAGGTTGCTGCCCATCTCGCCGGTGTAGCCGAGGGTGAAGTCGTAGCCTTTTTCCAGCAATTCGCTGCGGGTGCCGCCCCAGTCGCCGAGCATCCATGGGGAGTCGCTGGCGAACATTTCGCTGGCGGCGGTTGAGGTTGCCAGGGCACTGAGGGCAAGGCCGATGTAGCAGGTTTTGGGCAGTTGGAGCATGAGATAGCGCTATCTTTTGATTATTGAAAAAACGACAAGCGCATCGAAGGGCAGGCCCTTCAATGGATATGGCGACAAGATGGTTTCGGTGAAGCGTTTCAGCTTGAGGCGAGGAGGATATAGCGGAAGTTGTAAGAAAAAAAGACAAATTGTCGCAGTTGATTGTTGCGGATTGGGCAACAGTCAATACCGGCGCTCAAACCTGAAAGTTTGCCAGTGCTCTGTGGGAGCAATTGTCTTGCTCAACTTCTAAAGGCTGGCGCGAATCCCTGTGGGAGCGGGCTTGCCCGCGAACACGGGCGAAGCCCGTGCCATCCACCGCGTTGGATTCTTCGCGGGCATGCCCGCTCCCACAGATGCTCGTTCGCAATCAGAAGGTGGTACGCAGGCCCACTTCCACACTACGCCCCGGCGCCGGTGCGATATCGCGCAGGATCGAGCTGGCGTAGCGTACGGTCTGGTCGGTCAGGTTCTCGCCGCGGACAAACGCCAGCCACTGGCTTTGGCCGATGTCGAAGCGGTAGCCAACGCTCGCCCCCAGTGTGGTGTAGCCATCGGTGCTGGTTTCGTTGGCCGGCTTGCGGTGCTGCGATGCTGCATGCTGCACATCGACCCGTGCCTGCCAGCGGTCCAGCTCCCACACCAGGCCGCTGTTAAGGCGCAGCGGGGCAATGCGTGGCAGCGGCTCGCCACTGTCGAGGTTCTTGGCGCGGGTGTAGTCACCGGACAGTTCCAGCGCAAAGCTGCCGTAACGGTTCTCGACCAGCTGCCAGCGGTCCTGGGCTTCGATGCCGTAGAAGCGCGCCCGGACGCCCTGGTACTGGTACTCCGGGAATCCGTCGTGGTCATGATCGTGGTCGTGGTCTTCTTCGTCATGGTCGTGGTCATGCCCGCCTTCTCGGATGTTGCCGGTGCCAATCAGCCCGATGTAGTTGCGGAAGTGGCTGTAGAACACTCCGACACTGCCTTTGTGGGTGCCATTGTCGAAGCGCAGCGCCAGGTCGGCGGAAATGGCTTTTTCCTTGTTCAGGCTGGCATCACCGACTTCAAATGCACCGGTAGCCACATGGGCACCATTGGCGTACAGCTCGTAGAAGGTCGGGGCGCGTTCGGTGTAGCCGAGGTTGGCAGCCAGCGACCAGACCGGGTCGAGTTGGTACACCGCTCCGGAAGACAGGCTGAAGGCGTTGAAGCTGCTGGCGCTGTCGGCATCGACGAAATTCTCGTTGCCTTTGGCATCCGGGTCGACCCGCGTGTGCTCCAGGCGTGCACCCAGGCTCAGGTTCAGGCGCTCGGTGGCCTGCCACTGCTCCAGCATGAACAGGGCCAGGCTGTCGGTATTGGTGTGCGGGACGAAAGCTTCCTCGCCCAGGGCGGAGAATTCGTTGCGGCTGACCTGCGCACCGATCACCCCTTCCACTGGCCCGAGCGGTTGATGGCGGGCTTCGATGCGGGCTTCGTAGCCCTTGTTCTTGAAGGTGGTGTGCACCTCGCCTTCTTCGATCTCACTGTGTTCGTAATCGGTATAGCCGGCATCGACCTTGACCGAGCTGAACGGGCCGTCGAGGTCACGCACCTCGGAGGCGAAGGCGTAATGGTCCTGTTTCATGTCCAGGCGCACACCGGATTCGGCCACCGAGCCGTAGTTGCTGTCGTAGCCGCTGTACGACAGGCCGGCGTAACCGTGATCCCAATGGTAGGCGCCACCGATTGCACCACCGTCCTGGCGACCGTCGCTGTTTTCCAGGCGGTGTTTGCGGCCGGGCTCATCGGCGTCACGTACCTTGGCGCTGCGCGCGTAACCGGGGATGCGCAGGTCGTTGAACTGGCGGCTGTTGGCATCCAGGTGCAGGGCGAAGGTGCCGTTACCGGCCTCGAGCTTGCCGGCACTGCTGCGGGTGGTGTCGGCGCCGCCGTAGCGCAGTTCGCCGGCACCGTGGATGCCGTCGATGGGCGCATCCGGGATGCGGTTGTCGAAGGTATTGACCACGCCACCGATGGCGTTGCCGCCGTACAGCAGGGCGGCCGGGCCGCGAACGATCTCGACGCGGTCGACAGTGACCGGGTCCAGCGGCACGGCGTGGTCGTAGGACAGCGACGAGGCATCCAGGGCGCCGACGCCATTGCGCAGAATGCGAATACGGTCGCCGTCCAGGCCGCGGATTACCGGGCGGCTGGCACCAGGGCCGAACCAGGTGGAGCTGACACCGGGCTGCTTGTTCAGGGTTTCACCGAGGCTGCCGTGCTGTTGCTGCAACAGGTTGTCGCCTTCAAGCACGGTACTGGGAGCGGCCAGCTGATGGTTGCCCAGCGGGTTGGCAGTGATGACCTGGGGTTCGAGTTCCACGGCCTGGCTGGGTGAGGCAGCCAGCCAGAGCGCGACGGCAAGGGGGGAGAGGCGAAGCGGTGCGTACAACATGGGATGGGGCGTTCCTTGGCAGATGCTTTTGTAATGTTACAACATAACATATCTATTTCAGCACAGAGGTTTTGCCCATGGCCAGTGGTTTTTCTGTCGACAGCACTGATCCCACCCACCACTACACTCGTGTAAGGTGCGCATCTTTCCTACGGAGCACAGCATGAGCACGGCCCACCACAACGCGCTGCACGGCAAGACCCTTGAACAGATCCTCACTGAGCTGGTAACGCACTACCAATGGCAGGGCCTGGCCGAGCGCGTCGATGTGCGCTGCTTCAAGAGCAACCCGACCATCAAGTCGAGCCTGACCTTCTTGCGTAAAACACCGTGGGCGCGGGAAAAGGTCGAGCAGCTGTATGTGAAGCTGCAGCGTCAGGCCTGAAATGCCGCAACGTCCCTGGCTGACTGGCATGGCCGTGCTGGGCTGGTTCGGTTTGACCGTTCAGGTCTACCTGGTGCTGGTGGCTCGCTGGCAGGAGCAGGCCAGCCTGATTGGCGGCCTGATCAATGTGTTCGGCTATTTCACCGTACTGAGCAATACCCTGGTGGCGACGGTGCTCAGCTATGCGGCATTTGGGCGGGAAGGGCGTGGCAAGCGTTTCTTCCTGTCGCCCTCGGTGAGTTCGGCAATTGCTGCCAGCATCCTGCTGGTTGGGTTGGCCTATAGCGTGTTGTTGCGCCATTTGTGGCAGCCGCAAGGCTGGCAGTGGCTGGCGGATGAACTGCTGCACGATGTGATGCCGGTGCTGTATGCCTTGTACTGGTGGTGCGCGGTGCCCAAGGGCAGGTTGCGGCTATGGCACCTGGCGGTCTGGGCGATATACCCGGCGGTGTACTTCGGCTATGCGCTGTGGCGGGGGAGCGAGATTGGCGTGTATGCCTACCCGTTCATCGATGTGGCGAGCCTGGGGTATGGGCAGGTGATGCTCAATGCCCTTGGGGTGCTGGCGGGGTTCTGGGGGATAGGGCTGGTGTTGCTGGGGCTGGACCGGTGGCGCGGGGTGCGGAAATTTGCTTAGCCTGTGCTGGCCTCTTCGCGGGCATGCCCGCTCCCACAGGTACTGCACTTATCCCGAGGGCAGTGGAGTACCTGTGGGAGCGGGCGTGCCCGCGAAGAGGCCGGAACAGGCAAAAAACAATCACTCGTCGTCCGCAGTCCCGTCGGCCCGCCAGTAGGCCGCAGCCTTCAGCGCATCTTCCGGCACGCCTTTCTCAAGCAACAACGCCTTGGCCTGGCGGGTGAGTGCCTTTTCCAGCGCCACCCAACCGTACAACCGGCCTTGCGGCAACGTCAGGTTTTTCACCAGCGCCAGCAAATCTTCCTGCTGGCGGCGTACCCAGATCACTTCCACCTGGGCCTTGCTCGGCAGTGGCTGGCGCTCCTGTTCGTCTTCGACCTGGATCACCGCCAGCACCTGGCGGCCTGCCGGCAGTTCTTCCAGTCGACGACCAATCGCCGGAATGGCCGTTTCGTCACCGATCAGCAGGTAGCTGTCGAACATATCCGGCACCACCAGCGATGCCCGTGGCCCGGCGATGTTCAAGGTTTGCCCCGGCGCGGCCTGCGCAGCCCAGGTGGAGGCGGGGCCATCGCCGTGCAGTACAAAATCGATATCCAGCTCATTGGCCACCAGGTCGATGCGCCGTGGCGTGTACTCGCGCATGGTGGGCCGTGCACCACCGTCCCGGCCCATGTTCCGGGCCTCGATGGCCTGCTGTTGCTCCGGCGTTTCGGCGAACAGCAGTTTGATATGGTCGTCGCTGCCTACGCTGGTGAAGCCTTGCAATTCGGCACCGCCGAGGGTGATGCGGCGCATGCGCGGGGTGAGGTCGGTGACCCGCAGTACCTGCAGGCGGCGCTGGCGGATCTCGTGGTTGACGCGGTGGATGGTGTCACTCATGGGAGGTCTCCCTTGCAGGTTCAGCCGGCCCTGAGGCGATGGCCTTGGCAGTTTGGTTGAGCAAGTCGCGAACCCGTTCGATTTCCTCCGGCGTCCAGCGGCCGCTGTGCATGTGCAGCGCGTGGCGCAGGTTGCCGACGGCTTCATGAATTTCTGGTGGGCGGTCATGGCCGCGCAGGGCGCGTTTGCTGACTTCAATGCGCATGCGCACGCCGTCCAGCGCGACGGCCTGTTCAGCCAGGGCTGTGCGGCCGGCATCGGTAATGGCGTAAAGGCGTTTGCTGCCCTGCACCTGGCCGCTGATCAACTCGGCTTCTTCAAGAAAATTCAGCGTGGGGTAGATCACCCCGGGGCTTGGGCTGTAGCTGCCGTCGAACAGGTTTTCGATCTGGCGGATCAGGTCATAGCCGTGGCCAGGCTGCTCGGCAAGCATGGCCAGCATCAGCAGCTTGAGGTCTCCGGGGGCAAACACGCGTGGGCCGCGTTCGCCGCGGCCGGGGCGCCGCTCAAAGGGGTCATGGGGGGTGTGTTCGCGCATGGGGGCAGGGCTCCGTCGTTTGCGATATATCGTAAGATATTACTCAAGATATATCTAAAGACAAGCCCTTTTATGCGAATGATTATCATCTAGTCTTTCGATGCATCCCCTTTTGGTGCGGTGGTGTTCACCGCTACCTGCGGCGGCTTGCATTCATTCGGATTGCCCGGCTGCAGGTACGGCATGAGTATCGGGGCCATGCCTTTGAGCACCTGTACCGGCAGTGCCGAGGTGAATTTGAATGCCTCTGCCGAGCGCCCCGGCACAAAGGCGGTGAGGGTGCCGAAGTGGTTGTCGCCCAGGAAGAACACGAACGTGGCGGTACGGTTGAGCGAGCGCGAACCGATAAGCCGACCGCCGGCGCCGAAGCTCTCGATGCGGTTGTCACCGGTACCGGTCTTGCCGCCCATCACCAGTGGGGTGCCGTCTTGCAGCTTGAAGCTGCCGGAAATGCGCCGCGCTGTGCCTGCATCTACCACTTGCGACATGGCGCCTTTGAGCGCACGCGCCACTTCAACCGGAAGAATCCGCACACCCCGGTCCGGGTCGCTGATCAACTTGGTTTCGTAAGGTGTGTCGGCAGCAAAGTGCAGGGTGTCGATACGCAGGGTTGGCAGGCGAATGCCGTCGTTCTGGATGATGCCGACCAGCTCCGAGAGGGCGGCAGGGCGGTCGCCCGAGCTGCCGATGGCGGTGGCGAGCGAGGGCACCAGGTGGTCGAATGGATAGCCCACGCGTTTCCAGCGTTGGTGGATGTCGAGGAAGGCTTCGATTTCGACCATGGTCCGGATACGGCTGTCGCGGGCGCCTTGGTAGCGGCTCTTGAACAGCCAGCCGTAGACCTCCTGGCGCTCGAAGCGGCTGGCGTTGACCATTTCGGTCAGGCTTGAACTGGGGTTCTTCAGCAGGTAGCCGAGCAGCCACAGGTCCAGCGGGTGAACCTTGGCGATGTAGCCCTGGTCGGGCAGGTCGTACTTGCCTGGGCCGTAAGCGTCGTACATCTCCGACAGGCGCCCATCGGTCAGCTTGCGCAAGGCAACCTTGTCACCCTTGAGGTGGGCGCGCACGAAGGCATTGAAGGTTTCCTGCCCGGCATCCGGGAACAGGTAGCGATGCACCGCAGCCAGCCGCTGCGGGGTCACGCGCATGCTGTCGAGGAACGTGTCCAGGCGTTGTTGCGAGGTCTTGCGCTGGTATTTCTTCCAGAAGCGCATCAGATAATTGGTGCCTTCCTTGTCGGCGAAACGGGCCAGGTATTCCTGGCGGCGCGGGTCGGCGTCGTCCTTGAGCAGCGGCACGCGGTTGAACGGCTGCTGGTAGGTCACGTAACGCACCAGGTCGCGCATCAGGCGGATGAACGGCAGGTTGATCGATTCGCGCAGGGCATCCTTGAGCGTTGGGTTGCGGTTGTTGTCTTCCTTGCGGAAGTTGTTGAACACATGCATGCCACCGCCGGTGAAGAAGGCTTCGCCGGTGTTGGCGGAATACTTGCGTTCCAGCGCGGCGTCGAGCATGGCATCCAGGCTTTGGTTCTTGCTGTTTTGCGCCAGCCATTCCAGCGACCACTGGGTGATGCGGTCCAGCTCCGCCACCTCGACCTTTTTCAGTTCGGCAGCGGGCTTGCCGGCGTATTTGTCGTGCAGTTCGGCGATGATCTCCAGATACGTGGTGAGTACCCGCAGTTTGGCGGTGGAGCCCAACTCCAGCTTGCTGCCCTCATTGATGTCGAAGGGCTGGTTGGTGCTATCGGTCTGTACCCGCACCCGGGAGCCGTCGGCAGTGCGCTCGAACAGGGTAAAGCTGTAGCTCACCTGGTCGGTGGTCTTGCTGGTCAGCAGGCGCTCGCCGATCAGGCCCATTTGCGCAGCGAACGCGGGGTCGGCAAGGTTCTTCAGGTACTGGCTCACCTGCAACTGCAAGTCCGCCTGCAGGGTGCTGGTGGCAGACACGTCAAGGCGGTCGAGGTCGTACAGTGGGCGGTTGAGCATGGCCGCCATGCGGTTGCGCGCCAGGCTGATGCCCTTGTTGGTGACAATTGGCACGATGGTCGGTTGTGCCACCCAGTCGCGGTACACCGCCTTGCTGGCCAGCGCGGCATCGGCCAGCGGCTGCTCGATCACCTTGTTGGCGGCGAGCACGCGGATGTGCGAGTCGGTGAGTTCGGCCAACTCGACGCGGCCCTTGGACAGGTAATGTGAGGGGCGGCGCTGGGCGATCATCAGCGACAGTACCTGGCGCAGGGCCAGGCCGCGTGCCGCCATGCTCTCCGGGTCGCTGGCAGTGGAGGTCAGGGCCTGGTTGACCTGGTCGAAATCGGCGCCGTACCACACCCGCAAACCTTCCGCCATGCCGTGCACTTCGCCATGCCCAGGCACCGCAGACAGCGGCACGCTGTTGAGGTAGTCACGCACGATGCGCTGGCGCGCTTCAGTGGTGTCAGGCCCCCCCCGGTAGGCGCGTACACTGGCAGAAATCATCTGCCGTATTTTCTCGGCGCCCGAAACGGTCAGGCCGTCCGGTGAGTGGCGGTACTTTTCCAGCTGCGTGGCCAAGGTACTGCCCCCGGCGGACTGGCCAGGCAGGGCGAGGTACTTGGCCACCTGGCTGTAGGCGGCCTTGGCAAAGCGTGGCCAGTCCACTGCCGGGTTGTTGCGAGGGTCCTGGGTATCGAGCAGGTCGCGGTTCTCGATGAACAGCAGGCTGTTGACCATCACTGGCGGAATCGCCGCAAAGTCCGGGTACAGGTGCTGCGGGTAGTTGTACTGGTACAGCATGTCGCCACGGCAGTCGGTGATTGACAGGCCGGCCTGGATTTTCTCGATGTAGGGCACGAACAGCCCGTGATCAACGTAGTTCATCAACGCAGGTGAGAACTTCACCTGCTCGCTGATCATGTAGTCGCGTTTGAGCAGGCGCGGCAGGAATTCGCCCAGGGCACTGTAGCCCAGGCGTTTGTCGAAGGGGCCTTCACCGGGGTAGACGATGGCGTCGCTGGGGCCGGGCTGCAGCGAATACGTCAGGGTGCTGGCCAGTTTGCTGAATTCTCGCGATTGCAGTTCGGACGTGCGGAATTCGTCATACGCAGCAAAGCCGATAGCCACCAGCGCCACCAGCAGGATGAGAATGATCAGGCGCCACCATAGCCGACGCTGACGGGGTGACTTGGGTTGTGGCGTCTCGGCCGGAGGTATCTCGGGTGCTTCCGTTCTGCTTGGTTCCGATTGCCACAGTGCGCCCATAGTCTTCTATCCGGCCAGGTATTTTCGTGTTGCTTGTCTGAAGCTTAGACGTTGAGCGGCTGAGGTGAAAAATTTGTAGGACGCGGAGAAAAGTAGCGTAGGGCTATGCGGCTTTGGTGTGGGTTTATTCGGGCAACGATGTTGCTATGGTGCCCAGGCGAGCGGGGCGACAGCTTCACGCCCCCGGATTTCTCGCCAAATTTCTGCACATATACAGTGAAAACCCCTACAACGGTCTTCCTATACTGCTCGCCCCCTTCGCCCTGCCGGGCGCTCTAACCCGGCATACGGGCCGGCCCACAAGGCCAGCCTGGCAAGCCAACGCCACGCCTATCGGCATGGCCGGTGCTGCACGAAGGTCAAATCCAATAACAAAATGAGGTTGTATTGCTATGCCAGTCGGCAACCACCCTGCCCACGGCCCTGCCACTGAAGGCGGCCCGCTCAAGCGTGAACTGGGCGAACGGCACATCCGCCTGATGGCGCTGGGCGCCTGTATCGGCGTCGGTCTCTTCCTGGGCTCGGCCAAGGCCATCGAAATGGCCGGCCCTGCCATCATGCTTTCCTACATCATCGGCGGCCTGGCCATCCTGGTCATCATGCGCGCCCTTGGTGAAATGGCCGTGCACAACCCGGTCGCCGGCTCGTTCAGCCGCTATGCACAAGACTACCTCGGCCCGCTGGCTGGCTTCCTTACCGGCTGGAACTACTGGTTCCTCTGGTTGGTGACCTGCGTTGCCGAAATTACCGCGGTGGCCATCTATATGGGCATCTGGTTCCCCGATGTACCACGCTGGATCTGGGCCCTCGCGGCGCTGGGCAGCATGGGCGCGGTCAACCTGGTGGCGGTAAAGGCCTTTGGTGAGTTCGAGTTCTGGTTTGCGCTGATCAAGATCGTCACCATCATCGCCATGGTGCTGGGCGGTATCGGCGTCATTGCCTTCGGCTTTGGCAATGACGGTGTCGCTTTGGGCATTTCCAACCTGTGGAGCAACGGTGGCTTCATGCCTAATGGCATGACCGGCGTGTTGATGTCGCTGCAGATGGTGATGTTCGCCTACCTGGGCGTGGAAATGATTGGTTTGACGGCCGGCGAGGCACGCAACCCGCAAAAGACCATCCCGCAGGCCATTGGCTCGGTGTTCTGGCGCATCCTGCTGTTCTACGTCGGCGCATTGTTCGTGATCCTGTCGATCTACCCGTGGAACGAAATCGGCAGCCAAGGTAGCCCGTTTGTCATGACCTTCGAGCGCCTTGGTATCAAGACCGCCGCGGGCATCATCAACTTCGTGGTCATCACTGCGGCATTGTCGTCGTGCAACGGTGGCATTTTCAGCACCGGGCGCATGCTTTACAGCCTGGCGCAGAACGGCCAGGCGCCGGCGGCCTTCGCCCGTACCTCGAAGAACGGTGTACCGCGCAATGCGCTGCTGTTGTCGATTGGCGCACTGCTGTTGGGCGTGCTGGCCAACTACCTGGTGCCGGAAAAGGTGTTTGTCTGGGTCACTTCGATCGCCACCTTCGGCGCGATCTGGACCTGGGTAATGATTCTGCTGGCGCAGCTCAAGTTCCGCGCAGGCCTTACCACCGCTGAGCGCAAGGCGCTGAAGTACCGCATGTGGCTGTGGCCGCTGAGCTCCTACCTGGCCCTGGCGTTCCTGGTGCTGGTGGTCGGCCTGATGGCGTACTTCGAGGATACCCGCGTGGCCCTGTACATCGGCCCGGCGTTCCTGGTGCTGCTGACGGTGCTGTATTACGCGTTCCGGTTGGCGCCGAAAGAAGCGCAGGGCGTGGCCAGTACCGCTTCCTGACCTGAAATTGCCGGGGCCGCTTTGCGGCCCATCGCCGGCAAGCCAGCTCCCACCCCGACCGCATTTCCCTGGAACCTTGCGCTGTACCTGTGGGAGCTGGCTTGCCGGCGATGGGCTGCAAAGCAGCCCCGGCTCCCTATCAGCCTGCCACTTCGCTGTGCGGCTCAAAGCTGTCCGCCCGCGCCAGTTGCCACATGCGCGAATAGAACTGGCCATTCACCTCGCCGGTCAGCAATTCCCCCGGTTTCAAGAACACATGCATCTGCGAGAACAGCTTGATCTCGGTGGCCGAGATACGCCGCACCAGGTGCTTGGCTTCCAATTGTGCCGGGTGCTCCAGACCTGCCGCAGCGAGCATTTCAGCCAAGGCTCGCAACGTGTTGTGGTGGAAGTTAAGCACCCGCTGGGCCTTGTCCGGCACTACCAGCGCACGCTGGCGAAGCGGGTCTTGTGTTGCCACGCCGGTCGGGCACTTGTTGGTGTGGCAGCTTTGCGACTGAATGCAGCCGATGGCGAACATGAAGCCGCGCGCCGAGTTGGCCCAGTCAGCGCCAATGGCCAGTACGCTGGCGATGTCGAAGGCGCTGACGATCTTGCCGCTGGCTCCAAGCTTGATCTTGTCCCGCAGGTTCAGGCCCACCAGGGTGTTGTGCACGAACAGCAGGCCTTCGCGCAGCGGTACACCGATATGGTCGGTGAACTCCACCGGTGCCGCGCCGGTACCACCCTCCTTGCCATCGACGACGATGAAATCGGGCAGAATGCCGGTTTCCAGCATGGCCTTGGCAATGCCCATGAACTCCCAGGGGTGGCCCAGGCAGAATTTGAAGCCAACCGGTTTGCCGCCGGACAGCTCACGCAAACGGGCAATGAACTGCATCATCTCGATCGGGGTCGAGAATGCGCTGTGGCGCGAAGGCGAGATGCAGTCCTCACCCATCAGCACACCGCGGGTTTCGGCAATTTCCTGAGTGACCTTGTGTTTCGGCAGGATGCCGCCATGGCCGGGTTTGGCACCCTGGCTCATCTTGATTTCGATCATTCGCACCTGCGGGCTGCGCGCCTGGGTGGCGAAGCGTTCGGGGTCGAAGCGCCCGTCCGGCGTGCGGCAACCGAAGTAGCCACTGCCCAGTTCCCAGACCAGGTCGCCACCGTGCTCCCGGTGATAGGGGCTGATACTGCCTTCACCGGTGTCATGGTGGAAGTTGCCCAGCTTGGCGCCCTGGTTGAGGGCGCGGATGGCATTGGCGCTGAGCGACCCGAAGCTCATGGCCGAAATATTGAATATCGATGCCGAGTACGGCTGGCTGCACTGCGGCCCGCCGACGATGATGCGGAAGCTGGCCGGGTCGGCCAGCGGCGCAGGGCGCATGGAATGGCCGATGAATTCGAAGCCGGATTCATACACATCGATCAGGGTGCCGAACGGTTTGTCCGACGCCTCGTTCTTTGCCCGCGCATACACCAGCGAACGTTGGGCACGGGAGAACGGCAGGGCGTCGCTGTCCGACTCCAGCAGGTACTGGCGGATTTCCGGGCGGATGGCCTCTACCAGGTAGCGGATGTTACCCAGGATCGGGTAGTTACGACGAACCGCATGGCGTTGCTGCAGCAGGTCGAACAGGCCGAGCAGGCTGAGGATGCCGGTGGTCAGGGTGAACGGCCACAACCATTCGTGGTGGGTAAAGGGCAGGCTCGCCAGGGTGAACAGTACACAGGCGGCGAAGAAGGCATAGCGGCTGAGAAGTGACAGGCTCATACGGGGTCCTTGCGATGGCGCGGTCAGGCTCAGGGCCTGGGGGCAAACCCCGACCATAGCCAAGTTGCCGGGCACTGCAAATTAAAATCGGGGTAGCGAAAATCATTCTCGCCAAGTCATGTGCCGGACTTACCGGCCCTATCGCCGGCAAGCCAGCTCCCACAGGTGCATCATCACCTTCTGGCTTTGTGATATTCCTGTGGGAGATTGCCCAGCCCATTGGGCTGCGCTGTCGCGCAGAGAACTGATGCCGGGCGCACCGCGTACTCTGTGGGAGCGGGCGCGTCGAGGCGTCGAACCGCCGCGAAGAGTCCAGCGCGGTGCTTGGCACCGGCTGCGCCGGTGTTCGCGGGCATGCCCGCTCCCACAAGGTCCCTGCTAAATCAGTAAGTGATGTGCAGTTCTATGAGAGCTGGCTTGCCGGCGATAGGGCCGGTAAAGCAAAAGATGCCTATAGCGTGTCGCGCAGCAGTTTCTGCCGCCAGCTTTCCTGCTCTTGTGCCGGCGCCTCGACCAGATACGAATAGCGCCCGGCCACCCGCACCGCCACCGGTACCCCGTCGCGGTACAGCAGGCGATTTCCACTCACCGCGGGCACCTTGGCCCCCGGCAGCAGCGAGCCGATCAGGTTCAGCGGGTCACTGGCACTCACCACCAGCAACGCCCCGTCCGGCTCGCGGCGGCGCACCTGGCGCAGCAACCCCACCGCCTCCGGCAAGGCGAACTGCTCACCTGCCAGCCCGGCAATGAAACGCCCGCCACGAATCTCGCCACGTGCCTCCAGCCGGTGATAGCAGCGCAGCAGTTCCCGCCAGGGCGGCAGCACATCACTCTCGCGCTCCAGCAGCCGCCAGCAGATCACGCCATAGCGGCGTAACAGCGTGCGGGCGATGTGTTCCAGGCGCTGGCTGTCATCCACTGTGCCCCTGCGCAGCAATGCCCAGCGCCCGGCATGGGCCATGCTGCTGGACAATGGCGCATGGCCGCGTCGGCTGTTGCGTGACGTGCGCTTCGCCGCTGGGGTAATCAGGCTGCGCAGGCCGGTAAAGCTGTCGGCGCCCGCAAGGCCGGCACCTACCAGTTCCTGCAGTGCTGTTTCCAGCTCGCTGGGCAGCAGGTGTGCGTCTTGTGTCAGTTCGTCAAAAAACAGCGCGCCATGTGCCTGCAGCACCTCGTGCACGCGCTGCGCCCGCGCCCCGAGGCTTTCCGGGGCGGGTACAGAGGCAAGGCTGCGCCACAAGTTCAGGTGTTCACGCGGCAGCAGCACCAGCGGTGTGCTGGACAAGGTACTGCTCGCCACGGTTGCGGCCAGCCGGCTCCAGGCGAACTGCCCGTTGCGGCAGGCATCATCGAGCCAGTGCGGGCTGTAGTCCTTGATGCGCGCCGGTAGCAACTCGGCTTCCCAGGCCCCGGCCGCGCTGGGGAAGCCTTGCAACTGGCCCAGTACCTCGGCCACCGCTTGCGGGCCACGCAGGCGTTCGTCGGGCGCCATATGCTGCCAGTCGAACAGGAAACGCATGAAGTCCTGCAAGCTGACCGGTTCGATCTCGCGGCGCAGGCGTTTGACCGTGTAGCGGTGGATGCGCGCCAGCAGATGGCGTTCGCACCATTGCAGGTCGCTTGCACCGGGGCTGAAATGCCCGCGCAGCACATAGCCTTCGGTTTCCAGGCGGGCCAGGGCCTGCCCGATGTAGCTTGCCGACTTGCCCAGCGGCGCCGCGATTTGCGCCTGATACTGCGGGCCGTGACCGCTCAGGCGGGCGCGCAGCAATTCGCTCAGTGCATTGTCCGGGTCAAATGCCCGGTCGAAACCGGGCAGCAGTTGCAGCGCAGGTTCCAGGCGCGCTGCCGGGTAAAGCGCCAGCATCAGGTTCAGGCGTTCGCGGGCCAACCACAGTGTGTGATCGGCCAGGCGCAAGGCCCGCCCGGCCTTGGCCAATTGCCCCAGCAGCAGATCCCAGCCCGGATTAGCCTCGACTTCCGCCTGGCTGATGGCGCCCAGGCTCATCAGCGCTTCGTGCATTTCGTCGGCATTGCCCGGCTGTGGCCAGGCTTCGGCCGCGACCGCGGCAATGGCAACGGCGTCCAGTGCACCCAGGTCGTCGCCGCTTTGCACTTCGTTCCAGCGCCGGTTCAGCACCGCCTGGGTACGCCGCTCCTCCAAAGGCGCATCGTCGAGGAAGGCGTACGGCCGGGCATTCAGAATCGCCGCAGCCAGCGGCGAAGGCGCGGGCAGGTCGCGGCTCAGCAGGCGCACTGCGCCGCTTTCCATACGCCGCAACAGGGCCAGCCAACCTTCGCTGTCCATCGCTTCATGCAGGCAATCGTCGAGGGTTTGTTCGACCAGCGGGTGATCGGGAATCTGCCGCTCGCCGGCGATGTTTTCCAGGCAGGCGATCTGGTCGGGGAACACCGCGGCAACCAGGTCCTCGCTCTTCATCCGCTGGATCTGCGGTGCCACCTTGCGCCCGCCCACGAAGCGCGGCAAGGCCATGGCCACGCTGGCATTCCAGCGCCAGCGCACGCCAAACAGCGGCGCATCGAGCACGGCTTGAACAAGAATTGGCTCGGCGCTGCGGCTATTCAGGTAACGCCACACTTCGTCCAGCTCGAAACTGTGGCTGGTCGACAGCGACAGGACGATGGCATCTTCGCTGGCGGCAGCTTGCAGCTCGAAGTTGAAGGTGCGGCAGAAGCGCTTGCGCAGGGCCAGGCCCCAGGCACGGTTGATGCGGCTGCCGTAGGGCGAATGGATGATCAGCTGGGTACCGCCGGACTCATCGAAAAAGCGCTCCATCACCAGCGTGTCCTGCGAGGGCAGGGCGCCAAGCACCTCGCGGGTGCGGGCCAGGTAGTCGAGCAACTGGCTGGCGCTGTCTTCGCCCAGTTCAAAGGTAGACTGCAACCAGGCCAGTACCTTGAGCATGTCGCCGCCAGTCTGGGTCAGTTGCTGGTCGATTCGCGCCTGCAACCGGGCCACGGCGGCAGACAGCTCGTTACTGCGCCCCGGCGCTTCACCCAGCCAGAACGGAATGGTCGGCGGCAGGCCGTGGGCATCTTCCACCCGTACCCGGCCGGGCTCGACGCGCAGGATGCGATACGAGGCGTTGCCCAGCTGGAAGATGTCGCCGGCAATGCTCTCCACGGCAAAGTCTTCATTCACGCTGCCGATGTTCAGCGCCTGCGGTTCCAACACTACGGCGTAGTCGGCGTTGTCGGGGATGGTGCCGCCGCTGGTCAGCGCCGTCAGCTGGCTGCCACGCCGGCCACGCAGGGTGCCGCTGACCGCATCGCGGTGCAAATAGGCGCTGCGCACACCCTGGCGGCCGTTATAGCCCTCGGCGAGCATGCTGAGCAGCGCCTGGTAGTGGCGCTGGTCGAGCTCGGCATAGGGCGTGGCCTGGCGCAGGCAGTCGAACAGGGCTTGTTCCTGCCAGTCCTGGTTGCTGGCTTCGGCCACGATCTGTTGGGCCAGCACGTCCAGCGGTGCCCGGGGGATGTGCAGTTCGTCCAGTTCGCCCTGGCGCACGCAATCCAGCAGGGCCACGCATTCGATCAGGTCATCACGTGAGGTGGGGAACAGGCGCCCTTTGGGCACACCGTCGACCTGGTGGCCGGCGCGGCCGACCCGTTGCAGGAAGGCGGCAATCGAACCCGGCGAGGCGATCTGGCACACCAGGTCGATATCGCCGATATCGATGCCTAGTTCCAGCGACGCGGTGGCCACCAGCACTTGCAGTTGGCCGTTTTTCAAGCGTTGTTCGGCATCCAGGCGCAGCTCCTTGGACAGGCTGCCATGGTGCGCGGCGACCGCCTCCTTGCCCAGCCGGTCGCTGAGGTGGCGGGTGATGCGCTCGGCAAGGCGCCGGGTGTTGACGAATATCAGCGTGGTGCGGTGTTCGCGGGCAAGGCTGGCCAGGCGGTCGTAGACCAGGCCCCAGACATCGTTGGCCATCACCGCGCCAAGTGGCACCGGCGGTACTTCAATGGCCAGGTCGCGTTGGCGCGCATGGCCGACATCGACGATGGCGCAGGGGCGCCCGCTACCGGTCAGAAACCGTGCCACCCGTTCGACCGGGCGTTGTGTGGCGGAAAGGCCGATACGCCGCAGTGGCCGTTTGCACAAGGCTTGCAGGCGTTCTAGGGTCAGCGCCAGGTGGGCCCCACGCTTGTTGCCGGCCAGGGCGTGGATTTCGTCGATGATTACCGTGTGCACGTTGCCCAGGCCTGCACGGCCTGAAGCAGAGCCCATCAACACGTACAGCGATTCGGGCGTTGTCACCAGGATGTGCGGGGCCAGTTTGCGCATGGCGCTGCGTTCTTTCTGCGGCGTATCGCCCGTGCGCACGGCCGTGGTGATGCGTGGGGCGTTCAGGCCCTGGTCTGCGAGGGCCTGGCTGATGCCTTCGAGCGGGGCTTGCAGGTTCAGGCGTATGTCGTTGGACAAGGCCTTCAGCGGTGAAACGTAGATCACCTGGGTTTGTGCGGGCAGTTCGCCCTGGTGCTCGAGGCCCTGGCGGAACAGCTCGTCGAGCACGGCGAGGAACGCACTGAGGGTTTTGCCCGAGCCGGTCGGGGCGGCCAACAGCATCGACTGGCCGGAATGAATCAACGGCCAGGCCTGGGCCTGGGCTTCGGTGACCGTGGCGAAGTGGCGGCGGAACCAGGTGCTGACGGCGGGGTGGAACAGCTCGAGCACCGGGTGGTGTTTGGCGGGCAGGTTCATCAGTTGGTTATGGCGGGGAGCGAAGCCTTTGGCAAGGGGCCGTTCGTCTGGCTGGGCATTTGTAGCCTGTGCCGGCCTCTTCGCGGGCGCGCCCGCTCCCACAGGTACAGCGCAAACCTGTGGGAGCGGGCGTGCCCGCGAAAGGGCCGGTACAGGAGGCACTGGCCTTGTCAGGCCAATCAACCGCATGGGATCCTCCCCGGCCAGACTTTTTAGCGAACCCAGCCCATGCCCAACACCATCCGCATCGCCGCCGCCCTGTTGATCGACCCGCAGGGCCGCACCCTGCTGGTACGCAAGCGTGGCACCGAGGCCTTCATGCAGCCTGGCGGCAAGATCGATGCCGGTGAAACGCCGGTGCAGGCACTGGTGCGCGAACTGCACGAGGAGCTGGGCCTGCACATCGACCCGGCCCAGGCCGTGCACCTGGGCCAGTTCAGTGCCCCGGCCGCGAACGAACCAGGCTTCGAGGTGCAGGCCGAGCTGTTCCGTGTCGACAGCGCCGCAGCCGTGGTGCCAGCTGCGGAGATCGAAGAGGTGGTCTGGCTGGCCGCTGACCAGGCGCCCGTCATGCAACTGGCGCCGCTGACCCGCGACCTGATCCTGCCGCTGTACCGCCAGGCGGTCAGCGCACCGCGCTGACGCCGTCGAGGGTGGCGAACGAAGTGTCCTTGGCGGTCAGCAGGAAGTCGCGCATGTACGGCGCATCGAGCATGTCGGTGCGCACGGCCGCATAAAGGGTAGCAAACAGGCCTTTCTCACCCAGGCGCTTGCCCTTCACATAGCCGCGCGAGCTGTACTCGTGCAGTGCCCAGTGCGGCATGCCACACACGCCACGGCCGCTGGCCACCAGCTGCATCATCATCACTGTCAGCTCCGAGGTTCTCACCGCGGCCGGCTCGATGTCGGCCGGCTCGAGGAAGCGGGTGAAGATGTCCAGGCGGTCGCGCTCCACCGGGTAAGTGATCAGCGTCTGGTCGAGCAGGTCCTGTGGCACGATGTACGGCTTGCTGGCCAGCGGGTGCTGGTTGGCCACCGCCAGCATCGCCTCATAGGTGAACAGCGGTACATAGGTGATGCCTGCCAGGTCCAGCGGGTCGGATGTCACCACCAGGTCAAGATCGCCGCGGGCCAGGGCTGGCAGTGGAGCGAAGGCAAACCCGGAGGCCAGGTCCAGCTCTACTTCCGGCCAGGCATCACGGAACTGGTCGATGGTTGGCATCAGCCACTGGAAACAGCTGTGGCATTCGATGGCCATGTGCAGGCGCCCTGCCGTGCCACCGGCCAGGCGGGCAATGTCACGCTCGGCGCCGCGCAGCAGCGGCAGGGTGGCATCGGCCAGTTGCAGCAGGCGCAGCCCGGCACTGGTGAAGCGTATCGGCTTGGTCTTGCGCACGAACAGCGGCAGGCCAAGGCGCTCTTCCAGCTCCTTGAACTGGTGCGACAGCGCCGATTGAGTCAGATGCAAACGATCGGCGGCCTCTACCAGGCTGTCGGCCTCGCGCAAGGCATGAAGGGTTTTCAGGTGACGGATCTCCAGCACAGCTGACTCCGGGGTGTGAGATTGAACAAGCAGGGGATGAGTTGAGTTTCTCTCATGTTGCTACGGCTGTCGACTGGACGTTCGGCCGCACCGTCTGGCGGGAGTCATGAAACTGTCACCGAACTGTGGCAGCGCGCCCGAACAGAATTCATCAGACTCGCGTTCTACTGGGGATCTGCATTCTGGTGTTTCTTTTATGCGGGCTTTTTGGCTTTTTCTTTTCTTCCTGATCAGCGTACCTGCGAGTTTTGCCGAACAGCGTTGTGACGCCCATGTTCCGGTACAGCGCGCCGACCTTGGCGCCGTCAGCCTGGTGTACCAGAGCGTCGGTGCTCCGCGTGACCCGGCCTTGTTGCTGGTCATGGGCCTGGGTGGGCAACTGATCCATTGGCCGGACGATGTGGTCGAGGCCTTGTGCCGCCAGGGCTTTCGGGTCATCCGGTATGACAACCGCGATGTAGGCCTGTCACGCTGGAACCAGGTGCCACCGTCGGCCAACCTGACGGTCGAGTTGTTGCGTTACAAGTTGGGCCTGCCGGTGGCGGCGCCCTACACGCTGACCGATATGGCCGATGACGGCCTGCGCCTGATGGACGCGCTGGGTGTGCACCAGTTTCACGTACTGGGTGTAAGCATGGGCGGCATGATCGCCCAGCATTTGGCAGCCATGGCACCCGAGCGTGTACGCAGCCTGACGTTGGTCATGTCCAGCTCAGGCGCGGCGGGGCTGCCGGCGCCGGACCCGGCGCTGGTGCAATTGCTGGCCCGGCGCAGCGCGCCCAACCGCGAAGTGGCCATCGAGCAGCAGGCCGACCTGCTGGCAGCCCTGGGCAGCCCTGAAGTGCGCGATGACCGCGCTACGTTGCTGCACCAGGCGGCGGTAGCTTACGACCGGGCGTTCAACCCGGACGGGGCCAAGCGCCAGATCATGGCGATACTGGCCGAGCCGAGCCGGGTCGAGCTCTTGAACCAGTTGAGGGTGCCGACACTGGTGGTTCACGGCACGGCTGACCCGCTGCTGCCGGTGATGCATGGCGTGCATCTGGCGGCGCATATCCAGGGCAGCCAGCTGCGCCTGATTCCGGGGTTGGCGCACCGCTTTCAGGAGCCGTTCAAGGCGCCGTTGCTGGGGGCAGTGCTGCCTTACCTGCAGGCGCACAGGCAGGATGTCACGCATATCGCTGGGCTTTGAACTAAAGGCAGGCGCGGTCCATTGTGGGAGCGACTGTCTTGTTCAAGATCTGAAAGCTTGCGCAATCCCTGTGGGAGCGGGCGCGCCCGCGAACACCGGCAAAGCCGGTGCCATCCACCGCGTCGCCTGTTTCGCGGGCATGCCCGCTCCCACAGGGTTAGCGCACCCTTCCAGACTAGTGCATCCGCACCCACAAGGTCACCAGCACGGTCGCGGCCATCAGCCAGGCCACCGTGGCCAGTGCCAGCGAGGCCTCCAGGCGCAGCCGGTCGACCAGCACATACAGGGTCGCCAGGTACACGAAATACGGAATGATCGACCACATGCCGAACAGGATGGTGGTCTTCAGGTCGGCAATGCCGCGCCCCTTGCCAACGATGTAGTGGGCAATCAGGGCAAAGGTCGGGAACAGGGGTACCAGGCCGGCTATGTAGTAATTCCGCGTCTTTGACAGCACCGCCAGCAGCAGCACCACGCCAGCGCCCAAGGCAGCTTTGAATACCAGGTCCACGTTGTCTTTCCAGTTTGGGTTGAGGTCAGCCGAGGCCGTATTTCTTTACTTTGTCGAACAGGGTGGTCTTGGCCATGCCCAGTTCCTGGCTGGCCTGGCTCAGGTTGCCACCGGTGCGCTGCAGGGCATCGCTGAGCAGGTTGCGCTCGAATGCCTCCACCGCCTCGGCAAAGCCCAGCCCCTGGCTGGCGCCGCCGCTGGGGCCTTTCTTGAATGCCGGCAGGCCGAGTGCGTAGCGTTCGGCCACGTTGCGCAATTCGCGCACGTTACCCGGCCAGTCGTGGGCCATCAGGCGAGACAGGGTCTGGCTGTCCAGCGTCGGTGTTTCGCGGTCGAAGCGCAGGGCCGATTGCTGCAGAAAGTGTTCGAACAGTTGCAGGATGTCTTCGCGGCGCTCGCGCAGCGGAGGCAACTCCAGGGTTACCACATTCAGCCGGTAGTACAGGTCGCTGCGGAACTGGCCGCTCTGGCCCATGCTGTCCAGGTCGGCTTTGGTCGCAGCGATCACCCGGCAATCCACCGGGATGCTCTGGTTCGAGCCCAGGCGCTCCAGCGTGCGCTCCTGCAGCACGCGCAACAGCTTGATCTGCAGGTTGATCGGCATGCTCTCGACTTCATCGAGGAACAGCGTGCCACCGTTGGCGTGTTCGATCTTGCCGATACGGCGTTTGCCGGCGCCAGTGAAAGCGTTGGCCTCATGCCCGAAAATTTCGCTTTCGAACAGGTTTTCCGGCAGGCCGCCACAGTTCAGCGCGACGAAGGGTTGGCCCTGTCGACGGCTGCAATCATGCAGGCAGCGGGCGACCAGTTCCTTGCCGGTACCCGTCTCGCCTTCAATCAGCACGTTTGCCGAGGTATCGGCGACGTTGGCGATCAATTCGCGCAGGTGCTCCATGGCCGCCGAGCGACCGATGATCCGCCCCTCCAGGCTGCTCTGTTCGCTCAGCTGGCGGCGCAGGGCCACCACTTCGCGTGACAGCCCGCGCTGTTCGAGGGCGCGGCGCACCACGTCGACCAAGCGCTCCGGCGAGAACGGTTTTTCCATGAAGTCGTAGGCGCCATTGCGCATGGCGCCGACCGCCATGTCGATATCACCGTGACCGGTGATCAACACCACCGGCAAGCTGCGGTCCCGGGCCTTCAGGCGGTTGAGCAGCTCCAGGCCATCGATGCCCGGCAGGCGGATATCGCTGACGACGATGCCGGCGAAATCGTCGCCGATGCGTTCCAGCGCTTGTTCAGCGCTGCCCACGCCCTCGCAGGCGATATCCTCCAGGGCCAGTGCCTGCTGGCAGCCGAGCAGCACATGCGGGTCGTCTTCGACGATCAGGACGGTAAGAGGCGCTTGGTTCATGGATGCTCTGCCGATTCGCTAGGAGGTGAAACCAGGGGCAGGGCCAGGACGAAGGCCGTGCCGCCAGTGGCGGGGTGCTCGACGTTGAGGCTGCCCTTGGCGGCGGCGGCGAGGCTCGCAGACAGGGTCAGGCCCAGGCCCAGGCCATGTTCGCCCGGTTTGGTGGTGAAGAAAGGTTCGAACAGGTGCTTGCGCGCTTCGGCGTCAATGCCGTGGCCATTGTCGCGCACCTGCAAACGGTACTTGTCGCCCTGCAGTTCGCCTTCCAGCCACAGCTCCGGCAACGGTTGCGTAGCCATGGCGTCGAGGGCATTGCCGATCAGGTTGACCAGAATCTGCTCAAGGCGGGTCTGGTCGATGGCCAGCTGCTGGTCCTCGAACTGGTGATGCAACTGCAAATGGCAGGCGCTGATGCGGTTGGCCAGTACCTGCAAGGTAGCCTCAACCGCCTTGGCCAGTGAGGCCTGGCCGCTATCGTCGCCACGCCGGGCGAACGAGCGCAGGCTGGCGGTAATGCGGCCCATGCGGTCGATCAGGTCGTTCATGGTGCGCAGGTTGGCGCTGGCGGTTTCCAGCGCCCCGCGCTCGAGGAAACGCACGGTGTTGCCAGACAACGTGCGCAGCGCGGCCAGCGGCTGGTTCAGCTCATGGGCAATGCTGGTGGACATCTGCCCGATGGCGGCTAGCTTGCCAGCCTGCACCAGCTCATCCTGGGCGTGGCGCAAGGTCTGCTCGGCATGCCGGCGCTCGCGAATCTGGCCTTTCAGGCGCTCGTTGCTGGCCCGCAGGTCGGCTGTACGTTCGGTAATCCGCCGCTCCAGCTGGCTGTTGGCTTCCTCGAGGGCTTCACGGGCTGCCAGGCGAGTGGCAATGACCTTGCGCCGTTCGTTCCAGGCGATACCGAGAATTGCCAGCAGGGCAAAGGCCACCCCCACCAGGATACCTTGCACCATGGATTCGCGGCGCAGGTCCTGCAGGGGCGTCAGCAGGGTGAAATGCCAAGGGGTATCCACCAGGCGACGGGTCTGGGCCAGGTAGGAAACCTCGTGGGGTTTGCCCGTTGCGGTTTCGCTGTTGGCCGGGAAGGTGAGTTTTTCCACGCCATCGGCCAGGGTTTCCCGGGCCAGTGGCTGCAGTTCGTTGAGCGGCCACCAGTAGTACTGCAGGCTGCGCGCCAGGCGCTCCTTGATTTGCGGGGTGAGCGGGCGCACCGATTTCAGGCGCCGGGCCGGGTCGCTGGAAAGGATGATGATGCCGTTTTCGTCGCTGACGAATGCCTCCAGGCGGGCCCGCTGCCAGCGCTCTTCAAGGGTGTCCAGGCGCACCTTGATGACTGCCACGCCAATGATCTTGCCGTGTTCTTCCAGGCCATGGGCCAGGTAGTAGCCGGCTTCGCCAGTGGTGCTGCCGATGCCGTAGAAGCGCCCTGGCTCGCCACGCACGGCGGTCTGGAAGTAGGCGCGGAATGACAGGTCTTCACCGAGGAACGAATCGGCGTCGCGCCAGTTGCTGGTTGCCTGTACCCGGCCATTGGTGTCGAGGACGAAGATGGCCCGGCTGCGGCTGCGCCGGTTCAGGCCTTCAAGGTATTCGTTGACGGTTTGCCGTGAGCCGCCATCAGGGTCGGTGAGCAGGTGCGAGACGCTGTCTTCCAGCTCCAGCAGGCTCGGCAGGTAGGTGTATTTGCTGATTTCGCTTTCTACCGTGCGCGCGTGCAGCTCCAGCTGGCGCTCGCCGTTTTCGCTGAGGGTGCGAATACCGTTGCTCTCGCTGACCAGGTAGCCAGCCAAGCCCAAGCCGACCATCAGCAGGATGATCAGGGGCGGCAACAACAATTGGCGGAGCAGGCGGGAATTCACGGCAGGCTTGGCAGGGAGAAGAAGCGAAGGGTCGCATTTCATCACAGTGGCCTTGTCACGACCAGCGCCAGCAGCCCGAAAGGGCAGCGGCGCCGACCGGTTCAGGGAGGCAAAATCAGTGTTGCAGGATCTTGCTGAGGAAGTGCTGGGTACGCTCGTGGCGGGCCGACGGGTCACCGAAGAAGGCTTCCTTCTGGCAGTCCTCGATGATGTTGCCCTTGTCCATGAAGATGACGCGGTTGGCCACTTTACGGGCAAAACCCATTTCGTGGGTCACGCACATCATGGTCATGCCTTCGTGGGCCAGTTCGACCATTACGTCCAGCACTTCGTTGACCATTTCCGGGTCCAGGGCCGAGGTCGGTTCGTCGAACAGCATGACGATCGGGTCCATCGACAAGGCGCGGGCGATGGCTACACGCTGCTGCTGGCCACCGGACAACTGGCCGGGGTGCTTCTTGGCATGGGCGCCGAGGCCGACGCGGTCAAGCAGGGCCAGGCCCTTCTTGGTCGCTTCGGCCTCGCTACGGCCAAGCACCTTGCGCTGGGCGATGGTCAGGTTCTCGGTGATGGACAGGTGCGGGAACAGCTCGAAGTGCTGGAACACCATGCCAACCCGCGAGCGCAGCTTGGGCAGGTTGGTCTTCGGGTCGGCAATCGAGGTGCCATCGACCACGATGTCGCCCTTCTGGAACGGCTCCAGGGCGTTGACGCACTTGATCAGGGTGGACTTGCCGGAACCCGAAGGGCCACAGACCACCACCACTTCACCTTTCTTGACCTCGGTGCTGCAGTCGGTCAGTACCTGGAAGTCCCCGTACCACTTGTTGACGTTCTTGATGGAAATCATACGGTGATCCTTTTTTGCAGGCGCTTGACCAGCCACGAAGCGGAGAAGCTGATGATGAAGTACACGACGCCGGCGAAGATCAGGAACTCATGGGAGCGCCCGATGATGTCGCCGTTGGAGCGTGCCGAGTTGAGGAAGTCCACCAGGCCCACGGTGTACACCAGCGAGGTGTCCTGGAACAGGATGATGCTCTGCTGCAGCAGCAGCGGGGTCATCTTGCGGAAGGCCTGGGGCAGTATGATCAGGCGCATGGTCTGGCCATAGGTCATGCCCAGTGCCTGTGCAGCGCCCATCTGGCCCTTGGAGATCGACTGCACGCCGGCGCGGACGATTTCGCAGAAGTACGCAGCCTCGAACATCATGAACGCCACCACGCACGAGGTGAAGGCACCCACCGGGGTGTCCTCGCCGGTGATCCAGCGCAGCACGAACGGCACCGCCAGGTAGAACCAGGTGATTACCAGCAGCAGCGGGATGGAGCGGAAGTAGTTGACGTAGGCACCGGCCACGCGCGACAGCAGCTTGCTCGAAGACAAGCGCATGAGGGCCAGGATGGTGCCCAGCACGATACCGCCAACCACGCCCATGACCATCAGTTGCAGGGTCATGACCATGCCTTCCCACAGGGCCGGCAGGGCAGGGATGATTTCGCTGAAATCCATTTCCATTTACTTGCCCCCCACGGAAATCAGGCCAGGCACGGCAACTTTCTTCTCGACCATGCGCATCAGCAGCATCAGGCCCATGTTCAGGGTGAAGTAGATCAACGTGGCCAGGGTGAAGGCTTCGAACAGGTTGGCCGAAAACTCAGCGGTTTGCTTGGTCTGCGCCAGCAGCTCCATCAGGCCGATCAGCGAGGCGACCGAGGAGTTCTTGAACACGTTCAGGAATTCCGAGGTAAGCGGCGGAATGATGATCCGGTAGGCCTGTGGCAGCAGCACATTGGTGTAGATCTGCGGGAGGCTGAAGCCCATGGCACGGGCAGCGGCTTCCTGGCCACGGGGCAGCGCCTGGATGCCGGTACGCACTTGTTCACAGACGCGTGCGGCGGTGAACAGGCCCAGGCAGATGACCACGCTGATCAGCGCCGAGGTGGTCGGGTTGAGGTCTTGTTTGAACCATTCCTGCAGGCCTTCGGGCAGTAGGTCCGGTACCAGGAAGTACCAGATGAACAGCTGCACCAGCAGCGGCACATTGCGGAACAGCTCCACGTAGGCGGTGGCGATGCCCGATACCAGGCGGTTCGGCACGGTACGCATCACACCCAGTATCGAGCCCAGCAGCAAGGCGATGATCCAGGCGGAAATGGCGATGGCGATGGTCCAGCCCAGACCGGTGACGTACCAGTCCAGATAGGTCTCGCTGCCCACGCCGGTGGACTTGAAGAATACGCCCCAGTCCCAGTTGTAATTCATCGGGATTTCCCCTCAGACGGTTGTTTCACGGGCACCTTCCAACATCCGAGGGCGTTAAGCCCTCGGATGAAAGGTTAGACACTAACGGGTGGCCTGCAGGTTTAATTCGCGCTTTGCAGCGCAGCAGGCCACAGGCTGGGGGTCAGGACTTCTTCTCGTCCGCCGCCTTGTCGGTCGGCTCGGCGATCAGTTTCTTCAGCTCGTCGCTCATCTTGAACTGCAGGTTCAGGCCCTTTGGCGGGATCGGCTGCTGGAACCACTTGTCGTAGCTCTTGTTGACTTCGCCCGACTTGAAGTAGCCAACGATGGCGTCATCCACCGCTTTTTTGAAGGCCGCGTCATCCTTGCGCACCATACAGCCGTAGATTTCGTACGACTGTGGAGTGCCAGTGATGACCCAGTCCGACGGCTTGCGCGCCTTGGCCATTTCGCCGGCGAGCAGGGCGTCGTCCATCATGAAGGCCACGGCGCGGCCGCTTTCGAGCATGTTGAAGGCTTCACCGTGGTCCTTGGCGGAAATCACGTTCATCTTCATCTGCTTGTCGGCATTCATCGCCTTGAGCAGGCGCTCGGAGGTGGTGCCAGCGGTGGTCACCACGTTCTTGCCGGCCAGGTCCGGGAAGTCTTTGTACGCAGGTTGACCGTCCTTGACCTTGGTCAGCAGACGGGTACCGACTTCAAAGATGCCCACGGTGAAACCGACTTGTTGCTGGCGCTCGACGTTGTTGGTGGTGGAGCCGCACTCCAGGTCCACGGTGCCGTTCTGCACCAGCGGGATACGGGTCTGGGAGGTGACCAGGTTGTAACGGACCTTGATGTCCGTACCCAGTTGCTTCTTCAGGGCGTCGACGACAGCCAGCTGGATGTCATGCGAGTAGCCCACGGGCTCGGGCTTGCCGGCCAGGTAGGAAAACGGGATGGAGGAGTCGCGGTGGCCCAGGGTGATGGTGCCCGAATCCTTGATCTTCTTCAGGGTGCCAGTCAGTTCTTCGGCCATGGCCGGCGAAGCGATCACAGCGGCCGCGATGGCGGCGCCCAGCAATTGACGAACGATACGCATCAAATTTTCCTCGACGTGTTTGTTTTTTTTATGGAGCCGTTGGCGGACTCTTTCGTTCAACGAATACAGCAAGAAGCGAGTGCATTCGGCTACCAAGTGTAGAGCATGACTCGTGCCAAGCCATGGTGTCGACCTCAAAGGCGCATGGTGACGCGGCTTTGACAGTTTCAGGTTGTGTCGGGATCGTTCGTAAATCCGAATGAATTGCGCCAAAGGCAGTCGGCAATCCGAACGGTTCGCTCTCGCCGGGCGGCTGCGGTAGTACGGGTGGTAACCATGCAGTGCGTTGCGGCAGGGCCGTGGTGGTGTGCTGGTCTTTTTTGCCAAGGAGACGCCAGCCCATGAGCAGCCCCCAATTGCCCTTAGATTCCATAGACAACCTCATCGCCCAGCGTTTACCCAGGTGGCTGGTCGATCACGCGCAGCCGCAGCGGCTCGATGCACTGCGTGCAGCCCTGCGCCGGCAGGCGCATTGCCATGCACGGCTTGGTCCGGTCTTGCAGGCAATTCCTGCATTGGACACGTACGCTGCCGGCTTGCTGGAAGAAAAGCTTCGTCACAGCGGTATCCACAAGCCAGACGTAATGGGCAGCAAGGTGGGCATTACGGAGCGGGTGTGGCTGCCTAGCGTCTCACCTGCCTTGTCCTTGCCAACGTATCTTCGCCGCTCCAGACGATCACTTCTGGCTGCGGCACTGCACAATTACCACCGCAGCGAAACGCGGCCAGGGCAGTTGCGTAACGGTGAACTGCACGATAAAGCCGGTAATCGCCTGCCGATGAGTTTTTTTTCGTTTGCCTCCCTATGCCGTGCGCTAGATGCAGGAGGCAACTATCAGGCGCTGCTAAAGCAGCATCTGGAGCCACAAGACGGGCCGGAGGACGAACCTGGGCAAGCTATTTCACGCGTGCACCAATTATTCGAGCAAAGCCTCAAAGCCAATTTTGAGGTAGCCATGCGGATAGCGGCGCTGAAAGGCGAAATCGATGAGCGCAGCTACCTTCTCATGTTGCCTGAGGTGGCAGAAAAGCCGATCGTGCCTGCCGTGGTCGGGCATGTCATGCCCCGTCAATTGTACCTGCTGGGCCGCCGGATCCATGGCGTGCTGACACTTGAAGTTCGGGCGGATGCCAGTGCACCGGTGGAGTCTGTGATCCTGTGGGTGCCCGGTGACCGGCAAACGCCTGTATCCCGGCATGGCGGGTGGGCGGCGCTTGACCGGTACCTGGGGAAGCGGTTTTGTGAGCCGGCGTACCGCCGTTTTTTTGCGCGTTTCATCACTGAGCGTGAGCGCAATGATTTTTACCGGTTGCTGAATGAAAGGGTGGCCCAGGCGCAGAGCACTGTCGTGGAGCTCGATGCCCGCGATGCTTCGATAGCTGCGGCGCCTTTCGTGCACCTGCGCAGCCAGTATCTGGCCAAAATCATGGATGACGCCAAGGTGCTCGCCGTGCCAACCGACGTTGAAGACACTGAAGACCGTGAGGCAAGGCTGCAGGGTTACATGGAGCTCGGCATGAACCTGCTGAATGTGGCCAGCTTGTTGGTGCCGGTGCTTGGCGAGGTGCTCATGGTGGCAAACGCGGTACAGATTGCCGACGAAGTCTATGAAGGTTATCAGGATTGGCGTATTGGCGACCGTGAAGGGGCCATGAACCACCTGTTCAATGTAGCGGGGAACGTTGCACTGGGGGTATTGATCGGGGGTGGTAGCAAGGTTGCCTCCCATGCCTTGGGGCGTGTCGCTTTTGTCGACGATCTGGCCCCGGTGCACGTCGCGCCCGGTCACGTAAAGCTCATGGCTGAGGACCTGCCGGGTTACCAGGCGACACCGCGGCGAGGTGTTGGTGCGCAGGAATGGCTCTGGCATGTCGATGAAGTCAGCTATCGCATGCTTGATGATCAGCACGATGGCGTCCCCAGGCTCCTCCATGCAGATCGCGCCAGTGCTTATCGCCCACGCGTCACGCAAAACCCCAGCGCAGGCTGGCGACATGAACTGGAGGCACCTCAGCGCTGGACTGGCGCGGGTAATCTGGTCCGCCGGCTGAGTGTGCGCCTGGCAGAATTGCCGGACGCTACGTGTGAATACTTGTTGCAGGTTACCGGGCTGAGTGAGGCACAAATACGTCGTTTGCATGTGGAGGGTGCCGGGGCGCCCGCGCGATTGCTGGATGCATTGGAGCTTCACCAGCTTCACGAACAGCATCCGGAGTTCAGCGCGCCGCGGCTGGCCCAGGCATTTTCGCAGCGCCAATCGCGCCCGGCAGGTTTGGAGCGCGTGTTGCAGAGCGCCTTCCCAGGCCTGTCCATGCGCTGCACGCAAGATGTGCTGCAGCAGTGCAGCGGTGCCGAGCTGGGTGTGCTCAGCAATGGGCAACGCATTCCCTTGGCCCTTGCAGAAAGAGTGCGCTGGGCACTGCGAGAGAGCCGCCTTGACAGGGCATGCGCAGGGTTGCGCCTGCCGCGCTGCGTGAACCCTGATACCGAGCGCTTGGCGTTGGGGTTGCTGAGCCTCGAATTGTCCGGGCCAGAAGCGCTGCGCATCGAGCTGCGCGAGGGCAGCCCGAGCGGACGGCTTTTAGCGAGTATCGGTGCGGGTGAGGAGGAAACTGCGCGATGTGTCCTGCGACGCAGTGATGGCTATCGTTTTGGCGATCAGACTACGTCCGGCCCCTATCTCAAAGCACTCTTGGCGGCACTGGACGATGTGCAGAAAGCCGCGCTGGGTGATGCGGCGGTGAGTCCTTCAGCCTTGGGCCGGCATTTGGTCGACGCAGCCGCCGTTGACCGCAGCAAAGCAGCTGAACTCATTGGCATGACCCCGCTCGGCGCCGGCCTGCGGCCGCCAACCCGGTTGGGTGACGGGCGGTTAGGTTATGCGCTGAGCGGGCATGGCGAAAGTAGCCGTCGCGCTACTGGCCGAGGAATCCACCAAGTGTTTCCGACCCTGACGGACGACCAGCTTCAAGACTATCTGCTTGATCTGATGGCGCGACGGGTGGGGTTCTGGGAACACTACAGCCAACTGAGGGGCCAGCTTGATCGCTTGCGCAGCAGTTTGCGTCAATGGCGCCGGGATGCAGGCAACCCGCTTGATGCCATGCGTCGGCGCCGGGTAGCGACGGCGCTGCGGCGCAGCTGGCGGCGCAAGATTACCGACGCTGCCGGCGACTATGTGCTGGTGATTGAGGGCGAACGTGTTGGCAGCCTCCCCGAGCTGCCTGAAGGCGTACGTTTTGACCACGTCAGGCGTCTGGTGCTGAACGGCCTTGGGCTGACTGAAATCCCGATCGACTTTCTTCAGCGGTTTCCCAATCTGGTGGAACTGGACCTGTCCGGTAACCGCCTTGCGGCGATTCCTGCAGGCCTTGACGGTATGTCGCGCTTGCGGCATTTGAACTTGCGCCACAACAGCATCGTCATGGATGAGGCTGGTGAACGGCGCCTTGCGCAGATAACGGCGCTTCAGCGCTTGAACCTCAGCTTTAACCCGCTGGGCATGGCTCCGGTGTTGACCCGTCTTGCCAACCTGCGTGAGTTAAACCTGCGCGCAGTCGGCCTGGACGCTTTGCCGGAGCGGATTTCACTGCGTGCGCATGTGGACCTGCGAGACAACAACATTCGCCAGTTGCGGCGCGAGGTTGATCAGTTGCGTTTGCGAGTGCAACAGCTCTCACTGCATGACAACCCGTTGCGCGAAGACGACGAGGCGCTGCTCGACGAGGCAAGAGGCGTTTCTGCTGGGCAAAGCGGATCGGTTTCTGTACGCCATCAAGTGGTCGATGATGGTCTGTTGGATACTTGGGCGGGCGGTGCGCAAGGTACGGAGCGTGATAGCCAACTGGCTACCTGGTCGGCCTTGCGCCAGGAGCCGGATGCGGCTGGCCTGTTCCGTTTTCTGGCCGATTTCGCCCACACCGAAGACTTTGAACAGCACCCCGGGCATTACCGTAGCCGTATCTGGCGAATCCTTGAGGCGTGCGAGCAGCATGCGCAGCTGCGCCAGCGTTTGTTCCTCGAAGCTTCGGGACCTCGCACTTGTGAAGACAGGTTGCTTATGGTTCTCGAGCAACTGGAACTGAGCGTCATGGTCGAACGTGCTGTCGAAGATGCCAGGGGGCATCGTATCGAGGCCCGGCTGCTTGGCCTGGCACGCGGGTTATTTCGCCTGGACGAGGTAGACCGCCAAGCGTCGCTGCACCTGCAGCGCATGCGCGCCGAACGCGCCCCGCAGATCGATGAGATCGAGGTCAGGTTGTACTACCGACAGCGGCTTGCGCGTGCGCTGGGTTTACCGATCGAAATCGACGATATGCATTACCCGGGTTTCGCGAACTTGACCACCAGTGACCTGTTGCGGGTACAGAACCAGGTGCTGCAACGTGAAACGCCTGAAGCGCTGGTCGCATCGCTCGCACAAAGGCCCTTCTGGGACCACTATGCCCGGGAGTTTCATGCTCAACGGTTCGAGGAAATCCTTGAACCATTGCATCAACGCATGGAGACGTTGCAAAGCCAGGTAGAGGCGGGGGTTATCGATGAGGGTGAGTTTCTCAGGCGTTGCGATGCCTTGAAGACGGATTACGACAGCAGCGAACGATCACTGGCTCAACGCCTGGCGTGGGAAGCGTATGAACGATGGGGAGCACGCCCTCCTGAATGACTCCAAGTGGACGTGCCCGGCCACTCAGGCTGCGCGGACCTTGTCGGTTCGTTGCAGATAGCCATGCAGTGCGAGTTGCTCCTGTGCCGTCATCGACAGGCCCAGCTTGCCGCGTCGCCACAGGATGTCATCTGCGCTCGCGGCCCATTCCTGCTGCACGAGATAATCCACCTCGCGGGTGAAAAGCCCTGCACCGATTGCCTGGCCCAGATCCTCGGGGCCGTTGACCCCATCGAGCAGCCGCCACACGCGGCTGCCGTAAGCCAGTACCCAACGTTTGGCGATGTCGGCTGGTAGCCAGCCGCAGCGCGCCATCACGGCATCGACCAGCGCCTGTACCGTGCTCATGTTTTCACCGCCCGGCAGTGGCGCGCTGGCGGTCCAGCTGCCGCGCATCTGGGTGAAGAACGGCTTGAGTTCGGCCATGGCCGACTCGGCCAGCTTGCGGTAGGTGGTCAGTTTACCGCCAAAAACCGACAGCAGCGGGGCCTGGTCAGCCTCTTCGGACAAGGCCAGCGTGTAGTCGCGGGTGACTGCCGACGGGTTATCCGACTCGTCGTTGCACAGCGGGCGTACGCCAGAATAGGTGTGCAGGATGTCACTGCGGCCCAGTTGATGGTTGAAGTGCGCGTTGACGACTTTCAGCAGGTAGTCGGTTTCGCCGTCGGTAATCGCGACCTTTGCGGGGTCGCCACTGTATTCGCGGTCAGTGGTGCCAATCAGGGTGAATCGATCCAGATAGGGAATGCAGAAGACGATGCGCTGGTCTTCGTTCTGCAGGATGTAGGCATGTTCGCCCTCGTACAGGCGCGGCACGATGAGATGACTGCCCTGGATCAGGCGAATACCGTAGGGCGCGTCGAGCTTCAGGTCGTCCTTGATGAAACTGGCCACCCAAGGCCCAGCAGCATTTACCAGTGCGCGAGCGCGAATGCGCTGCTGGCTGCCGTCGGCATGCTGCAGTTCAACCTGCCACAGGCCATCGACACGTTCGGCGCGCAGGCAGCGGGTACGGGTATGAATGTGCGCGCCATGTTCGCGGGCGGCCATGGCATTGAGCACGACCAGGCGGGCGTCATCCACAGCGCAGTCGGCGTATTCGAAGCCACGGGTGATAGCCGGCTTGAGCGGGTAGCCCGGGCCGAAGCGCAGGCTGCGCGAGGCACCCAGGCGCTTGCGCTTGCCCAGGTGGTCGTACAGGAACAGGCCGGCGCGAATCATCCAGGCCGGGCGCAGGTGAGGGCGGTGTGGCAGCACGAAGCGCATCGGTTTGACGATGTGCGGGGCCTTGGCCAGCAACACTTCGCGCTCGGCCAGTGCCTCGCGGACCAGACGGAACTCGTAATGCTCCAGGTAACGCAGGCCACCGTGGATCAGCTTGCTGCTGGCCGACGAGGTGTGCTGGGCCAGATCGTCCTTTTCGCAAAGGAAAACCTTCAGGCCACGACCCGCGGCGTCGGCAGCGATGCCCACGCCATTGATGCCACCGCCGATCACGGCGAGGTCATAGCAGTCGGCGAGTGGTGGCTGGGACGAAACGGGCTGGGACACGGGCAAGGCCTCCTGAGGCTGGTCGCATCGAATATGAACATCGATGTTCGTTTCCGAAAATACTAGCGCAACATTAGGCCGGTCGCCAGTCAGTCTTTATAGAAAAAACTGATCAGATGACAATAAAGTGAACATTTACGAAGATTTTGGGTGATCGGGGGTGATCGGTTTGAGAGGTGTGGCGCTTATGAGATCGAGCGCCGCCCGCGCGGCGCTTCGCGGGGCAAGCCCGCTCCCACATTTGTTTCGGGCCAATCAATCCTGTGCTGTTGGTGCGCGGCCCCTTGTTTGTACGACGCGATATCGAGCCATGCGCCAAGAGGGGCCGCGCGCCTATGCCTCAGGACTCACTGGCCCGAAACAAATGTGGGAGCGGGCTTGCCCCGCGAAGCGCCGCGCGGGCGGCGCTCGATCTCACAGGCGCCATAACCCTAGCGGCATGCGCCTGTCAGCCCTCAAACCACCTCAAGCCGTATCTTGTACTGGTTGAGCAGTTGGGTGAGGGCGGGGGTGGGTGCCTGGTCGGTCACCAGGCAGTCGACCAGGCTGATGGAACCCAGGCGCACCATGGCATTGCGCCCGAACTTGCTGGAGTCGGCGGCGAGGATCACTTGCCGGGCATTGGCGATGATCGCCTGGGATACCCGCACTTCCTGATAGTCGAAGTCGAGCAGGCTGCCGTCCTCGTCGATACCGCTGATGCCCACCAGGGCGAAATCAACCTTGAACTGGTTGATGAAGTCGACGCTGGCCTGGCCCACCACACCACCGTCGCGGCGCACCGTGCCGCCCGCCACCAGCACTTCGAAATCATCCTTGGCGGCCAGGATTGCAGCCACGTGCAAATTGTTGGTGATGACCTTCAGGTGGTTGTGGTTCAGCAGTGCACGGGCGATGGATTCGGTGGTGGTGCCGATGTTGATGAACACCGAGGCATGATCGGGAATCTGTCGGGCCACGGCTTCGGCGATGCGTTGCTTTTCGTCGCGCATCTGGTCGGCACGCATCGCATAGGCGGTGTTTTCGATGCTCGAATCATAAGCCGCGCCGCCGTGGTAACGGCGTAGCAGATTGAGCTCGGCAAGCTGGTTGATGTCACGACGGATGGTTTGCGGTGTCACGACGAACAGCTGCGCCATTTCTTCGATACTGACATAACCGCGCTCGCGCACCAGTTCGAGGATTTGTTGTTGGCGGGGGGGCAGATTCATGGGCGGTCCTTTGGGGCTGCCGGACAAATTCTGCAATGATGCCGTAGGAAGGGGACTACGGCCAGTAGACGAATAGCCTCAACTCCCTGGTGCTTGCCTGAATCTCTGTGGGAGCGGGCGTGCCCGCGATCACCGGCGCAGCCGGTGCCATGCACCGCGCTGGATTCTTCGCGGGCACGCCCGCTCCCACAGGGTACGCGGTGCGCCCGGCATCAGTTTTCTGCGCGACAGTGGGTGATCTCCCACAGGGGCCGCAGCATTGCTCAGGCGCTTCAGGCCTCGTGATCTTCCCAGTCGCGGGTACGTTCGACGGCCTTCTGCCAGCCGGCATACAGCTTCTCTTTTTGCGTATCATCCAGTTGTGGGCTGAACTCGCGCTCGATGATTGCCTTGTCCCGCAGTTCCTCCAGCCCGCTCCAGAAGCCGCAAGCCAGGCCGGCCAGGTAAGCGGCGCCCAGGGCTGTGGTTTCGCGCATTTTCGGGCGCTCCACGCAGGTACCCAGGATGTCGGCCTGGAATTGCATGAGGAAGTTGTTGGCCACCGCGCCACCGTCCACGCGCAGCTCGGACAGGCGCTGGCCACAGTCCTGCTGCATGGCATCGAGCACGTCGCGGGTCTGGTAGGCGATCGACTCCAGCGCGGCGCGGATGATGTGGTCCACTTTCACGCCACGGGTCAGGCCGAACAGCGCACCGCGGGCATAAGGGTCCCAGTACGGTGCACCCAGGCCGGTAAACGCCGGTACCAGGTACACGCCATTGCTGTCCTTGACCTTGCTGGCAAAGTATTCGGTATCCAGCGCGTCGTTGACGATCTTCAGTTCGTCACGCAGCCACTGTACGGTGGAGCCACCATTGAACACCGCGCCTTCCAGTGCATAGGCCACTTCGCCGCGCGGGCCGCAAGCGATGGTGGTGAGCAGGCCGTGGGACGACTTTACCGCCTGGGCGCCGGTGTTCATCAGCAGGAAGCAACCGGTGCCATAGGTGTTCTTGGCTTGGCCCGGCTCCACGCACATCTGGCCGAACAGCGCCGATTGCTGGTCACCCGCGATACCGGCGATGGCAATGCCGCTCTTGGTGTGCCCGTACACCTCGGAGGAAGGGCGAACTTCGGGCAGCATCTGCCGCGGGATACCCAGGATTTCCAGCAGCTTGTCGTCCCACTGCAGGCTATGGATGTTGAACATCAGCGTGCGCGAGGCGTTGGTGTAGTCGGTGACGTGCACCTTGCCGCCGGAAAACTTCCAGATCAGCCAGGTATCGATGGTGCCGAACAGCAGTTCGCCGCGCTCGGCGCGTTCACGGGCACCTTCGACGTTGTCGAGGATCCACTTCAGCTTGGTGCCGGAGAAGTACGGGTCGGTGACCAGGCCGGTGGTTTCGCGAATGTAGTCCTCATGGCCGTCACGCTTGAGCTGGGCACAGATTTCGGTACTGCGGCGGCACTGCCAGACGACGGCGTTGTACACCGGGCGGCCGGTTTCCTTGTCCCACACCACGGTGGTTTCACGCTGGTTGGTGATACCGATTGCGGCAACCTGGGCGTGGCTGATGCCAGCCTGGGCCAAGGCCTCGACCATGGTCGCGCTCTGTGTGGCGAAGATTTCCATCGGGTCGTGTTCGACCCAGCCCGCCTGCGGGTAGTGCTGGGCGAACTCGCGCTGGGAGGTACCCACCACATTGGCATCGCGGTCGAAAATGATGGCCCGCGAACTGGTGGTGCCCTGGTCCAGGGCGATGATGTAGTTCTTATCCTGGGTGTCTGTCATGGTCGTAGGCCTTGCAAAAATAGGGGGTCAGGGCTGGGCGTGATGCCGGCATCAATTGACTTGAGTATCGCCCTGGCGGTTGTCATTTGTCTCAGGGTTCGCGGCAGGCGCGATCGGCAGGTTGCGGGCAATCAGGCCACGATAGGTCGCGGCGCCCAGGCAAGCGCCAAGGATCGGTGCCAGCACCGGAACCAGGAAATAAGGAATGTCCCGTCCGCCAGTGAAGGCGATTTCGCCCCAGCCGGCCAGGAAGGTCATGAGTTTTGGCCCGAAATCGCGGGCAGGGTTCATGGCAAAGCCGGTCAGCGGGCCCATGGCGCTGCCGATCACGGCGATCAGCAGGCCGATCAGCAGCGGTGCCATGGCGCCGCGCGGCAAGCCGTTGTTGTCGTCAGTCAGGGCCATGATCACCGCCATCAGGATGGCAGTGATCACCACTTCAACCAGGAACGCCTGGCCGGTGGACAACGAAGGATGTGGGTAGGTGGAGAACACCGAGGCCAGCTCCAGGCTGGCTTCGCTACCGCGCAACATGGCGTGGGCCTGTTCGAAATCGAAGAACAAGCTGCTGTACAAGGTGTAGACCAGGGCAGCGCCACAGAACGCACCGCATACCTGGGCCAGCATGTAGAAAGGCAGCTTGCGTTTGTCAAAACCGGCGAACAGGGTGAGGGCGATGCTTACGGCCGGGTTCAGGTGTGCACCGGAAATGCCGGCAGTGAGGTAGATGGCCATACTTACGCCAACGCCCCAGATGATGCTGATTTCCCACAGGCCGAAGCTGGCGCCAGCGACTTTGAGCGCGGCCACACAGCCGGTACCGAAGAAGATCAACAGTGCGGTGCCGAGGAACTCGGCCAGGCATTGGCTGGACAGCGTGGGTTGGCGTAGAGCAGTCGTCATGTATGACCTCGTTTTTTTTGTTGTGAGGCGCGTGGCGCTCGACAGCAAAGCCCGGTGCCGATCCCCATTGACCCCGGGCAGATACAGGAAACGCACCTTAAAAGTGCGCTATTTGTTCAGAAGCGAAAAAATATAGACAAGAAACGCTGATGTCAAAGGTCGAAAGTGAACGCCCAGTCACGAAATGGCCGCTAAAATCAGCTGCGGATCCCCGTACTAGACGTGTGCGATTGCGGTGCGCTGGCTGCACTGTGGGAATTGTCCTAAAGTAGCCGCCGAGCCGTACCTGACCGGAGCCCTTGCATGACCCCCGCCCTAGACCTGTTGAAGAAGCACCGCGCCGAGCACCGCGTGCACAGTTATGAGCATGACCCGAAATCGGCGTCCTACGGCCTGGAGGCGGCGGAAAAGCTCGGGCTTGATCCACAGCAGGTGTTCAAGACCTTGCTGGCAAGCAGTGAGAAGGGCGAGTTGCTGGTGGCGGTTGTGCCGGTGGTCGGTACGCTGGACCTCAAGGCCCTGGCCCATGCTGCCGGGGTAAAGAAGTGCGAGATGGCAGACCCTGCAGCAGCGCAACGGGCCACGGGGTATCTGGTCGGCGGGATCAGCCCTTTGGGGCAGAAGAAACGTCTGCGCACGTTCATCGACGATTCAGCGCAGAACTTTGCAACCATCCATGTCAGTGCCGGACGGCGTGGACTGGAGGTGGAGTTGGCGGCAGCGGTGCTGGCCGAGCATACCCAGGGCAAGTTTGCCGGGATTGGCCGGGGCTGAGATTTTTGGGGCTGCTTTGCAGCCCTTCGCGGGCTTGCCCGCTCCCACAAGTACAGCGCTACCTTCAGGGCTTGTGGTGATCCTGTGGGAGCTGGCTTGCCGGCGATGGGCCGCGAAGCGGCCCCAAGGATCTGGAATCAGGTCGCCGAGCTGTACCGGCGAACGCCGTT
The DNA here is from genome assembly GCF_044769185.1 of Pseudomonas sp. NPDC090592. NCBI lineage: Bacteria > Pseudomonadati > Pseudomonadota > Gammaproteobacteria > Pseudomonadales > Pseudomonadaceae > Pseudomonas > Pseudomonas sp. NPDC090592. The sequence goes on from NZ_JBIVXJ010000002.1 coordinate 247,060, forward strand.
CTCCTGCCGCGGCAACTGCGCCGCCACACTGCCCGGCACCGGGAACAGCACCAGGTGATCGGCTTTCACCGCAATCCCCACATCGCCACCGACCTGATGGTCGACATGGCTGGGGAAAATCGCTTCCAGCTGGCTGCCGGTTGGCAGCTGCAGGCGGTACAAGGTCGATGCCCCAAGGAAACTCTTGCCAACGATGGCCGCCCGCAGCGGGCTGTCTGGCGCATGAACGATATCGTCGGGGCGCAACAGCACATCCACCGAGCTGCCCGGCGCCATTATGTAGGCGCGGTTGCCGCGCAGTTCACCCAGTTCGGTATTGACCGCTTCGTGGCTGCTCATCTGTCCACGGATGAAGTAACCCTGGCCAACGAAGCTGGCCACGAAGGGCGTCTGCGGCTCGTGGTAAAGATTGTAGGGCGTGTCCCACTGCTCCAGGCGGCCTTCCTTGAACACGCCTACCTGGTCGCTGACGGCAAAGGCTTCTTCCTGGTCATGGGTCACCAGGATGGCGCTGGTGCCACGGCTCTTGAGAATGTCGCGAACCTCATGGCTCAGGCGCCGGCGCAGCTCAACGTCAAGGTTGGAAAACGGTTCGTCGAGCAGCAGCAGCTGGGGTTCAGGCGCCAGCGCACGGGCCAGTGCGACCCGTTGCTGCTGGCCGCCAGAAAGCTCATGGGGGTAACGCCCACCCAGGCCGCCCAGCTTGACCAGCTCGAGCATCTCTTCGATGACCTCGGCCTGCCGCGGGTGCTTGGCGATGCCAAAGGCAATGTTCTGCGCCACGGTCAGGTGCGGGAACAGCGCGTAGTCCTGGAACACCATGCCGATGCGGCGCTTTTCCGGGGCCAGGGTGAAACCAGCGCGGGAAATCACGTCCCCAGCCAGCTGGATCTCACCTTCGTGTACCGGTTCGAAGCCGGCAATGGCGCGCAAGGTAGTGGTTTTGCCACAACCGGATGAACCCAGCAGGCAACCGATGTCGCCTGCGTTCAGGTGCAGGTTGAGGTTCTGGACGATGCGCTGGTCGCCATAGCCGCAGGCGAGGTTACGCAGGTTGAGCAGTAGGGTTTGACTCATGCGTGGTGGTAAGCCGGTTCTACAAGGAATTCGAGAAGCGCCTTCTGTGCATGCAGGCGGTTTTCAGCCTCGTCCCAGGCGACCGAACGTGGGTCGTCGAGCAGGTCCTGGCTGATTTCCTCGCCACGGTGGGCGGGCAGGCAGTGCATGAAGAGGACATCGGGTGCCGCCAGGTCGAGCAGTTCGCGGGTGACCTGGTAAGGCGCGAAATGCGCCAGGCGCCGTGCAGTTTCCTCCTCTTGGCCCATCGAAGTCCAGACATCAGTGACTACCAGGTGTGCGCCGCGCACGGCTTCCTTGGCATCACGGATGATCTGCACGCGGTCGCCGCCCAGGGCCATGAAGCGCTCATCCGGTTCGTAGCCTTCGGGGCAGGCGATGCGCAGCTGGAAATCGAACTGCCGGGCGGCCTCGATATAAGAGTTGCACATGTTGAAGCCATCGCCGATCCAGGTCACGGTCTTGCCTTGGATCGAACCGCGGTGTTCAAGGAACGTCTGCATGTCGGCCAGCAGCTGGCACGGGTGCGACTCGTCGGACAGGCCGTTGATCACCGGCACGCGCGATTTGGCGGCGAATTCGGTCAGGGTGCTGTGGGCGTGGGTACGGATCATCACCACGTCGAGCATGCTCGACAGCACGATGGCGCTGTCACCAATCGGCTCGCCACGGCCCAGCTGCGTGTCGCGTGGCGACAGGAAGATGGCCTGGCCACCAAGCTGGATCATGCCGGCCTCGAACGATACGCGGGTGCGGGTCGAGGACTTCTCGAAGATCATGCCCAGCACACGGCTCTTCAGGGGCTCGAACAGCACGCCTCGCTTGCGCAGGTCCTTCAGCTCGATGCCGCGGCGGATCACCCCGAGCAATTCGTCGGTGGTGAAGTCCAGCAGGGAGAGAAAGTGCCTAGCGCTCATGATTGACTACCTTATCTGCAACGGTATGCAGGTCGACCGTATGGTTTTTTTTGACAACGGGAGTGACCTGCGGCGTAAGCCGCACGGGGCGGACGAAATAGGGAAAGGCGCAATACTATAAGTAAATGTCGCCTGAAGCCAAGGGGGGAAACAGCGGCCCATTCGAAAGGATGTTGCAAAGGGTGTCTTTACCCGCTGGCCGGTGCTGTTTTTTATTTACTACACAGGGTTGTACACGGCTTGCTGGCAATTTGGCAAATGGCTGTCGCAAATCGTGCGCCTGATGTCGGTGGATTCACGCGGCAAAGCGCGCTGGCCTGGGGCAGGGGCCGGGCGCATAGTCAGTGTTCGACAACAACAAGGCAGAGGCGGCCATGACCAAGACCCTGCATCACCGTGCCTGTCACCTGTGCGAAGCGATCTGCGGGCTGAACATTGAAGTCAGCCATGAGGATGACGGGCGTGCGCTTGTCAGCTCGATCAAAGGCGACCCCCAGGACCCATTCAGCCGTGGCCACGTCTGCCCCAAGGCGGTGGCCTTGCAGGACATCCAGAGCGACCCTGACCGCTTGCGTCAGCCGCACAAACGGGTGGGTGAGCGCTGGGAAGCCATCGGCTGGGATGAAGCCTTTGACCTGGCTGCCGACAAGCTGTGGGCAATCCAGCAGGCGCACGGGCGCAATGCCGTGGCCGTGTACCAGGGCAACCCGAGCGTGCATAACTATGGCTTGATGACCCACAGCAACTACTTCCTCGGCCTGCTCAAGACGCGCAATCGTTTTTCGGCCACCTCGGTGGACCAGCTCCCACAACATTTGGTCAGCCACCTGATGTATGGGCATGGCCTGCTGCTGCCGATCCCGGACATCGACCATACCGACTTCATGCTGATTCTCGGTGGCAACCCGCTGGCTTCCAACGGCAGCATCATGACCGTGCCAGATGTGGAAAAGCGCCTGAAGGCCCTGCGTGGGCGGGGCGGGCGCCTGGTGGTCGTAGACCCCCGGCGTAGCGAAACGGCGGCGATTGCCGATACCCACCTGTTCATTCGCCCGGGTGGGGATGCGGCCTTGCTGTGCGGCCTGCTCAATACCCTGTTCGAAGAGGGCCTGGGGCAGGGCTCGCATTTATCGGTCAATGGCCTGCAGCAGGTGCGCGAAGCACTGGCGCCGCTCAGCGCCGAGGCCGTGAGTGCGCACTGCGGCATTGCCGCGGCGGATATCCGCCAGCTGGCACGGGATTTCGCTGCCGCAGGCAAAGCCGTGTGCTACGGCCGCATGGGTGTCTCCACCCAGGCTTTCGGTACGCTCTGCCACTGGTTGATGCAGCTGATCAACCTGGTCACCGGCAACCTCGATCGTGAAGGCGGCGCGTTGTGCACGGAGCCTGCTGTCGACCTGGTCGCGACCACCTCTGGCGGCCACTTCAACGCCTGGCAAAGTCGGGTATCGGGCTTGCCCGAGTACGGCGGCGAGTTGCCCGTAGCGGCCCTGGCCGAAGAGATGCTGACACCTGGCGAAGGACAGGTGCGTGCCCTGGTTACAGTGGCCGGCAACCCCGTGCTGTCCACGCCTAACGGTCGCCAGCTGGATGCGGCGCTGGAAGGGCTTGAATTCATGCTCAGCATCGACCTCTACATCAACGAAACCACCCGCCATGCCGACCTGATCCTGCCATCCACCTCAGCGCTGGAAAATGATCACTACGACAGCACCTTCAACCTGTTGGCCGTGCGCAACGTCACCCGCTTCAACCGGGCGATCCTGGCCAAGCCGCAAGGCGCCCTGCACGACTGGGAAATATTCGTCGGCCTGGCGCAGGCGTTTGCCAGGCGAGCCGAGCTGGAGTTGAAACCGACCTGGGCCCCGGCGCAGATGATCGACATGGCCCTGCGCAAAGGGCCATACGGTGAGGCAACGCCCTGGCAGCTCTCGCTGGCGACGCTGGCCAATCACCCGCACGGGCTTGATCTGGGCCCTTTGCGCAGTAACCTCGCTGCGCGCCTGGCAACTGCCAGCAAGGCGGTCGAAGCGGCGCCCCAAGTGTTGCTGGACGACTTGCAGCGCCTGGCGCAACAGGCGCCCCCGACAGCCGGCGAACTGTTGCTGATTGGCCGCCGACATGTGCGCAGCAACAACTCGTGGATGCACAATTTCCATCGCCTGGTGAAAGGCAAGCCGCGTCATCAGTTGTTGATGCACCCGCAAGACTTGCAGCAGCGGCACCTGCAGGACGGCCAGCGGGTGCGTATCCGCTCGCGCACGGGGGCCCTCGAAGTCGAGGTATTGGCCTGCGAGGACATGATGCCGGGGGTGGTCAGCCTGCCCCATGGCTTCGGCCATGGCCGCCAGGGCGTGCACATGCAGGTCGCCCAGGCACAACCGGGCGTGAGTGCCAACGACCTGACTGACGAGCGCTTTCGGGACGCGGTTTCCGGTAACGCCGCACTCAATGGCGTGCCCGTGCAGGTAGAGGCCGCATGAGCGATGGTAAGGCCGAGCACGCTGCTCGGCTTTCCGTTACAATGCGCCACCGTGCCGACGACCGCGTCGGAAAGTTCAGCCGAGGTGCTACATGGATATCATCGAAACGATCAAAGAGCAGATTGCCAACAACACCATTCTGCTTTACATGAAAGGCTCGCCGAATGCCCCGCAGTGCGGGTTCTCGGCCAAGGCATCGCAAGCTGTGATGGGTTGTGGCGAGAAGTTCGCCTACGTCGACATCCTGCAGAACCCGGAAATCCGTGCCAACCTGCCAAAATACGCCAACTGGCCGACCTTCCCGCAGCTGTGGGTAGCCGGTGAGCTGGTTGGCGGCAGCGACATCATGCTGGAAATGTTCGAGAAGGGTGAGTTGCAAACCCTGATCAAGGAAGCGGCTGCCAAGGCCAAGGCTTCCGAAGCCTGATTTTCCGGCAAGCATAAAAAAACCCGCGGATCGCGGGTTTTTTTATGCGGTGAAGAATTACTCTTCGCCCATCTGCGACTGCAGGTAATTCTCGATAGTGATCTTGTCGATCAGCCCCAGTTGGGTTTCCAGCCAGTCGATGTGCTCTTCCTCGGACTCGAGAATATCTTCAAGCATGTCACGCGAGCCGAAGTCGCCAGCCGTTTCGCAATGCGCAATGGCCGCCTTGAGGTCTACCAGGGCTTTCTTCTCGAGCTTCAGATCACACTCGAGCATTTCCTTGGTGTGCTCGCCGATCATCAGCTTGCCCAGGTCCTGAACGTTCGGGATGCCTTCGAGGAAGAGAATACGCTTGATCAGTTTGTCAGCGTCTTTCATCGCGTGGATGGATTCCTTGTACTCGAGCTTGCCGAGTTTGTTCAGGCCCCAATCTTCGTACATACGTGCGTGCAGGAAGTACTGGTTGATCGCGACCAGCTCGTTTCCGAGGATCTTGTTGAGATGCTGGATGACGCTTACGTCGCCTTTCATTGCGGGTTCCTGCCCTGTAGAAGTGTGCCAATACAGTGAAGTTTGAGCCCGATACTTAGGTGTGTCAAACCTAAGTTGTTGAATAATAAGTGAAAATTAATAGGAATAAGAATGTTTGTGAACCGCGTTGCGGGGCTAACTTATTGAATTACAGGCATAAAAAAACCGGACACGAGGTCCGGTTCTTCAAAATAGGGGTATTCAGGCCGCAGTAAATTCTACGGGGTAGGGCAGGGCTGCCTGGCTGACCTGGAGCTCGGTCAGGGTCTCACGGACCACTTGCTTGGCCAGGCAGGCACATTTGCCACACTGGCTGGCGACGTTCGTCGCGGCTCGCACTTCCTTGTAACTGCAGCATCCTTCATAGATCGCGTCGCGGATCTGTCCGTCGGTGACGCCGACACAAAGACACACATACATAAGGGCTGACCATCGCTGGTTGAGTCGATGGGTTGGAGCTTAATGTTAATGAGAATGCTTGTCAAAATACTTTCTGGAAGGGCTGTGTTTGAGCGACCGGCGGTTGCTTTGTCGAGGGATTCGGCCTGTCATCAGAAGCCGTGTATGATGGTCGGCCTTTGTTGGATGTCGGGCAAGCCCGTCTGGCCCGGCAAACGGTTTTTCACCCTCATCAGGAGATTACAATGAGCGTACTCGTTGGTAAGAAAGCCCCCGATTTCACCGTTCCGGCTGTGCTGGGCAATGGCGAGATCGTCGACAGCTTCAACCTGGCTTCGGCCATCAAGGGCAAGTACGGCCTGGTGTTCTTCTACCCGCTGGACTTCACCTTCGTCTGCCCGTCCGAGCTGATCGCCCTGGACAACCGCATCCCTGACTTCCAGGCCCGCAACGTTGAAGTGATCGGCGTGTCGATCGACTCGCACTTCACCCACAACGCCTGGCGTAACACCCCGGTCAACAACGGCGGCATCGGTCAGGTGAAGTACACCCTGGCTGCCGACATCACCCACGAAATCTGCAAAGCCTACGACGTCGAGTCCGAAGGCGGCGTAGCCTTCCGTGGCGCCTTCCTGATCGACACCAACGGTGTTGTCCGTTCGCAGATCGTCAACGACCTGCCACTGGGCCGCAACATGGACGAGCTGCTGCGCCTGGTTGACGCCCTGCAGTTCCACGAAGAGCACGGCGAAGTTTGCCCTGCCAACTGGAAAAAAGGCGACAAAGGCATGAACGCTTCGCCAGAAGGCGTTGCTGCCTACCTGAGCGAGAACGCCGGCAAGCTGTAATTGTCGCTCGCATAAAAAAACCGGCCTTCATGGCTAATACCAGTCAGTTAAGACTGACGCTTTGAGCTTTAGCCCGTAGGCCGCACAATCCGATGCTTGGAAACGAGCATCGGATTTTTTATGCGCCTAGCAAAAGCACTGTCCCTCACTCACGAAATGGCATCCAGGCCAAATGCCCTTGAAGGGCTAGGGGCTTTGCTTGATCCGGACATCGTGAAGCAGGCTTTCGAGACCGCTGGCGTCTCAACCATCCGCAAGCGCCGCCTGCCGCTTGAAAGCCTGGTGTGGTGCATCATTGGTATGGCGTTGTTCCGCCGCATGTCAGCCTGGGATGTCGTGAACCACATGGACATCATGCTGCCCGGCAAGCGGCCACTCGTTGCCCCCAGTGCTGTTGTGCAAGGTCGGCAGCGATTGGGTAGCGAAGCGGTGCGTGAAGTTTTCACTCTCACCCAGCAACGATGGCACGAAGAGACCAAACACCCGCAATGGTTGGGGCTGACGCTGCTTGGCGTGGACGGCGTCGTTTGGAACACCCCTGACACGGCAGAGAACCGCGCGTTCTACGGTGGTGCGACCAACCAGCATGGGGACGGCGGTTTTCCTCAAGTTCGAATGGTCTGTCAGATGGAGCTGACCAGCCATTTGCTGATCAGCAGCACTTTTGAAAGCTATCACAGCAGTGAAACGAAGCTGGCTGAACAGCTGGTTGCCAGCACGCCGAACCATTCCCTGACCCTTTTCGACAAAGGTTCCTACTCGTTGGGCTTGCTGCATCACTGGCAATCACAAGGCGAGCATCGACACTGGCTGATCCCCTTGAAAAAGAGTAGTCAGTACGAGGTAGAGCATAAGCTTGGGCGCAATGATGCTTTGGTCGTTCTGCGCACATCGCCTCAGGCGCGTAAGCAATGGCCAGGCTTGCCGGATGAGATTCGAGCGCGGCTGCTGAGCAAAACGATCAAAGGAAAGGTTGTGAACGTCTTGACCTCGATGACCGATCCGCTGCGCTTCCCAGGTGATGAGATCGTCGATCTTTACAGTCAGCGCTGGGAAATCGAATTGGGTTACCGGGAGATCAAGCAAGGGCTCTTGGGCGGTGAATACACGCTGAGAAGCAAGACGCCAGAGATGATTGCGCAAGAGCTGTGGGGCGTACTGCTGGGCTACAACCTGTTGCGTTATCAGATGGTTCAGATGTCGAAGCAGTGCCCGGGCGTCTACCCCTGCGAAATGAGCTTTACCGCCTGCAGCTGGGCAATCTTGGGCTTGTTGCATGGCACGTCACTGAATCATCCCGGTAACCTGCCAGGATTTCTGGCCGATCTGCAGGCATCAGCGGCGCAGTATGTCTTGCCTCATCGACGACCTGATCGTTGGTTCCCAAGAGTAGTGAAGCAACGACCCGCAAAATATCCGACCCGAAAATGAAAATGCCAGTCAGCTTAACTGACTGGCATTAGCCCTTGTGGCCGGTTTTTTTGTGCCGTCCTGTGCCGGCCTCTTCGCGGGCGCGCCCGCTCCCACAGGTTCTCTGCATGCCTGAAGGCATAGGTGAACTTGTGGGAGCGGGCATGCCCGCGAATGCTTTTGCAGCTCAGTCGTTGAAATCGCGCCAGCCGCCCATCTCTTTCCAGCGGTTGACGATGCCGCAGAACAGTTCGGCCGTCTTCTCGGTGTCGTAACGCGCCGAGTGCGCCTCACGCCCGTCAAAGTCGATGTCGGCGCTCTGGCAAGCCCGTGCCAGCACGGTCTGCCCATAGGCCAGGCCCGCCAGGGTTGCAGTGTCGAAGCTGGAGAACGGGTGGAACGGGTTGCGCTTCAGGTCGTTGCGTGCCACCGCTGCGTTGAGGAAGCCCAGGTCGAAGCTGCTGTTGTGGCCGACCAGGATCGCCCGCTTGCAGCCGTTGGCCTTGAGCGCCTTGCGTACGCCGCGGAAGATGTCTGTCAGCGCGCTTTCCTCGCTGACAGCCATGCGCAGCGGGTGGTCCAGCTTGATCCCGGTGAACTCCAGCGCCGCTTGCTCGATGTTGGCGCCCTCGAACGGCTCTACCCGGTGGAAGTAGGTGTGCTCGGGGAACAGGAAACCTTTCTCGTCCATGCCGATGGTGACTGCGGCAATTTCCAGCAGGGCATCGGTGGCGCTGTTGAAACCGCCCGTCTCCACGTCCACCACTACTGGCAGGTAGCCGCGGAAGCGCTCGGCCATCGGGTGGCGCGGACCGCCGCTGCCCTGGCTGTCCATGTCGTCTTCGTAAAGGTCTTCGCTCACGCGTTGTCCTCCAGCAGGCGCCAGCGCAGTTTTTCACCAGCGCGCAACGGGATTACGGTCTGCTCGCCAAACGGCAGGCTGTCCGGGGCGGTCCATTCTTCACGCACCAGGGTAATGGTGTCGGTGTTCGCCGGCAGGCCGTAGAAGGCCGGGCCGTGCAGGCTGGCAAAGCCTTCCAGCTTGTCCAGCGCGTTACGCTGCTCGAACGCTTCGGCGTACATTTCGATGGCCGCATAGGCGGTATAGCAACCGGCGCATCCGCAAGCCGCTTCCTTGGCGTGACGGGCGTGCGGCGCCGAGTCGGTGCCGAGGAAGAACTTCGGGTTGCCACTGGTGGCCGCGTCCAGCAGCGCCACCTGGTGGGTGTTGCGCTTGAGGATCGGCAGGCAGTAGAAGTGCGGGCGAATGCCGCCAACCAGCATGTGGTTGCGGTTGTACAGCAGGTGCTGCGCGGTGATGGTTGCGCCGACGTTGGCCGAGGCCTCGGTGACGAACTGCGCGGCGTCGCTGGTGGTGATGTGCTCAAACACCACTTTCAGCGTGGGGAAGCGTTCGACCACGCGGCGCATGTGCTCGTCGATGAAGCGTTTTTCACGGTCGAACACGTCGATCTCGCTGCGGGTCACTTCGCCATGCACCAGCAGCGGCATGCCGACTTCTGCCAGCGCCTCGATGGCCGGGAAGATGTTGTCGATGCTGGTCACGCCGGAGTCGGAGTTCGTGGTGGCGCCGGCCGGGTACAGTTTGGCGGCGTACACGATACCGCTGGCCTTGGCCGCGCGGATGTCTTCAGGGCTGGTGCGGTCGGTGAGGTACAGCACCATCAGCGGCTCGAAGCGGCTGCCGGCAGGGCGGGCGGCCAGGATGCGCTCACGGTAGGCGCCGGCCTCGGTGGCATTGCGCACTGGCGGAACCAGGTTAGGCATGATGATGGCACGGGCGAAAGTGCGCGCCACGTCGCCAACGGTGTGGGGCAGGACGGCACCATCGCGCAGATGGATGTGCCAGTCGTCGGGGCGCAGGAGGGTCAGGCGATCGGACATTGGGGATTCCAGGCGGGTCGAACTCAAGCCCCAATGCTACCGGAAAACCCTGGGGCGAGCACGGCTATCAAGTTTTCCGGCCTGCGTCCGATAGCCTGCAGGTAAGCCGTCAGAATTTGTGGAGCCGCCCGTGCGCCAGCGTTACCTAGCCCTGTTGACCCTGTTCGCCAGCCTGCCGGCCGGCGCACTGACTTTCCAGACGCGCATGGAGAACATTGCCTGGAAGGTCGAGGGTGACCAGTTCGAGTGCCGACTGATCCAGCCGATCGAAGGTTTTGGCAGCGCAGAGTTCGTGCGCCGGGCAGGTGAGCAGCCGGTGTTCCAGTTGCGTTCGGATAGCAACGTGCTGGGTGCAGGCAGCGCCAGCCTGCTGGCGGCGGCCGCGCCGTGGCAACCTGGGCGCGGCGATATCAACCTGGGCACTGTGCGCTTGGCCCGCACAGGTGTGTTGTTCAGCTCATCCCAAGGGCAGGCCAGTCGCCTGATCAACGGCCTGCTCGACGGGCGCAGCACGGTGGTGCGCAATTATACCGGTGAGGCGGGCAGGCCGATGGAGGTGCGCGTGTTGCCGGTCAGCTTTGCCAAGGCGTACAGCGACTATCTTGTGTGTGCTGGCAAGCTCCTGGCGATGAACTACGACCAGGTGCGCCAGACCCAGGTGGGCTTCCCGGGGGGCGGCATCGACCTGGATGAGGCCGCCAAGGCGCGGCTGGACCTGATCCTCGATTACATGAAAGCCGACCCGACCGTTAACCACATCGAACTCGACGGCCACTCCGACAACAGTGGCAACCGCCTGACCAACCGCGACCTGTCGCGCCGTCGTGCGCTCGCGGTGGCTGATTACTTCAAGGCCCATGGTGTGGCGGAAGATCAGATCATCGTGCGCTTCCATGGTGAGCAATACCCGTTGGTGAAGAACAACAGCGCTGCCAATCGGGCGCGCAATCGGCGTGTAAATATCGAGCTGGACCGGGTTACGGTGATTGTGAAGCCGGTGGAGAAACCGGTGGAGCAAGCCGCGCCCGCTGCGCCAGCCAAGGCGCCGTGAACTGAGCGTTTGTCACAAGATTTTCAGCGCCTATGAGATCGAGCGCCGCCCGCGCGGCGCTTCGCGGGGCAAGCCCGCTCCCACATTTGTTGCAACGTGCCGAACCTGTCAGGCCATGGTTGTCAGCCTTGTTGCCCTGTCTGGATTTCTCGACTGGCGCATCCGTCGTCCCACCTGTCTTGAGACATACACCAAGGCGGGCAACGCCGCTTCCACAGGCATGGTCACGTTGCAACAAATGTGGGAGCGGGCTTGCCCCGCGAAGCGCCGCGTGGGCGGCGCTCGATCTCACAGGCGGCACACCTCTCAAGGCATGCACTTCCATGGCCTGACCAGATATCCAGAAGTCCCTCTCACAATCCCCGTCGCCCTTCCGACACTTCCTGTCGCTTTGTCGTCAGAAGCTGTCGCCCCACTGTAAATTTGTCCGCAAGGCCGTTAGAATCGATCCCTTTCCGTACAACCCCGTGGAGTGATGGCATGGCGGACGTAAAAAAGGTCGTACTGGCGTATTCCGGCGGCCTTGATACTTCGGTGATTCTCAAGTGGCTGCAGGATACCTATAACTGCGAAGTGGTGACCTTCACCGCTGACCTGGGTCAAGGCGAAGAGGTCGAGCCGGCCCGTGCCAAGGCCCAGGCAATGGGCGTTAAAGAGATCTACATCGACGACCTGCGCGAAGAATTCGTGCGTGATTTCGTGTTCCCGATGTTCCGCGCCAACACCGTCTACGAAGGCGAGTACCTGCTGGGTACTTCCATCGCCCGCCCGCTGATTGCCAAGCGCCTGATCGAAATCGCCAACGAAACCGGTGCTGACGCCATTTCCCATGGCGCCACCGGCAAAGGCAACGACCAGGTTCGTTTCGAACTGGGTGCCTACGCGCTGAAGCCAGGCGTCAAGGTCATCGCCCCATGGCGTGAGTGGGACCTGCTGTCCCGCGAGAAACTGATGGACTACGCCGAGAAGCACGGTATCCCGATCGAGCGCCACGGCAAGAAGAAGTCGCCGTACTCGATGGACGCCAACCTGCTGCACATCTCCTACGAAGGCGGTGTCCTGGAAGATACCTGGACCGAGCACGAAGAAGACATGTGGAAATGGAGCGTCTCGCCTGAGAACGCCCCGGACCAGGCCACCTACATCGAGCTGACCTACCGTAATGGTGACATCGTTGCCATCGATGGCGTAGAGAAGTCCCCGGCCACCGTCCTGGCCGAACTGAACCGCATCGGTGGTGCCAACGGTATCGGCCGCCTGGACATCGTCGAAAACCGTTATGTCGGCATGAAGTCGCGTGGCTGCTACGAGACCCCGGGCGGTACCATCATGCTCAAGGCTCACCGTGCCATCGAGTCGATCACCCTGGACCGTGAAGTCGCTCACCTGAAAGATGAGCTGATGCCGAAGTACGCCAGCCTGATCTACACCGGCTACTGGTGGAGCCCGGAGCGTCTGATGCTGCAGCAGATGATCGACGCTTCGCAGGTCAACGTGAATGGCGTGGTACGCCTGAAGCTGTACAAGGGCAATGTCACCGTAGTCGGCCGTAAGTCGGACGACTCGCTGTTCGACGCCAATATCGCGACCTTCGAAGAAGATGGCGGCGCCTACAACCAGGCGGACGCTGCCGGCTTCATCAAGCTGAACGCACTGCGCATGCGCATCGCTGCCAACAAGGGCCGTTCGCTGCTCTGATAGCTGGCGGTTGCTTGAAAAACCCCGGTTCAGGCCGGGGTTTTTTTATGCCTGAAGAAACGCCAGGGTGATCAGGGTTGGTCGCCTGCAAGATCATCTTCAAGCGGGCTGATCGATAGCTGTGCACATTGGTGTCTTTCCAGATTGCAAAAGCGCCAGGTACGCGCTGGTACGGCGGGTTGGGCGAGTGCAGACAGAAGATGCTGCTCCAACATGCGGTTGGCGTCGGGGCCGGTAAACATGAACGTCACGGGCTCGCTTTTAACCGTCTCACAGGCATTGCTTGGGGCGGCAGGCATGCTCTGGGTGTTCGCTGAAGGGGTGTTGTCGTTTGTCACGCTGGCGACGGGTGGGCTGTAGAACGACTTGTAGTTGAAGTTGAGCGTGAGGAAGAACAGCGCCGTCAGGAAGAACGGGAAACCCACCAGAAACCAGGTGTAGAGCTTTTGACTGGCCTCGCTGAGAAACGGCAGTGTGGCAAGGGCGGAGGCTTCGATAATCCCCGCGAAGATGGCAATGATCGTCAGCGGGGCAACAGGTTGTGCTTGGGTCATATGGCCGTCTCCAGCGGTTTTACCCATCTTTACCTTACCGTTGCACTCAACTAAAGACTGGACGGGTTTCCGAGGGAGGAGTAATCGCCAGATGTTCTGGATACCTTGAATTTTCATCGTGGTTGAATTGGATTTTTCTTCAAGTGAGCGTCAGTTTTCAACTAGTACACGGTTGAAGCCGGGTGATAACGTCGGTTTGGTAATAAGGAATTTGGTTGTTACAACTGCTTCCATAATTTGTAGGAAAATTCTGCAATTGTTGTAAGTTTCATCTGCTCATGAGTTTCGCCGGGAATTCGCCGCGCCATCGGGCGCGCTGTCGGTTATCGTGGCGTGCCAAAGCAAAAATAATGAAAGAATGGATGTCGCATGAATAAAGTGCTTATCGTCGATGATCACCCGGTCATACGCCTGGCCGTACGCATGCTGATGGAGCGGCATGGGTATGACGTTGTGGCGGAGACCGACAATGGGGTGGCTGCCTTGCAGCTTACCCGGCAACATCTGCCGGATATCGTAGTGCTCGACATTGGCATCCCCAGGCTGGATGGCCTGGAGGTGATTGCGCGCCTGGCAACCTATAGCCCTGGCAGCAAAGTGCTGGTGCTGACGTCGCAAGCGCCCGGCAACTTCTCCATGCGCTGCATGCAGGCGGGGGCCTCGGGGTACGTGTGCAAGCAACAGGAACTCACCGAGTTGCTGAGCGCCATCAAGGCCGTGTTATCGGGTTACAGCTACTTCCCCAACCAGGCCCTGCATGCGTCGCGCGGCAGGAGTGGGGGTAGCGAGACAGATATGGTCAAGCGCCTGTCGGCGCGCGAAATGACGGTGTTGCAGCAGTTGGCACGCGGGCGTTCGAACAAGGAGATTGCCGACAGCATGTTCCTGAGCAACAAGACGGTCAGCACTTACAAGTCCCGGCTTTTGCTCAAGCTCAATGCGCGCTCGCTGGTCGACCTGATCGAGCTGGCGCAACGGCAAGGGCTTAACTGAGCGTCATGTGGTAAAGCCTCCGGACGGGAGGCTTTACCAGGGCGGCAAGCCTTGGCTACAGGTCGTAGTCGAAATCGGCCAGCTGCTTTTGCAGGCGCCGTTCTTCCAGCATGTTGTCGATGGTGCGGCGCTTGCTCAGGTTGGTCTTTGCGCTCTCCACCTGGGGTTGCGCGTCATCTTCTGTGGCAACAAAGTCATCTTCGATCGACAGCTCGTCTTTATCGGTGCTCATGAGTCGCTCCAAGCCAAGGGGCCATTGGCCGTCCTTATAACCAGAAAGCAGGCGCTGGTAAAAAAGATTTTTTCAATCGTCGCAAGCGGTTTCTTGCTATCGGCTCAATCGTCGCTGGTTTTGTGCTTGTACTCGCACAGGTCTTCGATCCGGCAACTGCCACACCTTGGCTTGCGTGCCTGGCATACGTAGCGTCCATGCAGGATCAGCCAGTGGTGGGCGTCGAGCAGGTAATCCTTGGGCACGAACTTGACCAGTTTCTTCTCCACTTCCAGCACCGTCTTGCCTGGCGCAATGCCCGTGCGGTTGCTGACCCGGAAGATATGCGTATCCACTGCCATGGTCGGCTGGCGGAACGCTGTGTTCAGCACCACGTTGGCGGTCTTACGGCCCACGCCAGGCAGTGCCTCCAGGGCTTCGCGGGTCTGTGGCACCTGGCTGCCGTGAAGTTCGATCAGCAGCCGGCAGGCCTCGATCACGTTCTTGGCCTTGCTGTTGTACAGCCCGATGGTCTTGATGTATTCGCTCAGTCCTTCAACACCAAGGGCATGGATCGCTTCGGGGGTGTTGGCGACGGGAAACAGGCGGGCGGTGGCCTTGTTGACGCCGACGTCGGTGGATTGCGCGGACAATGTCACGGCGACCAGCAGTTCGAACGGGGTGGTGTAGGCCAGTTCAGTCTTCGGGTCGGGGTTGTCTTCGTGCAGCCTGCGAAAAATCTCCAGGCGTTTGGCGGCATTCATGAAATCAGAGCTTTCCTTGACGACGTGGGTGGGCGGGGCCCGGACGCAGGCGATTGTACAAGGCCAGCAGCAGTCCGAGCAGTATCAGCGCGCCAGGGGCCAGGCTGGCCAGGTGCAGCCCGGCGCCGTCAGCCAGCCATTGGCGGCAGCCGCCGAGCAGCAGGCAAGCGGCAAACAGGGTGCAAAGGTATCTGGCCAGAAGGCGCCAGCGCCCTTCGTGGGGCAGCAGGTGGTCGGTGGTCAGGCAGTGCAGGCACAACAACGCGGGGTAAGGGCCAAGGGCAAGCGCAAGTGGCAATTGCCACGCACGCAGTGCCAGTTGCAGGCAGCTGGCCAGGGCTGCCAGCAGCAGCAGGCTGGCCAGCACGTACGCCCAGGTGGCCAGCCGCTGGCGCAAGGGGGTCAGCAACACCTGGTGAAGGCTGTTCATCACGATCGCGCACAGGCCGATGGCGACACCTTCGCGCAGGGTGCGAGTGGCGCCCAATACCGGTACAAGGCTTGCGGCCATGAAGTACATACTATTCATGCGCAGAGCTCCCCAGCAGCACGGTGTGCTGTTCATCGAAATAGCTCAGGGCTTCCTGCAGGGCTGTGATCACGGCGCGCGAGGTCACGGTCGCGCCGGCCAGTTGATCAAAGTCACCCTGGTCTCGCTTGAGTGCCCAGCGGTCGGTCAACTGGCGGTTGCTGAACTGCTCCAGCCAGTGCACCTGCGGGTCTGCCAGGCGTGCGCCCAACTTCGGGCTTTCCTGTTGTTCGATCACTTGGCTGCCAATCAGTCGGCCGTCCGTGCTGATGGCGACGCTGAGCACGATTGGCCCGGCGTACCCCTGGGTTTGGGTGACAATTATGATTGCGCTGGGTTTGCCTGCCCGCATGGCGCGGTAAGCCGCCAGGATTCTACTGTTCGGGCGTTGTGCGGCGGGCCTTGGAAGGGGAGTGTCCAGGGGCTGGTTGTCGTAACTGCCTTGCGCTAGCAGCGCCAGTCGTTGATGGCTTTGCAGCCGTTTCTCGGCGCTGGTGACGGCAGTGCTGGTCCATTGTCGCCATGCCAGCGTGGCAGACAGTGCCAGGGCCCCGGTCAGCAACAGCAGGCCCGCATCACGCGCCAGTCGTTTCATCGGGTGGCCTGCTGGCGCTGCAAGGCCAGGCGCTCAAGGCTCGGTACCGTGAGGTTCATCAGCAGAATGGCGAACGCCGTGCCGTCCGGGTAGCTGCCCCAGGTACGAATCAGGTAGATCAGCAGCCCAGCTCCCACGCCGAAGCATAGCCTGGCCCAGTCGTTCCTGGGGCCGGACACGGGTTCGGTGGCAATGAAGAACGCCGCCAGCATGGTCGAACCGGAGAACAGGTGCAGCAAAGGTGAGCCGTTGGAATCCGACCCCGAACCGTTCCAGCCCAACAGGCTGAACACGAACAGCCCTGCCAGCAAGCCCGCAGGCGCATGCCAGCTGATCACTTTGCGCTGCAGCAGGAACAGGCCGCCGAGCAGGAACGCCAGGTTGGCCCATTCGCTACCCTTCCCGCCGATGCTGCCGAAGCCCGGGTGGCTGGCAAACAGCTCATCAATGGTGAGGCTACGGTTGTGGCGCAGGCCGTCGAGCAGTGTCGGCCGGGCCCAGGCATCAATGTGTTCGCCCCCCGCGAATATCTGTTGCAGGCTGTCCAGCAAGCCAGGTGCCGGCCCTGGCCAATGGTTCATCTGCAACGGGAAACTCAGCAATACGAAGGCATAACCGACCATGGCCGGGTTGAACAGGTTGCGTCCGACACCCCCAAAGGCCTGCTTGCCAATGCCGATGGCAACACTGGCGGCGACCATGGGTAACCACCACGGGGCCAGGGTAGGCAGGGCGCATGCCAGTAACACAGCGGTCACTACAGCGCTGCCATCGTTCAGCGCCGCTACCAGCGGTTGTGAGCGCATGCCCAGCAGCAACGCTTCGCACAACAAGGCCGCACTGGTGCACAGCAACAGGTTTACCAGAAAACTCCAGCCGTGCAGCCACAGCAGCGTCAGCAGGCCGGGCATACAGGCCAGCAAGACCAGTCCCATGCTGGCGCGTAGTCGCGGATCGGGCGTAGCGCTCATTGCACGAACAACCCATTGAGGCCGGAAAACGCCATGGCCATTACCCCTGCACCGATCAACTCGATGGGCAGCCCGCGCAGCGGGCCAGGCATGTCGGCATGCGCACTGCGTAGGCGCAGGTCGTTGAACAGGATCAGCACCAGCCAGAAACCACCACCGGCCAGCAGGCCTTGCAGCAGTGTGGCAAGCCAGGTGCTGTCGTCGCGGGTTTGCTGAAGTGCCAGCCCCAACGCTGCGGCGTTGCCCAGCAGTAGCGCTGGCAACCCTGTCACGGGCCAGCTAGGGCGCCATCTGGCCAGCAGCGTTGGTACGCCCCAAGCCAGCATAGCCAGCCAGGGTAGCAGCACGAACAGGGCAAGGTCGGGGATGCGCAACGGTAAAAGCACCCCTCGCATCAGCAACTGGGCGCCGATCACGCCCAGGGCTATGCATAGCGCGCAGGCCAGGCCGTGCACATGCAGGTGCAGCCTGGAGGCTGGTTGTTGCAACAAGCACAGGTGATTGACCAGCGCGGCGCTGATCAGGACCAGAATGTAGTCGCTCATGAGATGACGATAGCCGGGAATCAGGGTGATTGTCCGGCAATCAAGGTACACAAGGAACTGCCCCGGCACGAGGGCCGGGGCAGGGGGCGTTACTTGATGCGCTGGCCTGGCTTGGCGCCGCTGTCCGGGCTCAGCAGGTAGATTTCTTCACCACCAGGGCCGGCTGCCATGACCATGCCTTCGGACACGCCAAAGCGCATTTTCCGTGGCTTGAGGTTGGCGACCATCATGGTCAGGCGGCCTTCCAGTTTGGACGGGTCAGGGTAGGCCGACTTGATACCGGAGAACACGTTACGGCGCTCATCGCCGATGTCCAGGGTCAGTTGCAGCAGCTTGTCGGCACCCGCCACGGCCTCGGCCTTGACGATCAGCGCCACGCGCAGGTCGACAGCGGCGAAGGTGTCGAACTCGATTTCTGCCGACAGCGGATCCTTGGTCAGCTCGCCATTGCCCGCCGGGGCCTTGGCTTCCGCGGCCAGCAGGTCTTCCTTGCTGGCTGCGACCATGGCTTCGACCTTGGCCGGTTCGATACGGCTCATGAGTGCCTTGAACGGGTTCAGTTGGTGGTTTTCCAGGCGCGACTGGTGGTCGTTCCAGGCCAGTGGGGCAACGTTGAGGAAGGCCTCGGCGTCGGCGGCCAATACTGGCAGCACTGGCTTGAGGAAGATCACCAGCTGGCGGAACAGGTTGATGCCTTGGGCGCAGATGGCCTGCACTTCATCCTGCTTGCCTTCCTGCTTGGCCAGCGACCAAGGTGCCTTGTCGGCGATCCAGGCATTGGCGCGGTCGGCCAGTGCCATGATTTCGCGCATGGCGCGGCCGAAGTCGCGGCTTTCGTAGGCCTCGGCGATCGACGGGGCGGCAGTGAGGAAGGCTTCGGTCAGTTCGGGGGCGGCATCGCCAGCGACCATCACACCGTCATTGCCTTTGTGGATGAAGCCGGCGCAGCGGCTGGCGATGTTGACCACCTTGCCAACCAGGTCGGAGTTGACCTTCTGCACGAAGTCTTCCAGGTTCAGGTCCAGGTCATCGACGCCACGCCCCAGCTTGGCTGCGTAGTAGTAACGCAGGTATTCCGGTTGCAGGTGGTCGAGGTAGGTGCGGGCCTTGATGAAGGTGCCGCGCGATTTGGACATCTTGGCGCCGTTGACGGTCAGGTAGCCGTGCACGTTGACGGCGGTCGGCTTGCGGAAGCCCGCGCCTTCGAGCATCGCAGGCCAGAACAGGGCGTGGAAGTTGACGATGTCCTTGCCGATGAAGTGGTACAGCTCGGCCTTGGAGTCTTCCTTCCAGAAGGCGTCGAAGTCCAGCTCCGGGCGGCGTGCGCACAGGTTCTTGAAGCTGGCCATGTAGCCGATCGGCGCATCCAGCCACACGTAGAAGTACTTGCCCGGCTCGCCCGGGATCTCGAAGCCGAAGTACGGCGCATCGCGGGAGATGTCCCACTCTTGCAGGCCGGAATCCAGCCATTCGGCGAGCTTGTTGGCCACTGCGTCCTGCAGGGTGCCGCTGCGGGTCCACTGCTGCAGCATGGCCTGGAAATCAGGCAGCTTGAAGAAGAAGTGCTGCGAATCGCGCAGTACCGGGGTGGCACCGGAGATTGCCGACTTGGGGTTTTTCAGCTCGGTAGGCGCGTAGGTGGCGCCGCATTTTTCGCAGTTGTCGCCGTACTGGTCTTCGGCCGCACACTTGGGGCAGGTGCCCTTGATGAAACGGTCGGCCAGGAACATGCCTTTTTCCGGGTCGAAGTATTGCGTCACCGAACGGGTGGCAATGTGCCCGGCTTCACGCAGGCGCGTGTAGATCAGGCTCGACAGTTCGCGGTTTTCTTCACTGTGGGTGGAGTGGAAATTGTCGAAATCCACCAGGAAGTCGGCGAAGTCGCCGCTATGCTCGGCCTGGACGTTGGCGATCAGCTGTTCCGGGGTGATGCCTTCCTTTTCGGCACGCAGCATGATGGCCGAGCCGTGGGCGTCGTCGGCGCAGACGTAGATGCACTGGTTGCCGCGCATTTTCTGGAAGCGGACCCACATGTCTGTCTGGATGTACTCGAGCATATGGCCTAGATGGATTGATCCATTGGCATAGGGCAGGGCGCTGGTGACGAGAATCTGACGTGGCTCGGACATGGTGGCTCGGCTACTTATCTGGCTACGGGTAAAAATTAAGGGTGATCGGCCACTATAAAGGGCTGGCGAAGATATTTCACCCAGCAGAAGCATATGCTGACGATTGACGGGTTACGATAGGCGCCTGTTTTACATTCAGTTTGCCAATGGGAGTCTCCATGAGTGCCGTCACCCGTGCCGCCGTCGAAGGCGTGCTTCGCCAGTACACCGACCCCTACCTGAACCTGGACCCGGTCAGCGCCGGCTGCGTGCGCGCCATCGACATCCAGGGCGGGCAAGTCAGCGTGCAGCTGCAACTGGGCTATGCCGCAGGGTTGTTCAAGAACGGTTGGGCCCAGGTGCTGCAGACCGCCATCGGCAACCTCGAGGGCGTCAGCAACGCGCAGGTATTGATCGATTGCCAGGTCGCTGCGCACAAGGCTCAGGCCCAGGTGCCGGCCATGGCCAACGTCAAGAACATCATCGCCGTGGCCTCGGGCAAGGGCGGGGTGGGCAAGTCGACCACTGCGGCCAACCTGGCCCTGGCCCTGGCCCGCGAAGGCGCGCGGGTGGGTATTCTCGACGCCGACATCTACGGCCCCAGCCAGGGCGTGATGTTCGGTATCGCCGAAGGCACCCGGCCGCAGATTCGCGAGCAGAAGTGGTTTGTGCCGATCAAGGCCCATGGTGTGGAGGTCATGTCGATGGCGTTCCTCACTGATGACAACACGCCGATGGTCTGGCGTGGCCCGATGGTCTCCGGCGCACTGCTGCAACTGGTCACCCAGACGGCCTGGGACGACCTGGATTACCTGGTGATCGACATGCCACCGGGCACCGGTGATATCCAGCTGACCTTGGCGCAGAAGGTGCCGGTGGCCGGTTCGGTAATCGTCACCACCCCGCAGGACCTGGCATTGCTGGATGCCAGGAAGGGCGTGGAAATGTTCCGCAAGGTCAATATTCCGGTACTGGGCGTGGTCGAGAACATGGCTGTGCACATTTGTTCGAACTGCGGCCATGCCGAGCACCTGTTCGGCGAAGGTGGCGGTGAGAAGCTGGCCAGCCAGTACGGTGTCGACCTGCTGGCATCCCTGCCTTTGTCGATGCTGATCCGTGAGCAGGCCGACAGCGGCAAGCCGACGGCGATTGCCGAACCGGAAAGCCAGATTGCCATGGTCTATCAGGAACTGGCGCGCCAGGTCGGTGCGCGGATTGTGCTGCAGGAAGCCGCGGCGCCGGCGATGCCGAGCATTACCATCAGCGAAGATTGACCGCAGACCGAGTCGCCTGCTTCGCGGGCTTGCCCGCTCCCACAGGTACAGCACAAGCTTCAAGCCCTGTGCAGTCCTTGTGGGAGCGGGTTCACCCGCGAAGAAGCCAGCACCGGTCTTTCTGCCAGGCATAAAAAAACCCGCCAGAAGGCGGGTTTTTTTTGAAAGCGAGGAAGCTAAATCGACTTAGGCGATTTGAACTTCTTCAGCCTGCATGCCTTTCTGGCCGCGGGTAGCGACGAAAGTAACAGCCTGGCCTTCTTTCAGGGTTTTGAAGCCGTCAGCTTGGATGGCTTTGAAGTGCACGAACAGGTCGTCGCCCGACTGAGGGGTGATGAAGCCGTAGCCTTTCTCATCGTTGAACCACTTAACGGTACCGGATTGACGGTTGGACATTTTTCTGTCTCCTTGGACAATTTGATAACGGTCAGGAAAATTCCTGCCCGGGACTGAGCGCAAAGAGAGCAGAAAATTCAGCGATGGGCCGATCAGGATCGTGCATCAAACTAGAGATTCTCGGTGTCACGTGCAGCACAGTTGCGCCACCTTACCCCACTTTCCACAACCTGCCAATGGTCATGAGGCGCTTTACGCAAATTCGGATCGACGGCGGCTGCAGCCCCCGTCCGGCGCGGGATGAGGCATAGAACTTTAACCTGGGCGCCGGGACCGGTAAGATGCGCGTCACGATTTTCACCACGCAACTCTTCAGGACACCCCGCCATGAGCATCAAATCGGACAAGTGGATTCGCCGCATGGCGCAGGAACACGGCATGATCGAGCCGTTCGTCGAGCGCCAGGTGCGCGGCGAGCAGGACAGCCGGGTGATCTCCTTCGGTGTTTCCAGTTACGGCTACGACGTGCGCTGCGCCGACGAATTCAAGGTGTTCACCAACATCAACTCGGCCACCGTCGACCCCAAGAACTTCGATGCCGGCAGCTTCGTCGATATCAAGAGCGACGTGTGCATCATTCCGCCAAACTCCTTCGCCCTGGCCCGCACCGTCGAGTACTTCCGCATCCCGCGGGACGTGCTGACCATCTGCCTGGGCAAAAGCACCTATGCCCGCTGCGGCATCATCGTCAACGTCACCCCGCTCGAGCCTGAGTGGGAAGGCCACGTGACGCTGGAATTCTCCAACACCACCACGCTGCCGGCGAAGATCTACGCCAACGAAGGCGTGGCGCAGATGCTGTTCCTGCAGTCTGACGAAGAGTGTGAAGTGTCCTACAAGGACCGGGGTGGCAAATACCAAGGCCAGCGCGGCGTCACCCTGCCGCGTACCTGAGCCGACAAACGCGGGGAATTCCCCGCGCCCATGGCACTCCAACGGAGTAATGCCGGTGCGCATGATGTGCATCGGCCTTCGTCAGGAGCAGCCAATGAAACTCCATCCCGCAATCAGTGCCAAGCTGGCAGGCCTGCAGCCCAACCACATCGGGTTGTTGCCCTGGTCACTGCTGGCGCACCCGCTGCCCATGCAGGCGGGGGGCGTGCCCCACCAGCCTGATCCCGACACGCCGCAGCCACCCGAGCCGGGTGAAACGCAACCTATGGAACCGGGCGAGCCGACCTTGCCGGATGAACCGCCTCCAGCACCTGTAGCCTGAACGCGGTTAAAGCGGCCAGACGCGCCCTGCGCCGGCCAGGTAAATGCGGCTGCCCTTGGCTGGGGTGATTTCCCAGCCGCCGGTGAATTCACCGAACGCCGGCAGCAAGCTGACCTGGTCATCCATCAGGAAGCAGGGCAGGCGCAGGCGTTGTCGGGCCTTGCTGCGCAGCACGAAAACCGGATGTACATGGCCGGCCAGCACTGGGCACGTCAGGTGGGGGCGGGCTTCGTGCTGCAGTGCGAACGGTTCCATGACACACGGTTCGTCCTTGACCTCGATGTGCAGTGAAGCGGGCGGGTCGCCGGCGTTGCGATCATGGTTGCCGCGAATCAGCATGATTTTCAGCTGCCCATGCCGCTCACGCCACGCGTGCAGCCTGGCCAGGGTCGCGGGTGCACGCCCGGTGCGGGCATGAAGGAAGTCGCCAAGGATCACCAGTTGCTCGCAGTCATGAGCGGCCAGCAGGGCATCCAACCGGGCGAGGGTTTCGGCAGTGGTACCACGTGGCACCGGTTGATGCAGGGCACGAAAGCTCGCCGCTTTGCCAATGTGCACATCGGCCACCAACAGGGCCTTGCGGGCAGGCCAATACAGGGCTTTGTCGGGGAGCAGCCAAAGTGTTTCACCGCAATGCTCGATGGGCTGATAGGTCATTGCGGCCCGCCTGCTGCGCGTTCCAGCTCTGCCACCATCCGCGCAATCCGGTCCGCCAGTTTCTCGGTACTCAGCGTCTCGCGCATGCCCTCCACCAGCAAGGCAAACGCCAGTGGCCCCGGCCGCTTCAACACCCGCAAGTCCAGTTGCAGGTTGCCCATTTTCACCAACTGGCGGTGCAGCCGATCGATTTCCAGCTCTTCTGCCAAGACCTCATCCCGTGCCTGGCCAAGCAGCAGGTTGCCTGCATCATGCTTGCGAAACACCTCGTAGAACAGCCCGCTCGATGCCTGAATCTGCCGGGTGCTTTTTTGCGCTGCCGGATACCCGCCAAATACCAGCCCGGCAATCTGGGCGATTTCACGAAAGCGCCGCAGCGCCATCTCGCCTGCATTCAGGCTGGCCAGCACATCTTCCAGCAGGTGCTCGGTACCGAGCGCCTGTGGCAGGTGCGTAGCCCAGTCCACTTCGCCGGGGCTGAGCAGTTCAAAGCCGTAATCGTTCACCGCTATGGATACTGACAGCGGCTGCACGCGGCTCACCCGCCAGGCAATCAGGCTGGCCAGGCCCAGGTTGGCCATGCGCCCGGCAAACGGGTACAGGAACAAGTGCCAGCCCTGGCGGGACTTGAAGGTTTCGGCCAGCAACGTGCCCGTGGTGGGCAACGCCGACCATTGTGCTTGTAACGTCAGCAGCGGGCGCACCGCGCGCATTTCCGGGCCGTCGAAGCGTTCATGGGCTGCGGCGTCGAGTTGTTCGACCAGCGCGTCGGCCAGCTCACTCGAAAGCGGCATTCGCCCGCCGTTCCAGCGCGCCACCGCAGCCTTGCGAGCGCTGCTGCGACGCACATACGCTGTCATGTTTTCCACCCGTACCAGTTCCAGTACGCGGCCGGCGAACACCAGCGTATCGCCGGGTCGCAAGCGGGCGATAAAGGCTTCTTCGACGCTGCCCAGCGTCTTGCCACCGCCGCCCTTGCTCCAGTATTTCAGTTGCAGGTTGGCATCGCTGACAATGGTGCCGATGCCCATGCGGTGGCGCCGCGCCAGGCGTTCGCTGGCCACCTTGTATACCCCGTCGGCCTGGCGTTCGACACGCTGGTAGTCCGGGTAGGCACTGAGTGTGCTGCCGCCATGGCAGACGAAGTCCAGCGCCCACTGCCACTGGCTGTCGCGCAACTCGGCGAATGCCCAGGTGCTGCGAACTTCGGCCAGCAGCGTGTCGGGGTGAAAACCACTGCCCAGGGCCATGCTGACCAGGTGCTGCACCAGCACATCCATGCACAGCCGTGGCGACACGCGGGCTTCGATGTGCCCCGCTGCCAGTGCCTGCCGGGCCGCAGCAGCTTCCACCAGTTCCAGCGTGTGAGTGGGCACCAGGGTTACCCGCGAGCACCGCCCCGGTGCATGCCCGGAACGACCGGCCCGCTGCATCAGCCGGGCAATGCCCTTGGCCGAGCCGATTTGCAGCACCCGCTCCACCGGCAGAAAGTCCACGCCCAGGTCCAGGCTGGAGGTACACACCACCGCTTTCAGGCTGCCTTGCTTGAGGCTGCGTTCGACCCAGTCACGGGTATCCCTGGCCAA
This sequence comes from Pseudomonas sp. NPDC090592, assembly GCF_044769185.1. NCBI lineage: Bacteria > Pseudomonadati > Pseudomonadota > Gammaproteobacteria > Pseudomonadales > Pseudomonadaceae > Pseudomonas > Pseudomonas sp. NPDC090592. The sequence continues at coordinate 272,205 of NZ_JBIVXJ010000002.1, forward strand.
CGAGGCATGGTGCAAGGCAATCAGGCCAGCCCAGTCGGGGTGGGCTTCAAGCAGGGCCTGATACCAGAGTTCGGCTTGCGCGCGCGTGTTGGTGAACACCAGGCAGCTGGCGCTGGCATCGATCTCTTGGCCGACCTGGTCGAGCATCTTCAGGCCCATGTGCCCGGCCCAGGGGAAACGCTCGATCGCTGTCGGCAGCAGGGTATCGACCTGTAGCGTCTTGTCCTGTCGCCCTTGTACCAGCATTCCACCTTGCGGCAGCAGTACGTCGAGCGCGTGCTGCAGGTTGCCGAGGGTGGCGGACAGGCCCCAGGTTGGCAGGCCAGGATGCCATTGGCGCAGGTGGGCCAACGCCAGTTGCAGTTGGACCCCGCGTTTGTTGCCCAGCAGTTCGTGCCATTCATCCACCACCACCAGGCGTAGCGTGGCGAAATCCTCTTGGGCTTGTGCCCGTGTCAGCAGCAAGGTCAGGCTTTCGGGTGTGGTGACCAGTACACTGGGCAAGCGCCGGGCCTGCCGGGCGCGTTCGGCACTGCCGGTGTCGCCGCTGCGTACGCCCACGCTCCAGGCCAGGCCCAGTTCGTCCACCGGGGCCTGCAAGGCGCGGGCAGTGTCGGCGGCCAGGGCGCGCATGGGCGTAATCCACAGCACCTGCATGGGTGCAGGCTGGCGGCCTTGGGGCTGGGTGCTGAACGCGCGAAGCGCAGCAAGCCACACCGCGTAGGTTTTGCCGGCGCCGGTGCTGGCGTGCAACAGGCCAGACTCACCGCGCTCGACGGCTGCCCACACGCGTCGCTGGAAAGCGAACGGCTTCCAGCCGCGTTTGGCAAACCAGGCATTGGCAAGGTCGGTGGCGGCGGGCATGAGGCAGTGGGTCCGTTGAAGGCTGTGCTTCTACAGACCACTTGCCGAGGGCAATGGTTTTACCGCATCAGTTGGCCAACAGATAGCCGCTGCGGCATACCTGCTCGCCGGCCACATGGGCAACGACCATGCCTGCGGTGGCCATGCGCCTTACGCTGCGCGCATACAACAGGCCAGGCTGGCTGTTGCGCACGGCGGTTACCCGGTCGTTGAGCGGGTCGATGACTTCAGCGATCAACTGGCCAGCCTCCAGGTACTGCCCTGGTTTGGCGTGGTACACCAGCAGCCCGCCCAGTGGCGTGGCCACAGGTTCCACGGCAGCCAGCGGGGTAGCAGGGCGGAGCAATTCAGGCAGGGCGGGGCTGGAACCCTTGATAACGCCCGCATGGGTCAGGAAGTCGAGTATCGCCTGGCAGTCCTTGCTGGCCAGGTCATGGCTGACATCGGCCTGGCCGCGCAGCTCGATGGTGACCGAACTGCAGCCCAGCGGGATCGGGAAGCGCTTGCCGAAGCGTTGCTGCAACTGCCACCAGACCAGGCTGAAGCACTCATCGAACGACTGCCCGCCCGAGTCGGTGGCCAGCAGGCTGGCCTGGGCGCCGAGGTAGCGGGCCAGGGGTTCGATCCGTGGCCAGGCGTCTGGCGTGGTATACAGGTGTTCGACGGCTTCGAAGTCGCAGTGCAGGTCCAGCACCATGTCGGCATCACAGGCCAGGCGCTGCAGGATCAGGCGCTGGGCCTGTAGCGGCGTGCGGGCCGGGTGTGCATCCAGCCCACGGCGCAGGTACTCGCGGATCAGCGCAACATTGTGCGCCGGGTCCTGGGTCAGGTGTTCTTCGATCTGGTCGCCAATGCTGTCGGTGAGGTCGACGAAGTTGCGGTTGAAGTTCTCGCCGCTTTGCAGTTCGAAGCGCCCCAGGGGCGCATCCAGCAGCACTTGCTCCAGGCCAACCGGGTTGGCCACCGGTACCAGGGTGATTTCACGCTGCAGGCGGCCTTGTTCTTCCAGCTGTACGAGGCGGCGCTTGAGGTGCCAGGCCACCAGCATGCCCGGCAGTTCGTCGGCGTGCAGCGAGGCCTGGATATACACTTTGCCACCACCGCGGGGGCCGAAGTGGAAACTGTGCAGTTGGCGAGTGACGCCTGGAACGGGCGAGAGCAGGTCGTGGGTTGAATGGTGCATGGTGGTCCTGGGTGCGTGGCGAATACGGTCTGCGACACGGGTCGGCTCAAAGATAGAAGCATAGTTTCAGGCCTTGCGCCTCTGTCGATGAAGGCAAGGGCACCGTGCTGGCTTCTTCGCGGGTAAACCCGCTCCCACAGAACTGCACATCACCTACTGATTTAGCAGGGACCCTGTGGGAGCGGGCAAGCCCGCGAACACCGGCGCAGCCGGTGCCATGCACCGCGCTGGATTCTTCGCGGGCACGCCCGCTCCCACCGGGACAGCGATAAGGCCGAGGGTAGCATTGCCCCTGTGGGAGCGGGTTTACCCGCGAAGAAGCCAGCACGGCCTCAAGCTTTTCTCAGGCCAGCAACGCCTGCAACGTGGCCAGGTCATCCGCCTCTTCCACAGGCTTATCCTGCCGCCAGCGCAGCATGCGCGGAAAACGCACGGCTATGCCGCTTTTGTGGCGTTTCGACAATGCGATGCCTTCAAAGCCCAGCTCGAACACCAGCGTCGGTGTCACGCTGCGCACCGGGCCGAAGGTTTCCACCGTGGTCTTGCGGATGATGGCGTCCACCTTGCGCATTTCTTCGTCGGTCAGCCCGGAGTAGGCCTTGGCAAAAGGCACCAGTGCACGCCCAGGTGTGCCGACCGGTGCGTCCCAGACCGCGAAGGTATAGTCGCTGTACAGGCTGGCCCGTCTGCCATGACCGCGCTGGGCATAGACCAACACGGCATCGACGCTGAACGGGTCGATCTTCCACTTCCACCAGATGCCCATGTCCTTGGTGCGCCCAACGCCGTAAAGGGCTTCGCGTTGCTTGAGCATCAAGCCCTCGACACCCAGGCTGCGTGATTGCTCGCGTTGGCGTGCAAGGTCGGCCCAGTCGGGGCCTGCAAGCAGGGGCGACAGCAATACCGGGGCAAGCGGGTGGTTCTCCACCAGTTGTTCCAGTTGTCGACGGCGTTGGTACTGAGGCCGGTTGCGCCAGTCCTCGCCTTGCCACTCCAGCAAGTCGTAGGCCTGCAAGACCACAGGTGCGTCGTTCAGCAGTTTTTTACCGAGTGTCTTGCGGCCAAGGCGCTGCTGGAGCAAGGCAAAAGGCTGAACGGCCAGGTCAACAGCGCTGTCGCCTGGCTTCCAGACCAGGATCTCACCATCCAGCACTACGCCGTCGGGTAACATTTGCGCCAGGCTGTGCAGTTCCGGGAAGCGCTCGGTCACCAGCTCTTCGCCACGCGACCACACCCAAAGTTGGCCCTCACGCTTGACCACCTGGGCGCGGATGCCGTCCCACTTCCATTCGATCTGCCAGGCACTCGGCGGCCCCAGCAATGCGTCGAACTGTTCGGTTGGTACTTGCAGCGGGTGAGCCAGGAAGAACGGATAAGGCTGGCCACCGCGCTGGTGGTGTTCTTCAGCCGACTCGGCAGCCACCAGCCGCTGATAGCTGGCTGGCGTGGGGCGGTGGCTGATATCGGTGTAGCCAACCAGCCGTTGGGCCACGCGCTTGGTGTCCAGCCCGGCCAACTGCGCCAGGGCGCGGGTGACCAGCAGCTTGGACACACCCACGCGAAAACTGCCCGTGATCAGTTTCAGGCACAGCATCAGGCTTGGGCGGTCCAGCCGGGCCCACAGCGGTGGAAGGCGCTGCTGGATCTGTTCAGGCGGTAACCCACGCAGGGGGAGCAGGTATTGCTCCACCCAGCAGGCCAAGCCCTCTTCAGTAGCATTGGCGCTCTGGGGAAGTAGCAGCGAAATGGTTTCGGCCAGGTCGCCTACGGCTTGGTAGCTTTCCTCGAACAGCCAGTCTGGCAGCCCGGCCATGGCCATGGCCATTTCCCGCAGGAGGCGAGTAGGCACCAGCTGGCGCGGGCGCCCGCCGGCCAGAAAGTACACCGCCCAGGCCGCATCTTCGGCAGGGGCATTGGCGAAATAGTCGCGCAGTGCCTCGAGCTTGGCGTTGCTGGACGTGGTCGCGTCCAGGCGCAGGTACAACGTGGCGAAGGCTTTCATGGCGTGAGTTCGGCGGTGGCAACGTCGTCCTCGTTGCCGTACTCGGTGACGAAGGCGCGGGCATCGAGGCCTTGTTCATCGAGGTAACGCACCAGCACGTTGACCGAACCGTGGGTGACCATCACCCGCTCGGCGCCGGTCTGGCCGATTGCCCACAGCAGGCCGGGCCAGTCGGCATGGTCCGAGAGCACGAAGCCCCGGTCCACGCCGCGCCGCCGGCGGGTGCCGCGCAACAGCATCCAGCCGCTGGCGAAGGCATCGCTGTACTCGCCGAAGCGGCGCATCCAGCTGCTGCCACCGGCCGAGGGAGGCGCCAGGACCAGGGCCTGGCGCAGGAGAGGGTCATTGCGCGGGATATCGCCGGCATAGCGGGTTTCCGGCAAACGTATGCCGGCGTCTCGGTACACCCGGTTGAGCGGCTCGACCGCGCCATGCACAAGGATCGGGCCGATGCTTTCGTCCAGTCCATGCAGAATCCGCTGGGCCTTGCCGAAGGCATAGCAGAACAACACGCTGGCCTTTCCCTGTTCACTGTTGGCCCGCCACCACGCGTTGATGTCGGCAAAGATCTCGCCCTGGCTGGGCCAGCGGTAGATCGGCAGGCCGAAGGTCGATTCGGTGATGAAGGTGTGGCACGCCACCGGTTCGAAGGGGGTACAGGTGCCATCGGGCTCAACCTTGTAGTCACCGGACGCAACCCAGACTTCACCCTGGTACTCAAGCCGGACCTGCGCCGAGCCCAGTACATGCCCGGCCGGGTGAAGGCTCAGGGTCACCCCGTGGTGCAGCAGGCGCTCGCCGTAGGGCAAGGTCTGCAAGTTGATGTCCTGGCCCAGGCGGCTGCGCAGGATACCGGCGCCTGGGGTGGCGGTCAGGTAGTGGGCGTTGCCGGTCCGTGCGTGATCACCATGGCCGTGGGTGATCACGGCACGGTCCACGGGCCGCCACGGGTCTATGTAGAAATCACCGGGCGGGCAGTACAGGCCTTCGGGGCGTGCGATGACGAGGTCCATGGCATGGGCGCTGGTTTGGAGTTACCAGTTAGGAGCCACGCAGGGGAAAGGAAGTTCGACTGGAAATGCTTGGGGCCGCTTCGCGCCCCGTCGCCGGCAAGCCAGCGCCACCGCGTCGCCTGTTTCGCGGGCGTGCCCGCGAAGGGCTGCAAAGCAGCCCCAAAACAGGCGATGCCGTTTACTTGCCGGGCACCAAGGTCAGTCGCTGGTTGCCATACGCCCGGCCAAAGTTCTGCTGCTGCAGCGGCAGGCTCATGAAGCGCCCTTTGAACCAGGCATCCAGCCCGTCACTGTAATGCGCGCTGGCCGGGTTGCCGGACTGGCCACTGCTGGTCAGCACCTGCAACGGCTCGGCCTGGCCGAAGTCGACGATCATGCGCGCCGAGGCCGGCAGGCGGGTGTCGAAGTCGCTGCCCCAGGCGTAGGGGGTGAGGGCCAGGGTAGTGAAGTCGCCACCTGCGGCCAGCGGCGCACGGTTGAGTGGGTCGCCCAGGCCATGGTAGGCCGGGGCCGGCCAGCGATACTGGTGCAGCTTGCCCCACTGCCAGGCGCGGCGGTCGGCGCCGAGTTGCGTGGTGCCGGCATCTACTGCAGCTGCCAGGCTGCGGGCGAGGATGGCGGGTTTGTCTTCTTTCTGCGGGGTGTTGCGGTCATCCCAGAACGGGCTGTCGTCGCGGCCCAGCAGGTGATCGGCCTGCGCCGAGAACGACAACCGGGCATTGCTGACGAAGGCCTGCCAGGCTGGGCCGGACTCCGGGCCGAGGTCGTCGAGGAACGTCTGCCGCGCAACTTCTTGCAGGAACAGCTCGTACAGCGCGGCATCTGCCGACACCGGGCTCAGGCGGCCGTCGAAGGCCTTGAGCCGGGCCAGTGCGTCACGGGCCTTGTCGCGCTGTGCACCGGGCAGGGCATCAATCGCCTGCTTGAGAGGCTGGGCCATGCCAGGGGCGTCGAACATCTGCTTGAGCTTGTCGGCCAGCAAGGTCACCTGGTCGTTTTGCAGCGCCATCAGGCTGCGGCTGTCGTGGCGGCCATTACCGGCCAGCTGCGCCAGGCGCTCGGCACGCTCAGGGTAGTACCAGGTGCTTGAAAGCTGCATGCCATAACCGCGTGGCAGGCTGCGCTGGTTGGCGTGGCCGATCCAGCCGGCAGGTGGGTCCTGGTCGTAAGGGTGCAGCATCGGGTCGGCATAGCCGTCCCAGTCGTAGCGCCCGTCCCAGCCCGGCGAGGGCAGCAGGCCCTGGCCTTCGCGGCGGTTGGGGTAACGGCCGCTGACCTGCCAGCCGATATGCTCAGGCTCGGCGAACACGAAGTTGAGGGCGGCGGCAGTCACCTCACGGGTGCTGTCGAAAGCGCGCTCCACGTTTTTGGCCCGGGTCAGGTCGAACAATGCATCCAGGCTGCGGTCAGCCTTGTATTGCGGCAAGTTCAGCGCCAGGCCCAGGCTGGCGTTGTCGGGCTGGGCCAACAGGGTGCCGTGGCGGGTGTCGTACATCACTTCGCGCAGCGGGCGCTGGCCACGGACGAAGAAGGTTTCGCTCCGGGGGCGGGCCGGCAGCCATTTGCCATCGGCCAGGTAGCTCAACTGGCTGCCCTGGCGGCGCAGTTGCTCCAGGTACAGGTCCTGGTTGTCGGCCATCACTGCGCTGCTGCTCCACGCCAGCTTGCCGTTGTAGCCGGCCAGCACAATCGGCAGGCCGGGTAACGACAGGCCGGCGACCTGGTACTTGCCGGTATGGATCTGTACCGGGCTCAGGGCCCACGCGGCGCGGCTGTCGCTGGCCAGCAGGCTCTTGCCACTGCGGCTGCGCTGCGGGCCCAGGGCCAGGTTGGCCGAACCCGGGCTGCCGAGCAGGTCGAGGTCGGCCAGCTTCTGGCTGGCAGCGGCCAGTGCTGGCAAGCCCGGCAACTGGCTGGCCAGGTTGAGGCCTTTGAGTTTGTCCACTTCGCCTTCGGCCAACGGCTCGTCCGGGGCGCCGGGCAGCAGCCAGGCCAGTTTGTCGCTGCCGGCCTTCTGCGCCAGGGTCAGGGCGCTGAGTTCTTCCTGCAGGTTCACCGACTGGCTGAACGCGTACAGGCTGAAGATCAGCGCCGAGTCTTCAGGCTTCCAGTACTCCGGGCGATAGCCACTGTTGGCCAGGCCGGCAGGCAGCTTGTCGCGGTAGCGGAACAGGTAGGCATTGACCCCGCGTGCGTACACTTCAAAGAAGCGCTTGAGCCGCGGCGATGCGTCGGCATATTGCTGGGCGGCGCTCTGCTTGAGGTTGGCGGCGCGCATCAGGCGGTCGATGTCCAGCGCGTCGCTGCCGGCAAGTTCCGCCAGACGGCCCTGGGCAAGCAGGCGCATGGCGACCATCTGTTCGATGCGATCACCTGCGTGCACGTAGCCCAGGCTGAACAGCGCGTCATGGAAGCTGCTGCTTTCGATCAGCGGGGCGCCCATGGCGTTGCGGCGCACCGAGACGTTCTGTGCCAGGCCCTTGAGCGGCTGCACGCCGCTGGTCGGTGGCACGCTGTCCTGGTAGCCGCCCGTCTGGCAGCCGGCCAGCCCGAGCATGCCGAGCAGCGTGGCAGCGGTTGCAAACCGCGGGCGGAAGGGAGGAAAGGCGGGGGCGGCCATGGCAAGGGCTCCTGCAGGGCGTGGCGGGTTTCGAAAGGCGCTAAGGTAGTAAGCGCGCAGGCGCCGTGCAAGGTCCGCGGGCGGTTTATTTGCCGACCTTGACTCAAACGTTGAAGTGGTCTGCCAGCGTGTCGGAAAAATGCGTGCAGTTGATCCGTGCATAGCGGCGGTAGTCACGGGTGACGGCGAACGCCGAGCCGGGCATCAGCAGGATCTTGTGTTGTTCCAGTTTGCGCACCAAGGGTTGCAGGTCTGGCAGGTCCGGGTGATAGACCCAGAGGAACATGCCGCCTTGCGGTGCGATTTCAAACTGCCAGCCGCGCTCAACCAGCAACCGTTGGGTCTGCACCTGCTGCCTGATCATGCGCTGCTGCACATCTTTCATATGCCGGGCATAGGTGCCATCCGACAATATAGTGTTGACGAAGCGTTCGCAAAATGCCGGTACCGCAACGCAGGTCAGCAGTTTCAGGCGTGTCAGCGGTTCTATCAGGTCTAGCGAGCAGGCGATGAAACCCACACGCAAGGAGGCAGACAGGCATTTCGAGAAGCTGCCGATATAGATCACCCGGTCCAGGTTATCCAGCTCGGCGAAGGTCTGGCGCACGGCAGGGCTGAAGTCGCCATACACGTCATCTTCGACCACGAAGAACTCATGCTCCACCGCCAGGCGCAGCACGCTGAACGCGTTGTGCGGGCTGATGTTGCTGCCGGTCGGGTTGTGGAACGTGCTGTTGCAGAAGAACGCCCTGACCTTGTTGTGCACCAGGTAGCGCCGCATTTCTTCTACATCCGGCCCATCCTGGGTACGCCGAATGCCGACCACGTGCCCGCCGGCCAGCTGGATGAGCTTGATCAGGTTGCCGTTGCCCGGCTCGTCCACGAAAACGTGATCGCCCGGTTTTATCAGCAGCCGCGCGACCAGGTCCAGGCCTTGGGTGGCGCCCAGCGTGGTCAGCAACTGGTTGGGCCGGACATCGACACGGGTCAGCCGCTTCATGTGCACGCACAGCTGTTTGCGCATGGGCAGGTAGCCCTGGATGTCGCCGTACTCGGCCAGCGAGCTCTGCTCCAGCCGCGCCGTGCGGCGAATGGCCTTGGCCAGCAACTCGGTGTCGCGCCAGGCAGGGGGGAGCCAGCCGCTGCCCAGCTTGGTGTAGTGCTGGCCACCCTGGAGCAATTTGAACAGTGGGTCGCCTGCCATGCACTCGGGTTCGTGGATCACGCCTGTTTGCCGTGACCGGGTCGCGACGAAGTAGCCGCGGCCCGGTGATGCCGTCAATACACCTTCGCTGACCAGCTGGGCATAGGCCGATACCACGTCGTGGTAACTGAATTCGACCGCAGCGGTCAGTTTCCTGATGGAGGGCATGCGCTGCCCGGGCAGCCATTCCCCTGCATCCAGGCGTTGTTTCAACTGGTGATGAAGGCTGCTGGGGTTCATGGCAGGTCTCGAACCGTTAGAAAAAAAAGCCTAACAGTTAACGGAAATGCTTGTCGACTGTTCGTTTGCAAATGGCCAGTACATGCCACTATCCCTGTGTCGGAAGTTTTGGCTGCCCGCAGAGGCAGCACCTTTAGCGTCTGTGCAACCAGACAACTGGATATCGAGCCCATGCACTCTATGGATATGCAATCAGCCGTCATTGCCAGGCTACCTGTGCCTGATGAACTGGAAACATTCAAGGTTGTAAGGAACCTTGTTACATCGGCGCTATTGGAGTGTTGTTCAGTTGATGAATTCGAAGCCTTGAAAGACACCACGGTTATTCAGTGCGTCACCGAACAAGCCCATGCTGATTTGCAGGCTTTTGCCCTGAAGGATCCGGCGGCTGGTCGCGACCTGGTATTTATTGCAAAAACCTACACTTCGTATTCTGCGGTTTTGCATTATCGGCTTGCCCACTGGATCTACAACAATACTGCGGCGGCCTACGGCGCCGGTGGCCAATGCCTGGCGGCGATGATCTCCAGGCGCGGGAAGATGCTCTCGGGAGCGGAGATCCATTTCCGCAGCCGCATCGGTGCGCGCTTCATCATCGACCACGGCATGGGCACGGTCATCGGCGAAACGTCGACCATTGGTGACGATTGCTACGTGCTTGGCGGCGTCACGCTGGGCGCCCGGGGTATCAGTGGCAACCCGTCGAGCCGCAGGCACCCGACCCTGGGCAACGGGGTACAAGTCGGCGCTTTTGCCAGTGTGCTGGGTGCTATCCACGTGGGTGACGGCGCATTTATCGGGCCGGGTTGCATTATTACCAAAGATGTACCAGCCGCTGCCCGGGTACAGGTTAAAACATCATTGCAGGTGGTACTTGAATCATGAACGCTCTGAACTATGAAGTTTTACGCAATACCGAAAAACTGTATTACAAGGACCAATACCTGGCGGGTGCGAATACTCAAGTAACACGGGTGCATGGTGACGGTATCGAATTGCAAAGTACCGTGGCTTATCCGGAAGGTGGCGGTCAGGAAGCTGATATTGGCACCATTGAATTACCGATAGGCACCGTGCGTTTCGTCTGGGTAAAAAAACTGTATGGCAGCCCTATTCGCCTTGAAGGTTTCAAAGGCGGAAAACTCGGTGGGATCATTATTCATAGCGTGCACCCTGATGACCTGCACCTGCTGGATGAGGTCACTGTCGGCATGCCTGCCCGGGTCACTATCGATATCGAACGGCGCGAACGGCTGACGTTGTCCCACAGTGCCAGCCACTTCCTGTATGCCGCTGCCATCGGGCTGCGTGAAGAACTGAAGCAATGGACCATCGGCTGCCACATCAAGGAGGATTCGGCACGTTTCGACTTCCTGGTCGAGGACGCCTTCACAGCCGACGAGGTGGTTGAAATAGAGCGGCGGGCCAATGAACTGATCGGCTGTGATGCGCCCATCGAGCACTATGCGGTCGAGGGCCTGGAAGACGCGCGCCTGTGGACCTACAACGGTATCGAAATTCCGTGTGGTGGCACGCACCTCGATTCACCTCGGCGCATCGGGCGCCTGAGCGTCAGGCGCAAACGCCTGGGCAAAGGCAAGGAACGGCTGATCTGCGCATTCCCCGATGCCGAAGTCGACGTGTCCACCTACCACGAGCACGCACTATGAACAGCACGTTACCGCGGCGCACGTACCTGTACTTCACCGCACAGTCGATCAACCTGACCACTGCCGTCATGTCGGTGACCATGGCCGCCATCGTCGGCGCGGCGCTGGCGCCAGACGCTGCATGGTCGACGGTACCTTACGGTTTTCAGTTTCTGAGCCTGATGCTGGCAACCTACCCGGTTTCCCGGCTGATGAGCCGCATCGGCCGCAAGAAGGCCTTCATGCTGGGCGCAATTCCCTTGGCATTGTCTGGTGTCAGTGGCTTTCTGGCCGTGGAGCATCAGCACTTTGCAACCTTGGTACTCAGCCACTCGGCGTTGGGTGTGTATATCGCCTTTGCCAACTTCAACCGCTTTGCGGCCACCGACAACCTGCCCCAGGCCCTCAAGCCCAAAGCCCTTTCGCTGGTAGTGGCAGGGGGCGTTCTGGCCGCAGTGGTCGGGCCGACGCTTACCGAGTGGCTGCGGGATGTGGGGGGCTACCCACTGTTTTCGCTGTGTTATGCAGCCTTCGTCGGCCTGGCGCTGCTGTCACTGCTGATTGCCTTGTGCCTGCCCGACGATGCCGGCATGGCCCGCGCGGTCAACAGCGCCGCCAAGGCAACTGGCGCGCGGACCGAGCCGCCAAGCCCGAGCGTGGTCGTGGCAATGGCCGTTGCTGCGCTGGGCTATGGGATCATGAACCTGCTGATGATCCAGGCGTCGATGCACATGAAACACATGCATGAGGACTTTTCTGATGTGCGCCTGGCCATCCAGTGGCATGTGATTGCCATGTTCGCCCCGTCGTTCTTCACCGGTGCGATCATCCAGCGGTTAGGCATCAAGACCACTATTTGCGCGGGGCTGGCCCTGTTGGTTGGCTGCTCGGCGCTGAATATCTGGTCGCACAGCTACGCGATGATGACCTTGGCCCTGATTGCCCTGGGGCTGGGGTGGAACCTGACGTACGTGGGCGGCGGCGCTTTGCTGGCCCAGTCGCTGCAGAACAGCCCGGCGGCGATGCAGATGCAGGGCAAGAACGACCTGGCCATTGCCATCTTCGCCACCCTGGGTGCGTTCAGCCCGTCGCTGTTGTTGAGCACGGTCGGCTGGGACGGCACCAACGCCATCTGCATGGCCCTTTGCATCGGGCTGCTGGTTGCCACTGCCGGCCTGCTGCAGAACAAGGCCAGCCTGCATACTTCAATGGAAGGTAGCCGCAAATGAGCGAGCTCATCAGCGTCAGCGATCGCATCTATACCAAGCTGGAGATGAACAACCCGGGTGGGAGCCATAAATACCGGGCAGCGCAGCGTATCGTCGAGCATGCCGTGCGCAATGGCGACATCATTCCCGGGGTAACAACCGTCATCGAAAAAACCGGGGGCAGTTTCGGTTTTGGCTTGCTGGCGGCGTGCCACAAGTATCAGGTCGCCGTGGAGTTGGCGGTTGGGCTGAGTTTCAGCCAGACCAAACGGGATCTGCTTGAGTGTTTTGGTGCCCGGCTGATTGGCAAGGAAATGCTGATCGCTGGCGCCACACCCAAGGATGTAGTGATGCATCACCTGGATAACCAGGCGGCGCTGGGCAAGTCATACTTCTACACCGATCAGTTCAACAACCCGGTGGCCATCGAGGCCCACCGCTACCAGACAGCCAGCGAACTGGCCGTGCAACTGACCAACGCCGGGGCAGGGCGGGAAGTGCTGTTTGTGGGGTGCGCAGGTACAGGTGCCAGTTTCACCGGCATTACCTTGGGGCTTAAAGATCATGGCTTTGAGGTGTCGACGGTGCTGGTCGACCCCAGCGGGTGTGACTCACGGGCAGGGGTGTTTGCCGATCATCGCTTCGAAGGCATGGCGGTGGGCGTATGCCCGCCCTTCATGGACTGGTCGCTGGTGGATGAGCGGGCGCAAGTGCAGCATGCAGAAATGCTGGCCGCACAGCGCTGGTTCTATATGCAAAGTGGCATTTTCGTCGGTAACACCGCCGCTGCCTGCCTCGCCGTTGCCCAGCGTATGGCCCAGCACCCGCGCTATGCCGCGACCACCGTGGTGACCATCGCCTACGACGCCGGCCTCTGGTACCAGGACCTGCTGGGGGCAAGCCGGCGCAAGGCCGCCTAGGGCAAAGCCCGCAGCAGGGGGCGGTCAGATCAGGCGCCGTGGCACTTCTTGAACTTTTTCTCGCTACCGCACGGGCACGGGTCGTTACGGCCAACGTCCTTCAGGGCGTTGCGTACCGGCTCCTGGTGGCCGTGGTTGCAGTGCGGGCCGTGTACATGGCCATGGTCATGGTGGTGATCGTGATCGTGGTTGCAGTCAGGGCCATGAACGTGGGGTTGTTGGGACATTGCAGGGTTACTCCGGGATGTGATCGCCGGGGATTATCTCACCACTGCGCGATAAGTGCAGGTCTCGATGGATGAGCAACCCGGTCGCCAGTTCGCCCTGCAGGGTGTAGTGCAGCGGTTGCCTGCTTCTGAGCAGCTTGGCCAGTGGCTTGAGGTGCTGCCACAGGTTGGTTCGCGCGGTGATCTTGAAGGTGCGCCGGGCATGCCCGCCCACGCTGCGCCATACGCTGGCTTCATCCTGTACCAGCAGCAGGTCGTTGAGCCGTATGGCATACGACAGGTTGCGGATGAACAGGCGGCTGTCATTGGGGTTGTCGACCCGCAGGTGCAGCACGAACTCCTGCTCCAGCAACCTGGCCTTGACCGTTTCGACCTCGACCAGGTGCACCTCGGGTTCGCGCCACTCGTCACCGCCCCAGCTGGCACAGCCCGCCAGCAGCGCCAGCAAGGGCGCGAGCAACAGCAGGCGGGCGCTCATGCCTAGCTACCCACGTAGCTGGCGCAGCATTTCTTGAACTTCTGCCCGCTGGCGCAGGGGCAGGGGTCGTTGCGCCCGGCCTTCAGGCCAACCGTCGGGTCGATGAAGTACCAGCGCCCGCCATGCTGTACGAATGCAGAGCGTTCACGGTGTTGGTGATCGCCCTCCTGGTCGTGCCAGCGCGCTGTGAAGGTTACGAAGCCGTGCTCCGGCTGGCCGCCCAGTACCTCTGCGCTTTCCACCTCCAGGCCCAGCCAGGTGCTCTGCGCGCTCCAGGCAGCCATGCCGGCACGGTCCAGTTCGGCTTGCTGGGCGGGCAGGGTGGTGGCTACCAGGTAGTCGACCAGGCCAAGCACGTAGGCACTGTAGCGTGAGCGCATCAGCGTCTGGGCATCCGGTGCCGGGGTGCCGGCATGGTAATGCCCGCAGCAGGCATCGAGCAGGTTGCCACTGCCACAAGGGCAGACCGAGACACTCATCATCACCACCAGTACTTGCCGAAGTTTTCAGGGTTGGCCCAGAACCTGGCGTTGAGCCAGTCCGGGACTTGCTTGTAGTCATGTAGATCATAGGTGAACAGGCTCAAAACCTGCTGGTCACGGCAGAATTTCTCGCTGGCCGACATGGCAAGGGCGAAAAAGTCGGTGTCCTGCCAACCGCTGGCGGCCAGGTCCGCCAGCACCGCAACCCGGCTGGCGTTGAGGTTGCGAATGCCGCCGAGCAGTTCCAGCCCGGTGCGTTTGGGCAGATGCTCCAGGCAGTCCACCAGTACCGCCAGGTCAAAACGCTGGGCCGCCAGTTCGGCGGGCAGCGGGCCCGGTGCCGCCGTGGCGATGGTCACCTGCGGGTGTGCCTGGGCGAAGCCGTCCAGCGCCGGGAAGCGTGTGCCTACCAGCAGCAGGCGTTGCGGGGTGAAGCGCTCCAGCAAGGCCGCCAAAGCTTGCTGTGGGGTACGTTGGGAGAAACCTTCGGTCATTGCCTGTCCTCATTGAAGTCCTCCAAGACTAGCGGTCCGCAGGCTGCGGGCAAAGAGGCATGTGGCCACGTCGTGGCTTATTGCTGGCAGGGTTGGAATGCGCGGTCTTTACTCCCAGAGATCGGTCTTATGCCGATTCCCCCTAGGAGAAGCAATGAAATGAGCATAGTACGCACAGCGATACCCCTGGTACTGCTCACCAGTGTGTTGACTGGTTGTGCAGGTTTGCAAAAAACCGACTGGCCGAAGTGTGCCGCCGTCGGGGGTGTAGGCGGCGCCGCGTTGGGCGCGATTGAAAGTTCCAGCTGGGCTGGCTGGGGCGCGTTGCTGGGCGGTGGCCTTGCGGCTGGCTACTGCTGGGCCCATGGCGATGGCGACGAAGATGGCGATGGCGTGCCGGACAGCCGGGACAAGTGCCCGGGCACGCCGCGTGGTGTGCAGGTAGATGCCAACGGGTGCCCGCCAGAGCCGGTAGCCGTGGTCGAGGAAGTGGTGGTGCAGAAGGAAGAAGTCATCGTCATCCGTGATGTGCACTTCGAGTTTGACTCTGCGAAGCTGACCGCCCGCGACAAAGAGCGCCTCAATACCATTGCCACGCGCCTGAAGCAGGAAGCGCCATCCGCCCGCCTGAGCGTCAGCGGCCATACCGACAGCGTCGGCTCCGACAGCTACAACCAGAAACTGTCCGAGCGCCGCGCCCACTCGGTGACCGATTACCTGGTCGAGAGCGGCGTACCACGCAGCAGCTTCGTGTCGGTGGTCGGTGCTGGTGAAACCCAGCCGGTGGCAGACAACGCTACAGCCGAAGGGCGTGCCATGAACCGCCGTACCGAGATCAAGATCCAGCGGTAAGACGGCGTGCGCCCGTGCCTTGAGCAGTGGCACGGGCGCGTGTTCATGCCGGTTAGCCGTTTGTGGCCAATGACACAGGAGCATTCAGCATGAGTGTGACGTCGAAGGCGGTATTGCCGCTGTTGGTGGCAGCCAGCCTGCTCGCAGGCTGCGCCACGCACAGTGATGGCAGCGCGCCCCTCAACCAAAGGACCTGGCCTGTATGCAGCCTGCTTGGCGGCCTGGTCGGTGGCGGCCTGGGCGCTATCGAAAGTTCTGCCTGGGCCGCAGGTGTCGGGGCCCTGGGCGCCGTCACCGGGGGGCTGATCTGTTACGCCCAGGATGGTGACGAAGATGGCGACGGTATCTTCGACCGCCGCGATCACTGCCCTGATACCCCGGCCAACACGGCGGTCGACCACATGGGCTGCCCGGTGAAGGAATACCCGACAGCGCCGCCTGCCACTGTGCCCGAACCGTCGCCCGAAGTGATCATCCTGGATGACAACGGCGCGGTGATGTTCGCCTTCGATTCGGCCGACCTGACGCCGGCTGCCCAGCAACGCCTGCAAGGCCTGGTGGCGAAGCTCAATTCACCGACAGTAGCCAAGGTTGCCGTGATCGGGCATACCGACAGCGTCGGCTCCGACAGCTACAACCAGGCGCTTTCCGAGCGCCGTGCCAGCAGCGTGGCCGAATACCTTATCAGCCAGGGGCTGGAGGCGGGCAAGGTCACCAGCCAAGGGCGTGGGGAAAGCGAGCCGATCACCGACAACGAAAGCGAAGAGGGGCGCGCGCGCAACCGACGGGTGGAGCTGCACCTGAACTGAGCGGTGCTGGCGCCTGCCTTGGTATTGCAGTTAATGTTGGCCGCACGGCCCGCTCGAACGGGCCGTCTCGACATAACAACAATCTAATGGGGGCGGGGTATGAAGTTCATCCTGGGCCTGGGCAAGGTCCTGACAGTCGCTTTCTGGGGTGTGGTGTTGTTCAATCAGTTGATGCCACAACCTTTGCCCTTCAATCTGCTGATCAATGCCGCTGGCATCTTCCTGTTCGGCCTGCACCTGCTCGAGGTCCTGTTCTTCAATGGCAGCCTGCGTGGGCGTAGCCACCGCTGGTTCGACCGCTTGCAGATCCTGTTGACGGGTATCTTTCATGTCATGTCCATTCCCCGTGCGCAGGAGGCGCCGCGAAATGCGTAATCTGATGTTGCTGGCCATGTTGGCCGCTCCCCTGGCCCAGGCCGAAAGCCTCGAGGTCGCCGCCAATTCCATGCTGCGCCTGCCCGACAAATCGGCCAGCGTGCACCTCACGCACCTGCGGGTCGCCGATTCGGCTACCCTGCTGCTGCCAGCCTCCCTTGCGCAATTGACGGTCGACCAGCTGGAACTGGGGCGTGATGCGCGTATCGCCATTGCCCCTTCCGACAGCCCGTTATTGATCGAGGCGCGTAGCGCGAGGTTGGGCGAGGGTAGCGAATTCAGTGCCACCGGGTCGGCGGGTAGTTATCAGCGGGCAGCGCGCTCAGGCCGCAGCCTGGACCTGAAACTGGCTGAACTGGATGCCGAGCGGGTGGCGATCGATGCACGCGGTGGCGCGGGCGCGCCGGGTTACGTGGGGCTTGATGGTGGCAACGGCCAGGCTGGGGGCTGTACCTGGGGCCAGGCCAGCCGCGGTGCCAATGGCGATGACGGCGGTAACGGGCACGATGGCGCACCGGGCGGGCGCATTCGCCTGAGCCTGCCGCAGGGCTTCCCACAGGAGCACATCGTGGTGCGCCTGGACGGCGGCGCACCGGGCAAGGCCGGGGCGGCCGGCAAGGCAGGTAAAGGTGGGGCGAGCAAAGGGTGCCTGGTGTACCGCACCGATGCTGGCGCCAATGGCCGGCCGGGGCAGCCCGGCCAGCCTGGTTTGGCGGGGGCTACCGGTGAGTTGATCCTGCAGCGCCTGTGAGATCGAGCGCCGCCCGCGCGGCGCTTCGCGGCACAAGGCCGCTCCCACATTTGTTCCGGGCCAGTTACTCCTGCCACCTGCGCACTCGCCCCAGGTCGCATGGCTGGAGATTGATGAAGAGCAGCGGCGCTGCCAATGTCGAAGGGAACAAACAGGGCGGGCAGTGGGGGGCTCACAGGAGTGATTGGCCCAAAACAAATGTGGGAGCGGCCTTGTGCCGCGAAGCGCCGCGCGGGCGGCGCTCGATCTCACAAGCGCCGCCAAAGGCATGGCGATCACGCGTAGAGCCAGTCAGAACATCAGCCGCGAACTGGCCACCACAACCACGGCCAGGCCCAGCAGTAGGTTGATGCCCACCATCCGCCGGATTCGCCCCAGCACTGCCGCACCGGTCGGCCAGTCCTCGGCCTGCACCGCCGCCTTCAACTCTGGCAGCAGCAACGCCTGAATGCGCATGAACAAGGCAAACATGGCGATACCACCACCAATCATCACTTGCACGTACTTCGGCGCAGTCTCGAAGCCACTGAAGCGCATGTGCAACATGCCGATACCACTTATCGCCAAAATCGCCACGGCCAGCCAGACCCAGCCGAAGAAGCGTCGGAAAACTTCCACCCACAGGCGCAACCGCGCAGGCCCTTCCAGGGCTGCAACCGTTGCCGGGCGCAGCACCAGCCAGGCGAAGAACATGCCGCCGACCCATACCAGGGCAGCCAGAACATGCAGTGTGTAGGGCAGGGCAAAGGCGAGCATCCGGATCTCCATGCGGCATAAAGGGCAATAGCGGGGTATGATAGCCGCCCCATGCGAAACACTGAAAATATATCCAGCCCTCCGGGCACCTGCAGACCATGATCAGCAACGAACTCAAAGCCACCATCCAGGGCGCCTACTCGCGTTTTCTAGAAGCCAAGAGCCTCAAGCCGCGCTATGGCCAGCGCCTGATGATCGCCGAAGTGGCCAAGGTGCTTGGCGACATCGCCTGCGACGACGAAGGCCGCCGTGCCGGCGAGCCTGCCGTGGTGGCGGTCGAGGCAGGCACCGGTACCGGCAAGACGGTGGCCTACAGCCTGGCTGCCATTCCAGCGGCCAAGGCTGCCGGCAAGCGCCTTGTCATCGCCACTGCGACCGTGGCCCTGCAGGAGCAGATTGTCTTCAAGGACCTGCCCGACCTGATGCGCAACAGCGGGCTCAACTTCAGCTTCGCCCTGGCCAAGGGCCGTGGCCGCTATCTGTGCCTGTCCAAGCTCGACATCCTGTTGCAGGAGGGCCACGCCCAGTCGGCCACGGCCCAGTTGTTCGAGGAAGAAGGCTTTCGCATCGAAGTCGACGAGCGCAGCCAGAAGCTGTTCAACAGCATGATCGAGAAGCTTGCCGGCAACCGCTGGGACGGTGACCGTGACAGTTGGCCCGAAGCCCTCGAAGACCAGGACTGGGCACGCCTGACCACCGACCATGGCCAATGCACCGGCCGCCACTGCCCGAACTTCCAGCAGTGCGTGTTCTACAAGGCCCGTGAAGGCATGGGCAAGGTCGACGTGATTGTCACCAACCACGACATGGTGCTGGCCGACCTGGCCCTGGGTGGCGGCGCGGTGTTGCCCGACCCACGCGACACCGTGTACGTATTCGACGAAGGCCACCACCTGCCAGACAAGGCCATTGGCCATTTCGCCCACTATTCGCGCCTGCGCTCCACGTCCGACTGGCTGGAGCAGACGGCCAAGAACCTGACCAAGCTGCTGGCCCAGCACCCGCTACCCGGCGATCTGGGCAAGTACATCGAGCAGGTGCCGGAGCTGGCGCGAGAGGTACGCACCCAGCAGCAGTTCATGTTCACCCTGTGCGAGCAGGTTGCGGACTTCCGCCCCAGCGAGGACACCGAGGGCCGCGAACGCCCGCGCTACCGTTTCGAGGGCGGCGTGGTGCCAGAACAGATCCGCGAAGTGGGCATCGAGCTGAAAAAGGGCTTTGCCCGCCTCAACGACCTGTTCACCCGCCTGGCCGACCTGCTCAAGGAAGGCATGGATGGCGAGGTCAGCATCGGCATCGCCAGCCACCAGGCCGAGGAGTGGTACCCGCTGTTCGGTAGCCTGGTCACGCGTGCCCAGGGCAACTGGGAACTGTGGACGGCCTTTACCGCCGAGGACCCGGAAGACAGCCCGCCCATGGCTCGCTGGCTGACGCTGGCCGAGAGTGGTGCGATGTTCGATATCGAAGTCAACGCCAGCCCCATTCTTGCCGCCGAAATGCTCCGCCGCAGCCTGTGGAGCGTTGCCCACGGTGCGCTGGTGACGTCGGCGACGTTGACCGCGCTGGGTAAATTCGACCGCTTCCGCATGCGCTCCGGCTTGCCGCGCGATGCGGTCACCTGCGTGGTGCCCAGCCCGTTCGTACACGGTGACGCCGGCCTGCTGCGGGTTCCCGACCTCAAGGCAGACCCCCGCGATGCGGCGGCACACACCGCGGCGATCATCCGCGAGCTGCCGAACATTGTCGAAGATGCCCGCGGCGCATTGGTGCTGTTTTCCTCGCGCAAGCAGATGCAGGACGTGTTTGATGGGCTGGACCGTGACTGGCGCAAGCTGGTGCTGATCCAGGGCAACCTGTCCAAGCAGGAAACCCTGAACAAGCACAAGGCGCGGGTCGACGATGGCCAGCACAGCGTACTGTTTGGCCTGGCCAGCTTTGCCGAGGGTGTCGACTTGCCTGGTGCGTACTGCGAGCACGTCGTCATCGCCAAGATTCCCTTTGCCGTTCCCGATGACCCGGTCGAGGCCGCGTTGGCGGAGTGGATCGAGGCACGTGGCGGCAACCCGTTCATGGAAATTGCCGTGCCCGACGCCTCGCTGAAGCTGATCCAGGCCTGCGGCCGCCTGCTGCGTACCGAGCAGGATCGCGGCGTCATCACCTTGCTTGATCGTCGTCTGGTCACCCAGCGCTACGGCAAGGCTATTCTCAACGCGCTGCCGCCATTCCGGCGGGAGATTTCCTGACCGCCGGAGCGATTGCTCCGGCGTACTGTCCATTACTCAGTCTTGGCCCATGAGGGGCCTGAAGGAGAGCCCCAGCCTTATGGTCCGCCACACCCTGCCTGCCGTTTTTGCCCTGTTGTTCAGCTCGCCCTTGCTGGCTGGGCAGCAGACGCTGTTCAGCTTCGTACGCCCGGCCTCGGTGGTCAATGTGGCGACCGAGGATGCCGGCATGCCGCAGTACAACGCGGAGCAAACGGCCGAGGGCGAGGTGCTGCGGCGCGTGGTGTTCAACCCGGCCGAGCGGCCGACCTTGCGCCTGAGCCCGCAAGGCGGGGTGTGGGACTGGTCTGCCGGGCAGTTCCTCACCTTGCGCCTGCAAAGTGCCATGGACTGGGCGCTTACTGTGGATGTTACGGTGCAAGGCAGCGATGGCCGCACATTGACCAGCCGTATCGACCTGCCTGCCGGCCCTGCGCAAACCGTGATGGTGCCCCTGACGGCCAGCTCGCCGCTGAGCCAGGGCATGCGCGCCGGTCCACCCATGCCGTGGAACCATGGCGGTCAACGCCTGCTGTTGACCAGCAGTGCTGGCGCGGTAGACCTCGCGCAGGTGGCGTCGGTCAGCTTGAGCATCCCCAGCCCCAAGGTGGCGCAGAACCTGCTGATAGAGCGGGTGGGTATTCAGGATGACGACCAGGCCTACAAGGCGGCATACCAGGAACTGATCGATGCCTATGGGCAGTCCACTCGCGCCAACTGGCCCGAAAAGGTTGCCAATGACGAGCAGCTCAAGGCGGCCGATGCGCGCGAACAACAACAGCTCAAGGGCTGGCTGGCTGAGCGCGCAAAGCAGCACCTGGACGGATATGGCGGGGTGCTGGCCGGGCCTGCGTTCGAGGCCAAGGGCTTCTTCCGCACCGAAAAGCGTGACGGCCGCTGGTACCTGGTAACGCCAGAGGGGCACCCGTTCTATTCCCTGGGGGTCAACGCAGTAGCCGCAGACGGCGGGCGCACATACGTCGCAGGTCGTGAGGGCATGTTCAAGGCGTTGCCGGGCGAAGGTGATGCACTGGCCGCATTCTATGGCGAAGGCAACAACGACGACGGCAACGCCTCGTCGCAAGGGCGCAACTTCAAGCAAGGGCGTTGGTTCGACTACTACGCCGCCAACCTGCAGCGTACCTACGGCAAACCCTGCCCGCCCGCTGTAGAAGGGCAGCCCGCCAACTGCCCGCCACTGGTGCTCGATGCCGAGCGCTGGCAGGCACATGCCCTCGACCGTTTGCAGGCCTGGGGTTTCAACACGGTCGGCAACTGGAGCGAGCCCGCCCTGGGCCAGGCCAGGCGAATGCCCTACACCCTGCCGCTGTCGATCGTGGGTGATTACGCCAGCATCAGCACCGGCATGGACTGGTGGGGCAGCATGCCCGACCCGTTCGACCCGCGTTTTGCCATGGCTACCGAGCGCGCCGTGGCGATCGCTGCACGTGATCACCGTGACGACCCTTGGCTGATCGGCTACTTCGCCGACAACGAACTGGCCTGGGCTGCACCCGGCAATGACCCCAAAGCCCGTTATGGCCTGGCCTACGGCACCTTGCGCCTGACCACCGATGTGCCAGCCAAGCGCGCCTTCCTCAAGCAGCTTCGCGACAAGTACCGCAACCAGCAAGGGCTTTCCAAGGCCTGGGGCATTGAACTGACCGCTTGGGAACTGATGGAAGACCCAGGCTTCGAGGCGCCGTTGCCCAACCCCGAGCACCCGGAAATCGAGCGTGACTACCAGCACTTCCAACAGGTATTCGCCGAGACCTACTTCAAGACCATTGCCGATTCCTTGAAGTGGCATGCCCCCAATCACCTGCTGCTCGGCGGCCGCTATGCGGTCAGCACGCCGGAGGCCGTCAAGGCCTGTGCCGAGTTCTGCGATGTGCTCAGCTTCAACTTCTATACCCTCAAGCCGCAGGACGGCTACGACTTCGCCCGGCTTGCGGAGCTGGACAAGCCGGTGCTGGTATCCGAGTTCCAGTTCGGTTCGCGTGACCGCGGGCCGTTCTGGCCGGGGCCACTGGAGCTGGCGCGGGAAGAAGACCGTGGCCCGGCCTACGGCAACTTCCTCAAGGCAGCCCTGGCGCAGCCGATGATCGTGGGTGCGCACTGGTTCCAGTACCTCGACCAGCCAGCCAGCGGCCGCCTGCTCGACGGCGAGAACGGGCACCTCGGGCTGGTAGCCATCACCGATGTGCCGTACCTGGGGTTTGTCGATGCCGTGCGCAAGAGCAACCTGCAGGCCATGGAGCAATTGCGCGCCCAGCTGGAAAAACCGGCTCCCTGAGCACAGGCTACCGTTCGTCGCGACCATTTGGCCCAAGCCAGTTTGCAAAACACCCAACTACTGAAACAATGCACACCTTTTTTGGACATGGTCGTACGGGGTACAGCGGGTGCAGATCCAGGGTCACTATGAGCTGAAGTTCGAAGCCGTGCGCGAAGCCTTTGCTGCGCTGTTCGATGATCCCCAGGAGCGTGGCGCGGCGCTGTGCATCCAGGTCGGTGGCGAAACTGTTGTCGACCTGTGGGCCGGCAGTGCTGACAAGGATGGCCAGCAGGCCTGGCATAGCGACACTATCGCCAACCTGTTTTCCTGTACCAAGACATTCACCGCCGTTACCGCCCTGCAACTGGTAGGCGAGGGCAAGCTGGCCCTGGATGCCCCGGTGGCCAATTACTGGCCTGAGTTCGCCCAGGCCGGCAAGCAGTCGATCACCTTGCGCCAATTGCTCAGCCACCGTGCCGGCTTGCCGGCCATCCGTGAGCTGCTGCCAGCCGAAGCGCTGTATGACTGGCAGGCCATGGTCGATGCCCTGGCGGCTGAAACGCCCTGGTGGACACCCGGTAGCGAACACGGGTATGCCGCCATTACCTACGGCTGGCTGATCGGCGAACTGATCCGCCGCGCCGATGGCCGTGGCCCTGGCGACTCGATCGTGGCGCGTACTGCGCGCCCGCTGGGGCTGGACTTCCATGTCGGCCTGGCAGACGAAGAGTTCTATCGCGTGGCGCATATCGCCCGTGGCAAAGGTAACCCCGGGGACGCCGCAGCGCAGCGCTTGCTGCAAGTGACCATGCGTGAACCCGAGGCATTGTCGACCCGTGCCTTCACCAACCCGCCGGCGATCCTGACCAGCACCAACAAGCCCGAATGGCGGCGCATGCAGCAGCCAGCGGCCAATGGCCATGGCAATGCACGCAGCCTGGCGGGCTTCTATGCCGGCTTGCTCGAAGGCAGCCTGCTGGAATCCGAACTGCTCGACGAACTGACCCGCGAGCACAGCATCGGTCAGGACCGTACCTTGCTTACCCAGACCCGTTTTGGCCTGGGCTGCATGCTCGACCAGCCTGACGTGGCCAATGCCACCTTTGGCCTCGGTGCTCGTGCGTTTGGCCATCCTGGTGCCGGTGGTTCGGTGGGTTTTGCCGACCCTGAGCACGATGTGGCCTTCGGTTTCGTGGTCAATACGCTCGGCCCATACGTGCTCATGGACCCACGCGCACAGAAACTGGTACGCGTTCTTGCCACTTGCCTTTGATCGGGTAATGCGGGTAATGCCCCACCCCTTTGTCTATCCTCAATGCCAACGCCTGAAGTGTGTGGGCAAAATTTCTTTCAATTTCATGGTGTATCGCTGATGTCTTCACATAAAACCTTAGCACTCGCCCTGTGCCTGACCGCCGTAACGGGCTGCGCCAGCCACTCCCCGGACGGTTCGAAGGAAGGTGGCTCCAGCTGGTGGCCTTTCGGTTCGGACAAGGTTGCCGAGCAGGAAGTGAAGGCAGCTGTCACTGAAAACGTGGCCAAAGCCGATGCCAAGTCCGAAAGTGCCAGCCGCTGGTGGTGGCCGTTCGGTGGCGACGACAAGCAAGCCAAAGGGCCGGTCGTGCCGAAGATCGACCAGAAGGCTACCCAGGCCTGGCTGGACGAGTACGAACCCAAGCTGCGCGAAGCGATCAAGGACAGCAAGCTGGAGCTGGAGCGTCGCGACAATGTGCTGGCGGTAACCCTGCCGGTGGACAGCTCGTACAACCCCGATCGTCCGAACATGCTGCTGCCCATGACCCTCGGCCCGATTACCCGCGTGGCCAAGGCGGTCGAAGGTGACCCCAAGACTGCCGTACTGGTACTCGGCCATGCCGACACCAGCGGTGTCGCTGCTGCCAATCAGAAACTCAGCCTGGAGCGTGCCGCTTCGGTATCGGCAATTTTCCGTCTTAGCGGCCTGCAGCGTGACCGCCTGACCCTCAAGGGCATGGGCTCGGTGATGCCGCGTGCCGCCAACGACAGTGCTGAAGGTCGTGCCTTGAACCGTCGTGTTGAAATGCTGCTGACCCCGCAGAACACCATGGTCGCACTGCTGGCCAAGTACCAGCAGGCTGCCCCGGCGCCAGTGCCGGCATCGATGGTTGCGGTGCAGGATGCCAAGGCGCCAGCGGCCAAGGCCACCGACAGCAAGCCGGCCGCCAAGGCTGCTGTGAAAAAGCCGGTAGCCAAAGCCAAGGCCCCAGCCAAGACTGCGGCCAAGAAAAAAGCTGCGCCGGCCAAGCCCGCCGCCAAGAAAGCTACCGCTGACAAGAAAGTAGCTGCCAACAGCCCTGCGAAGACCAACTGATCGTCAAGGAACGCAGCAATGACCCAATCCCTGGCCGATATGCGCCGCGACTACACCCGTGATGGCCTGGCTGAAGCCCAGGCCCCGGGGGAGCCGTTTGCGCTGTTCAACCAATGGTTTGCCGATGCGGTGACAACCGAGCAGGCGCCGGTAGAAGCCAACGCCATGACCTTGGCCACTGTCGATGGCCAAGGCCGTCCCCACTGTCGCGTACTGTTGCTGAAGGGGCTCGATGAGCAGGGCTTTACCTTCTTCACCAACTACGACAGCGCCAAGGGCCAGCAACTGCAGGCCAACCCCTTCGCCGCCATGACGTTCTTCTGGCCGGCGCTGGAGCGCCAGGTGCGCATCGAAGGGCGTGTGGAAAAGGTAACGGCCAAGGAGTCGGACGACTACTACCAGGTGCGCCCGCTGGGTAGCCGCCTGGGGGCCTGGGCGTCGCCGCAGAGTCGGGTGATTGCTGGTCGTGAAGAGCTGGAGGGCCTGGTCAAGGCTACCGAAGCACGCTTCTCCGATACCCAGCCGCATTGCCCTGAGCATTGGGGGGGGTATCGTTTGTTGCCTGAGCGTATCGAGTTCTGGCAGGGTCGGGCGAGCCGCCTGCATGACCGGCTGAATTACCGTTTGGTTGATGGGCAATGGCTGCGGGAGCGACTGGCGCCCTGAGATTGTCGGGGCCGCTTTGCGGCCCTTTCGCGACACAAGGCCGCTCCTTGTATCTCGACTTTCGCCTCTCAAAAGGCGAAAGTTCTCGACTGATCATCGAGGGAAGGCCTTGAAGCCGAGCCGCTCCAAG